>NZ_JAUQOO010000011.1:0-198951 GCF_030580745.1 Pseudomonas serbiensis
CATATAACACCCAAGCAATCTGCGAAGAGCGGATTGCGGTGTAGTGAAGATGACGAACCGAAAGTTTGCGCCACACACACAAATTACCGAAAGATCTATTACACACCCATTCGCTGGCACGTACTCAAGTACGCACCGGCTACCGAATTTCTTGACGACCATAGAGCATTGGAACCACCTGATCCCATCCCGAACTCAGTAGTGAAACGATGCATCGCCGATGGTAGTGTGGGGTTTCCCCATGTGAGAGTAGGTCATCGTCAAGATTCAAATTCAAAACCCCCGTCTGCGAAAGCAGGTGGGGGTTTTGTCTTTCAGGCGATGAAAAAACCACACATCCGCAGGACCGGATTTATCCGGGAAGAGGCCGCCCGTCTCGCGAATGAGTTCGCTCCTGCTCATTCGTCGGGACTGAAGTCCGTGTCTGGCGAATATCACGCGAGGGTGGCGCTCCGAAGCGGCGTGCGTACTCACGACTGAATTGCGAAACGCTTTCATAGCCGACACGCAATGCCGCGGTATTGGCGTCCAGTCGTTCCGTGAGCATCAGGCTGCGCGCAGCATGCAGACGCAGAGTCTTCTGATATTGCAATGGACTGGTGCCGGTGAGCTGGCGGAAGTTATGGTGCAGGGTCGAGCCAGCCATGCCTGCAATTTCTGCGAGTTCGGCAATGCGCAAAGGCTTGGCATAGTTACGTTTGAGCCAGTCGATGACCCTCACGATTCCGCGTGAACGATACCCTTCTCGTACTATCCAGCGTAACCAGTCTCCCGCTTCGCTGAGGAGCAGCCGGAGGCAGACTTCTCGCTTGACCAGTTCTGCCATGAGCGGAATTTCCTGAGGTCGATCCAGTAATCCCACCAGCCGGTTGAACACATCAATCAACTCCTCCGATGCTTGCCCGGCAGCGTAGCAGCGAGTCGGAGTAGCGCTGCTATCGATCACAGGCATGCTCTGGACAACATCGTGAAGAATCGCCATATCGAGTTTCAATACCAATGAGAGGTAAGGACGCTCGGCAGTGGCCTCTATGACTTTTGCGGTGGTGGGAATATCAATCGAGGTGACGAAAAAGTCGCCTGGCACGGACAACAACTCTTCATTGCCGAATACCGTGTGCTTGGTGCCCTGAACAATCAGCGCCATACAGGGTTCGTAGACGCAATAGGTCGGTAACCCCGGCGCCTCCATGCGATAGAAGGTCAGGCCGTGAATGGCACTGTGGTTAGCCTCTCTACCGGCAGTATGGGCCAGCAACCGCGAGGTAAGCCGCTTCAGACCATCGCCTTCCCGACCGGGACTGAGGGCAGATAACGCCAACGATTGATTCATGAACGTAACCCTGCAAAGACGAAGATTGCAGTGTGCGTAGAAGATGTCATCCGCTCAAGTGTGTCGGCAGGATTGTGCAAAAAGAGTATCGGATTGTGATCACTCCTCTCAAAAGTGCTCGTCTATCGTGAGGCTCTTCCTGTTGTTACCCACGAAATTGAGCAAGGAATCTGTGATGGATCGGCGTGATTTTCTCAGGCTGTCGGCAGGCGGGGCACTTGCGGCCACATTGTTGCCCATGACTGGTAATGCCCAGGCCTTGGCCAGCGTGCCATTTGGCGAACGCGGCAGTGTGCTGCCTACTCGGGGCAATGTGGTACGTACGGGGCTGCCTTCAAACCCGGCCCGGCATAACCTTCGTTACATGACCCCTTACCGCTTTGGCATGGGCGGGACGCAAATCGGTAACATTTTCGCCCCCATCAGCGATGAACAGGCCGCAGCCGTCTTGCAGTCGGCCTGGGATTCCGGCGTGCGACTGTTCGATACATCACCTTTCTATGGATTTGGTCTCAGCGAATATCGCCTCGGGCGTTTCCTGCATAACCGGAACCCGGATGACTATGTTGTTTCCACCAAGGTCGGGCGCGTGTTCAAGGCGGCTGGCAAGCCCGTTGGCGATAGCTCGATCTGGACCTCTCCCGCACCTTTTGAATACCGCTATGACTACACGGCAGCCGGAGCCAGACGTTCTGTCGAGGACAGCCTGCAAAGGCTTGGTCTTGCGCGTATCGACGTGGTTTTCATCCATGATCTGTCGCCCGACAACACTGAGTTGCAAGGCGGCTGGGAGGAGGCCTATCGGGTTGCCCGCAGTGGAGCCATGCGGGAACTGGAAAAAATGCGCGAAGAGGGCCTGATCAAGGCCTGGGGATTCGGAATCAACCGGCCTGATGCAGCCGTTCGCGCCGTGGAGCATGACGACCCTACGCCGGACATCGTCTTGCTGGCTTGCCAGTATTCGATTATCGATCACGAGCAGGCGCTTGACCGGACACTGCCAGCGTTGGCCAAAAAAGGCACCAGCGTGGTGATGGGGACTCCGCTCAATGACGGTTTCCTTGGAGGCGGTCGGCGTTTCAACTTTTCGACTGAATTGCCGCCGCTTGCTGTCGAGCGCCGAGCCAGGCTGGCTGCTATAGCCGATCGTCATGGCATCGACATGCGCACTGCTGCATTGCAGTTTGCTGCCGCGCACCCGCTGGTGTCGGCCATCGTGCCTGGCTCCCGCGTGCCGGGACAGATCGCCAGCAATGCCCAGTCCATGAAAGTCGCCATCCCGGCTGACTTCTGGGCCGAGCTCAAGCATGAACGCCTTATCGCCGGGCATGCCCCGGTTCCGACCTGACGCGAACATGATCTGCGCGCCGATGCTCCGCCATTCACTGTGCTGTGTTTATTAAATCTGGAGAGGCCCCATGCGAGACATCGCATCCATCTATCGTCGTGACGCACTGAAGTTGCTTGGCGTCGGTGCCGCTGCCTCGCTGGCGGGAACATTGCTGCCGTCATCACTGGCCAGTGCCGCCGTGCCTGCTGCGGCCTTGCCCCGTGGTTTGATTACCCGTCGCATACCCAGTACCGGAGAGGTTTTACCCGCCATCGGGCTGGGCACCTTCCTGACGTTTGACGTTATTGCAGGTGAGCCACGCGAGTTTGTCCGTCAAGTGTTGCAGGCATCCTGGGAGCAGGGCGTGCGCGCCATTGATACCTCGCCGCTGTATGGCACCGGGGAAGTCAGTGTGGGGGATTACGCCACGGCACTGGGGATCGGTGAGCAGCTTTTCATCGCCAACAAAATCTGGTCGACGGGGGACTTTCTGGCTGATGAAAGCCATGCACTGGCCAGTCTGAGACAGTCGGAAAGCCGCCTATGGCGAAAGCGTATCGATCTGATGCAATGCCATAGTCTGGTGAATGTCGAGGTTATCGCGCCGTATCTGAATGCCTGGAAGAAGGAAGGGTTGATTCGCTACACCGGCGTCACCCATTACCTGAACGACTATCTACAGGCGCTGCAAGGATGGGTGGAGAAAGGCGGGCTGGATTTCGTTCAGGTGCAATATTCGATTTTCAACCGCGCAGCCGAACAGCGAGTGTTGTCCGCTGCTGCCGACAAGGGCGTGGCGGTACTCACCAATATGCCATTCGAGAAAGCGCGTCTGTTCAAGCTGGTTGAGGGGCAAGAAGTACCGGCTTTTGCACGCGAAGCCGGCATTCGTAGCTGGTCGCATTATTTCCTCAAGTGGGTCATCTCGCACCCGGCAGTGACCTGTGCATTGCCGGCAACCAGCAATCCCGAGCATGCTCGCGAGAATGCCTTGGCGATGTATGGCGAGCTACCCGACAAGGCCCTGCGCGAGCGAATGGTGCGGCATGTCGAAGGGCTTCCTGGGTTTGGTGACCTGGCCAAAATGGCTCCTTATCCCGGCAAGCGTTATCCGGGAATCATTGCGCGGGCTCAAGGCGCGTTGCGCACTCGTTTGAGCGACGGTTAAGGCCAGGAGATAAGGGCGGCTGTACTTTGTGGGGATCATGGGGCGCGATACATACAGCGTTTGCCAAACGCCCCAAAACCCATAAGAATCGCCGCCCCTGTTTATTGCCTTACGGACGCAAGCCGAATCATGAATCACCTGCCCATTGCCAAAGAAGCCCTTATTGCTCAGGCCCAGGCTATCAGTCAGTTGGCAGACCGTCTGGATGGAGAGTTTCAGCGAGCCGTTGAACTCATCCTCGGTTGCAAAGGGCGTGCAGCCGTCTGTGGCATGGGCAAATCCGGCCTGATCGGCAAGAAGATGGTTGCCACCTTCGCCTCCACCGGCACGCCGAGTTTCTTCCTGCATCCGGCCGAAGCCTTTCATGGCGACCTGGGTATGCTCAAGCCTGTCGATGTTCTGATTCTGATCAGCTACAGCGGCGAGACCGAGGAAGTGGTCAAGCTGATCCCGAGCCTCAAGTCTTTTGGCAACCAGATCATTGCAATGACGGGCAACGGTAAATCCACGTTGGCCAGGCATGCAGACATCTGGCTGGATATCTCGGTCGACCGCGAGGTGTGCCCAAACAACCTGGCCCCTACAACCTCGACTCTGGCGACCATGGCCATGGGCGATGCACTGGCAGTAGCCTTGATCGAAGCCCTGCAATTCAAGCCGATGGATTTCGCCCGCTACCACCCCGGTGGAAGCCTGGGCCGCAAGCTGCTGACCCGCGTCAGCGATGTCATGCATTCGCCTGCTCCGCTGGTAAGCCCTGCGACCAGCTTTCACGATTGTCTGCTGATGATGACCCAAAGCCGCCTGGGGCTGGCATTGGTGGTGGAAGAGGGCGCTCTGGTCGGGATTGTCACTGACGGCGACCTGCGTCGCGCATTGCTTGAGAATCAGGGTGTGCTGGGTGAGAACGTGGCCAGCTTCATGACATCCAGCCCGCGGACCATCAAGGCAGATGCGCAGTTGTCCGAAGCCGAAGCCTGCATGATCGAAAACAAGATCCGTGCCCTGGCCGTTATCGACGGTAACAATGCCGTAGTGGGAGTGGTCGAGATCTTCGACTGATACTCAGGCCAGCCTCAGTTCTTGAACGCTGTCATTTCCTGCAAGAGCAGCGTCATGAGCCGGCTGGCGCCGACACTGAGCTGACGGCCCAGGCGGCTGATCAGATGAGTCTGGGGGCTGCTGAATACTTCGTGCTGTAACGGCAATGCCAGCAGTTTTCCGGCTTTCATTTCCTCTTCGATCACGAAGGTGGGCAGCATCGTGACTCCGCCATGCATGGCGAAGTGCTTGAGCATCGCAAAGGTATTGCACGTCAGTACGGGTTTCACTGACACGCCCAGTTGATGCTCGGCCTCCAGAAGAATCTGGCGGATGCCGTAGGACACGCCCGGCAGGGCCAACTGATAACGATCAAGGCCCTTGAGTTCGAGTGGGCCTTTCTCCTGGGCCAGTGGATGATTCGGGCCGGTCACCACGCAGACGGGCTGTCTCTGATGAGCGTGGGAGCGGATTTTCGGATCTGCGGCCGGATTGAACACCAGGCCGATATGCGCTTCATCCTCCACCACCTGGCGAATCACTTCATTACTGCCGCAGACGTTCACGATCAGTTCTATCTTGGGATAGAGCAACGAGAACTTTGCCAGCGGCTGCGCCAGGCTTTCAAGAAAACCTTCTCCCGAAACCAGCGTCACCGAGCCACTGTGCAACCCGCGCAAGGCCTGAATGGATTCAAGCAGGACTTCCTGCTGGGTGAGCCGTTGCCGGTAATACGCCAGCACCTTGTCGCCCGCTTCGGTAGGTTTGACGCCCCGGCGATGCCTTTCCAGCAGCGGTGAGCCCAGCTCCTGTTCCAGTTGGGCGATCTGGCGGCTGACGGCAGAAGGCGCGACGTTCAGGAAGTCAGCGGCAGCCCGGACACTGCCCAGGCGCACTGCTTCAAAGAAATAAAGAATCCGTCGATCCTGAACGAGGCTCATGATTTTACCTGTGTTGCGGTAAAGGCAACATAAATTCAATTTTTGGATTATTGCTGATAGGGGTGAGCGCTGTCCATACTCGATACATCAGCAAACGGGAGGGCTTATGACAGCTCTTTGGCAGAGTCTGCGCCAACAGGCGCAACAGCTTGGTGAACGTAATCCGGTACTTGCTCTGCATGCACATGACCGGATTCTGGCGCATTCGTCCTTCGAGTCTGCGCTGGCAGCCAATCTGGCCCACCAGCTACAGGACAAAGTGCCTGATGCCGACCTGCAGAGCTGGTTCACGGCCATCCTGCGGTCCAATCCGGCCATCGCCGAAGCAGCGGCTGCCGACATCAATCATCTGGTTATCGTCAATCCTGCCTGCCCCGATCATCTGACTGCATTTCTGACCTTTCGCGGCATCCAGGCCGTGCAGGCCTATCGCATTGCCCACTCGCTCTGGAACGACGGCGACATCCAGAGCGCCGTGCTGCTCCAGAACTGGGCAGCCAGCGCCTGGAGTATCGATATTCATCCCGCCGCCCGGCTTGGCAAAGCCCTGTTCGTCGATCACGGCATCGGGCTGGTGATTGGCGAGACCGCTGTGGTCGAGGATGAAGTCAGCCTCTGGCATGGCGTCACGCTGGGCAGCACCCTCAATGAAGCAGGGGATCGCCACCCCAAGATCCGTCGCGGCGCGCTGATCTGCGCAGGCGCGACCGTGCTGGGCAACATCGAGGTGGGCGAGCGCGCCATCGTGGCCGCCAATTCCGTTGTACTCAAACCCGTGTCTGCGGGCGTCGTGGTGGCCGGTGCGCCTGCCAGACCCGTCGGCACTGCACCGGCTTCACTCGCGACCTTCACGACAAAATCACAAGAATAATGCAGGGAAAGTTCATCTATGGCAGCCGTCGCTCAGTTTCCACAAGGTATCGATCATCCGCTGGTCACGGTGCGTGACCACGCCCATGCGTTGCAGCTCTATCGGAAAATGGGCTTCATGCCGTCCCCGGTCAGTTATCACCCATGGGGCAGCGTGACCTCGCTGATGATGTTTGAAAGCAACTTCATCGAACTGATCGGTATCGACGATCCGGCAAAGTTCGGCACCAACTCGGTCAACGGTTTCTGCTTTGGTCGCCAGTTGGGCGAGTTTCTGGACCGTGGCGAAGAGGGCGTTTCGCTGGTGGCCTTGCACAGCAAGGATGCGGACGCCGATCACGCGCGTCTGGTCGAGGCCGGCCTGCCGAGCCAGGGGCGTATCGATTTTCGCCGCAGCATGACGTTGCCTGACGGTCGCCCCGATGAAGCGGTTGTGTCCCTGGGATTGTTCATCGACCCTGCGCTGCCCGACGCCTCGAACTTTATCTGCCACCAGCACCGCCCCGAACTGATCTGGGTGCCGGGCTGGCAGAATCACTGCAATGCCGTGGACGGGATTTTCAGCGTGACTTACCTGGCTGATCCGGCAGAGCTGGAACCACGCTGGAAAGCCCTGTACGGCGACGCCGTCACCTACACCGGCAACATCCTGCAAGCCGATACCCGCTGCGGTCTGCTGCGAGCCATGGATGCTGCCACCGCTGCCCTTCAATACCCCGGCGTCAGGCTGCCCCACGCCGCCAGCGAGCGTGCCCATGCCATCGCCATCGGCCTGCATACCAAAAGCCTGGACACGGCGCGCTTCATCCTCGAACACAACGAAGTACCCCACGAATACGTGCCGGGCCGCGTCATGGTGCAACCCGAAGCGGCGGGCAACGTCATCCTTGAATTTGTACAAAACCTTTAACCGAGATACGAAACATGACTTTGAAAGTAGGTGTGATCGGATTGGGCAACATGGGCGGCGGCATGGCTGCCACCCTGGCGGGCAAAGGCTTTGATGTGAGCGGTTTCGACCTGTCTCAGGCCGCACTGGCGCAAGCCGAAAGCAAAGGCGTGAAGCCGGTTGCCGATCGCAAGCAACTGATTCAGGCGTCGGACATCCTGATCCTGTCGCTGCCCAAGGCCGAGCATGTCGAGTCGGTTTGTCTGGGCGAGGGCGGCATCATCGAGTTCGGGCGCAAGGGGCTGGTTGTCGTCGACACCACCACCTCAACCCCGGAAATGAGCCGCAAGGTGGCTGCCGAACTGTTGAAAACCGGCGTGGCCTTTATCGATGCCCCGGTTTCCGGCGGCCCGAAAGGCGCAGCGACCGGCACCATGTCCATGGTGATCGGTGCTCAGGACGATGACCTGGCCCGTGCCATGCCGGTGCTTGAAGGCATGAGCGGCACCCGCGTTCACGTTGGGCAATGTGGTGCTGGCAACGTCGCCAAGATCGCCAACAACATGCTGGCAGCCTGTCACCTGATCAGCACCGCCGAAGCGGTTGCCATGGCGGCCAGGGCCGGTGTCGATCCGGAAAAACTGCTGCAAGGCCTCAACGCCGGTTCTGGCCGCAGCGGCGCTACACAAGTCATGTTTCCGACCTGGGTTCTCAACAAAGCCTACGACTCCGGTTTCACCATGGGCCTGATGCGCAAGGATGTCGGCCTTGCCAGTGATCTGGCGGACAGCCTGGACATGGAGCTGCCGCTGTCACGTGTGGTCGCACAACTGTGGAAAGCCAGCAGCGAAACCCTGGCAGATAACGAAGACTTCTGCGCAATCGTGCAGCGTACCGATGCCCAACTTTATGGCCGTGGAGAGTAACCGATGAGCACTGCAAAAATCCTTGATCTGCTGCGTCCTTACTGGGGCGATCGCAGTGTCATTGCCAGCTACGTCGGTGGCGAATTCGTCGAAGGCCACGGTGCTCCGGTAGAAGTGCGCAATGCCCATGACGACAGCGTGTTGCTGACCTTCCCCGATGCCGATGAGTCCCTGGTCGAACTGGCCGACAAGGCCGCAAAGACCGCTCAGGCTCAATGGTGGGCACTGACCGCTCAGGCCCGTGGCCGAGCCATGTACCAGATCGGTTCGCTGATTCGCGAAGAGCAGGAAAACCTGGCGCAGATCGAATCCCTGACCGCCAACAAGCCGATTCGCGATGCTCGTGTCGAAGTGCTCAAAGTGGCCGAGATGTTCGAGTACTACGCCGGCTGGGCTGACAAGCTGCATGGCGAGATCATTCCGGTTCCGACCACGCACCTGAACTACGTGACCTACGAGCCGCTGGGCACCGTATTGCAGATCACACCCTGGAACGCGCCGATTTTCACCTGCGGCTGGCAGATCGCGCCTGCGATTGCTGCCGGTAACGCGGTCATTCTCAAACCGTCTGAACTGACGCCCCTCAGCTCGCTGATGATCGGTGTGCTGATCGAGCGTGCCGGAGTGCCGAAAGGTCTGGTCAACGTCATCGCCGGCTTTGGTCACTCCATTGGCCAAGCCTTTATCGCCAAGGCCGATATTCGCAAGGTGGTGTTCGTGGGCTCGCCTGCAACCGGTCGCCATATCGCCGTTGCCGCTGCTCAGCGTTGCATTCCGGCAGTGCTGGAATTGGGTGGCAAGTCGGCCAATATCGTGTTTGAAGATGCCGACCTGGAAGTCGCCTTGCGCGGCGCTCAGGCAGCGATTTTTTCCGGTGCCGGGCAAAGCTGTGTATCCGGCTCGCGCCTGCTGGTGCAGGAATCGATCTTTGAAAAATTCACCAATGCCCTGGCCGTGGCCGCCACGCAGTTCAAGGTCGGCGACCCGAGCGACCCTGAAACCCAGATCGGCCCGATCAACAACGCCAAGCAATACAACCATGTGAAAACCATGGTCGAAGGCGCACTGAAAGACGGCGCGAAGCTGGTTGGCAAAGATGCCGACCCGATCCCGAGCAAATCGGGTTACTACGTTAATCCGACAGTACTGGCTGGCACCAACGACCTGTATTGCGCCCAGGAAGAAATCTTCGGGCCGGTGGTCGTGGCGATTCCGTTCAAGGACGAAGAAGACGCCATCCGCATCGCCAACGACAGCCGCTTCGGCCTGGCCGGTGGCGTCTGGACTCGTGATGTCGGCCGTGCTCATCGCGTTGCCAAACAGGTGCGCGCCGGGACCTTCTGGGTCAACGGCTACAAGACCATTCACGTCAGCTCGCCGTTCGGTGGTTACGGTGAAAGCGGTTATGGCCGTTCCTCGGGCCTTGATGCGCTGCGTGAGTACAGCGAAGTGAAAAGTGTCTGGGTTGAAACCGCCGCCAAGCCTGCCGCAAGCTTTGGTTATGGCGCGAGTCTGGAGTAACAGTGATGAAAATTTCCAAAGCCCTGATCGATCAGGCCACGGTCTGGCGCCGCACCATCCACGCGGCCCCCGAGCTGGGTTTCCAGGAGCTGCAAACCTCCGATAAAGTGGCTCGTCTGTTGACCAGCTTCGGCGTCGAGGTCCATCGCGGCCTCGGCGGCACGGGTGTCGTCGGCACTCTGCGCAACGGCGACGGCCCGGTGATCGGCATTCGTGCCGACATGGACGCGCTGCCGATCCAGGAGCTGGGTGACACCGCGCACAAGTCGGTACACAAAGGCTGCATGCATGCCTGCGGTCACGATGGCCACACCGCGATTCTGCTGGCGACTGCCCGTCACCTGTCCGAAACCCGCAAATTCCGTGGCACGGTACATTTTGTCTTCCAGCCAGCCGAAGAGAACCTGGGTGGCGCCCAGCGCATGATCGAGGACGGCCTGTTCGAGCAGTTCCCGATGGATGCGATCTACGGGCTGCATAACTGGCCGGGCGTTCCGGCAGGTAATGTCGTGATCAATCCTGGTCCGATGATGGCTTCGCTGGATACTTTCGAGATCACCCTGACCGGCAAAGGCAGCCATGCTGCCATGCCGGACAAGGGCACAGACCCGATCGTGGCGGCTGCCGAACTGGTATTAGGCCTGCAAACCATCGTGTCGCGGCGTCTTTCGCCGCTGGATTCGGCGGTGGTCAGCATCACCCAGTTCAATGCCGGTGAAGCGATCAACGTCATCCCGGAAACAGCCGTGTTGCGCGGTACGGTGCGTTGTTTGCAGACGCCGGTGCGGGCCAAGGTCCAGCAACTGATCGGCGAATTCGTCGAGCGTTTGCCGGTGGCTTTCGGAGTGCGTGGCGAGCTGGTCTATAACGTCGGTTACCCGGTCACCGAGAACCATGTCGAAGCAGCGGCCACGATTCGTCAGGCGGCTGTTGCGGCGGTGGGCGAAGCCAATGTGCAATGGGGCTGCAATCCATCGATGGCGTCCGAAGACTTCGCTTTCATGCTGCATGCCTGCCCGGGCGCGTATGTCTGGCTGGGCGTGGACGGAGAGAAACCTTCCGCCGCACTGCATAACCCGTATTACGACTTCAACGATCAGGTGATCGAGCCTGGCGTTGCGGTATGGACGGCGTTGGTGGAGCAGTGTTTGCCGGTGAGTTGATTATTTTCATGTATCTGTCGCGGCCAAGGCCCCTCCCACAATTTCAGTGGGAGGGGCCTTGGCCGCGACTATAGCAATCAGCATTCCACCAGATTCACCGCCAGCCCGCCGCGTGAGGTCTCCTTGTACTTGTCGTGCATGTCGGCACCGGTATCGCGCATGGTGCGGATGGCGTGATCCAGTGAGATGAAGTGCTCGCCATCACCGCGCAGTGCCATTTGCGCGGCATTGATTGCCTTGACGGCGGCAATGGCGTTGCGCTCGATGCAAGGCACTTGCACCAACCCGCCCACCGGGTCGCAAGTCAGGCCAAGGTTGTGCTCCAGGCCGATTTCCGCGGCGTTTTCCACTTGCTCGGGTGACGCTCCGATAATCTCGGCAAGGCCGGCTGCGGCCATGGCGCAGGCGGATCCGACTTCGCCCTGGCAGCCCACTTCCGCGCCCGAGATGGATGCGTTTTTCTTGCACAGAATGCCCACGGCAGCGGCGCTGAGGAAGAAACGCACCACGTCGTCTTCATTGGCTGCCGGGTTGAACTTCATGAAGTAATGCAACACCGCAGGCACGATACCCGCTGCGCCATTGGTGGGTGCAGTCACCATGCGGCCACCGGCGGCGTTTTCTTCGTTGACCGCCAGCGCGAAAAGGTTGACCCACTCCATGGCGCTGAGGGTCGAGCCGATCACGTTGGGGTTGTCCAGGTTCTGCAGGTTCTGATGCAGGCGGTGGGCACGACGACGGACTTTCAGGCCGCCGGGCAGAATCCCGGTTTCGTTCAGGCCTTTGTTGACGCAATCACGCATCGCTTCCCAGATGACCAGAATCTTCTCGCGGATTTCCTCTTCGCTACGCCAGGCCTTTTCGTTGGCCATCATCAGGCCGGAAATGCTCAGGCCATGGGTCTTGCACAGCTTGAGCAATTCGGCGCCGCTGGAAAAGTCATAAGGCAGGACCGTGTCATCGTTGTCCAGCACGCCACTGGCAGCTTGCGCGGCGTCGATCACAAAGCCGCCACCGACCGAATAGTAAGTCTGCTCGTACAGCTCGCCGGTCGCGCCATAAGCGCACAGCGTCATGCCGTTGGGGTGATAAGGCAGGCTTTCGTCCAGCAGGCACATGTCGCGCTGCCAGAGGAACTTGATTTCCCGCTCGCCAGCCAGCAGCAACTGGCCGTTTTCCAGCAGGGCGTCGATGCGTTGATTGACCTGGCTCGGGTCGATCCGGTCTGGCCATTCGCCGAGTAAACCCATGACAGTGGCACGATCGCTGCCATGACCTATGCCGGTTGCCGAAAGAGAACCGTACAATCGCACTTCGATCCGTTCTACGCTATGCAACTGGTTGCGGTTGCGTAGATCAGTCACAAACAGCGCCCCGGCCCGCATCGGTCCTACGGTGTGCGAACTGGAAGGGCCAATGCCGATTTTGAACATGTCGAAGACGCTAATAGCCATCACGGAGGTCCTGCAAATGAGTTTCCATGGGAGTCATGGGCTCCCTGTTCATGGCTCTCATAGTTGGCTCGGGGCCTCCAAACGACAAACGATTGTTCCTATGCAACGCTTTAGCGGAACTCTTCAATGAGCAGAATTTTCAATGCGCAGATGCACGCCTGGTTACAAGTGTTCGCCTGTGCGGCCAGGCACCTTTCCTTCACCCGTTGTGCCGAAGAGCTGCATGTAACGCCCGGTGCCATCAGCCAGCAGATGCGTCAGCTCGAAGAGCGTCTGGGCTTTGCCCTGTTTCATCGGGTCGGGCGCGGGCTTGAACTGACCGCCGAAGGGCAGCGGCTGGCGCTGGTGGCCAATGAAGTGCAGAGCCGTATCAGCGATGAACTGCGCCTGCTGCATTCCGGGCGGATCGGCGGCGTGTTCAAGCTGCGTTGCATCCCTTCGTTTCTCGGCAAATGGCTGATGCCAAGGCTGCCGCGTCTGCAGGAAGCCTTTCCCGATATCCAGTTGCGGATCATTGCCGAAGACAGCAGCGGTTCGCTGCGAGATGACGACTTCGACCTGGCCATCGATCTCAACGACGGCAGCTATCCGGGGTTGATGACCACGCCCTTGCTGGAAGAAGAGTTATTCCCTGTGTGCTCGCCAGCGCTGCTGGAAGGCAAGCCGCCTCTGGATACTCCGAGCCAGTTGGTACACTTCCCGCTGCTCCACGACATCACGGCCTGGCGTGGCAGCTATGAATACGCCGAGTGGGAGTTTTACCTGGCGGCCATCGGTGCGGCCGGGATCGATGTACGGCGCGGCCATACCTTCAACCGCAATCACCTGACCATCGATGCTGCAAGAATGGGCATGGGCGTGGCCATTGCCCGCAAGACGCTGATTACCGACGAATTGGAGCAGGGCTCGCTGATCGTGCCTTTCGGGCATCCGATCAAGGCCAAGAAAAAGTACGTACTGGCTTATCGTGAGGGGGCGTTGAGTACGCCGTCCCGCCGTGCGGTGCACGACTGGCTGGTCAGCGAAGCGACACAGGACAAATGAAAAGGGCGCGTCAATCGACGCGCCCTTTTCATATCCGCTCAGCAGAGATCAATGGAACATTTCAGCGATCAGTACTGCGCCGATGAAAGTGCCGAAGTTGGCGAGGAACGATACCAGCACGATCCTCCAGCCCAGGCGGCGGAAAGCCGGCAGGTCCTTGGCAATCGACAGACCGGCGAAGGTCAGCATGGGGGTAATCACGGCGAGCATGTTGATCGAGCTGGTCAGCCTGGAGATTTCCGCTGCGAACGGGCAGGCAGGCGAGGTCAGGAACATCGCCACCAGCGACACCATGCACACGGCCGGGATCTTGCGGCGCAGCAGGTTGCACAGCACTTCACCCGCAAAGGCACAGAAGATCATGATGCCCATGCCGGTCAGGGCATCGGTGGACAGGGTCTTGTAACCGACATAGTTGGCGATCAGCGCCAGCGCACCTGCTGCCAGCCACGCGCTGACCTTACCGGCCCAGCTCAGCTCTGGGACTTCCAGAGAGACGTCCTTGCTGCTGATGTTTTCGCTGGTAATGGACGCCTTGGTGGTACGGCCGATCAGCGGCTCCAGCACTCGATAGCCCCAGACCGCCAGCGGCAAGGAGATGAACAGGGTGAAGTAAGTGCCGATGGTGGTGGTGATCAGGTTGGAGGCTGCCGCCAGCGTCATGACTTCCTTGGCGACTTCCGGCGTCTGCTGCGCGGCGATGGCACCGGCTGCGGCGGCCATCATGCTGCCTGAACCAATGCCCGAGCCCATGGCCAGAGAGTTGGGGTGGAAGATGCCGAGGCTGGTGATGAAACCGGCCACGATGGCAATGAACAGGGCGCCGAACAACGTACCGGTCAGGTATTCGGCCAGTACGCCGCGGCCTTCCGGAGAATCCATGCCATAGCGTTCACCGATGATCGCCAGGCTCGGCTCACGGCCGACGGAGAAGGTTGCACCGATGGCTTCACGCTTGATGCCCAGCATCAGCGCGACAGGCAGGCCGAGGATCACAGTGCCGACGAAATGGCCGAACTCCTGGAACAGCAGCGCCCAGCCAGAGGCGAAGACCACAGGCAGCGAACCGCCGACCACCAGACCAAGCTTGGCGATAAAGATCAGCAGGGCGGGTTGCAGGATGGAGGCCGAGCGCAATTGTGTGGCGTGGTCGACACCGATGGTGCCTGGCATCCGGCGGCTGGCGATACCGATCACCGCACCCAGCACCAGTGCCCAGACCATGGGCAGCAAGACGACTTTGCCAGGACCGAGAGGGATGCTGATGGCACCGATCAGCTCGGCGGCGATAAGGATTATCGCGGCCCAGGTATACAGTTTTACAGTGGCTGAGACAGCCTGCTTGTCGCCCGTCACTGCGGCCTGTGAGTGTTGCATGATGATCCCCTTGCCTGCTGAATGACCTTTAAGAGGCCTTATCAATCGTTGTTGTGCTTTTCAGGTGGGCGCGTTGTGGCGCCCGGGGCAGCTTTAAAAGTCCATGGAGCCCATGGAAGCCCTTGTGGGGCTGAATATTCTTGTAAGGCCGCGGAGTGATATCGGCCCAGGCTGCTGTGAACCTTTGGGTGCGAGTATGCAGAGCAGCATGCTGCACACCAATATTGCGAACTTTATTTATCGTTGCCTTAAAGTGAACACAGAAAGTAGGGTTTTCAGGATGCCCAGGCGGGGGGAATGCCGATCAGTTCAGGTCATAAATCACTTTGTGGGAGGCAGCTTGCTGGCGACTTCATACAGACGCAGAATATCTGTCAGTTTTCAGGCCTTTTCGCCAGCAAGTTTCGTTTGTGCCTTAATTGTTACTACACCTCGGCGTATGGAAGTTACAGCCCCAGCGCCTCCAGTGACCGGCGCTGGGTATCGGCATACAGTTTCAATTCATTGATGGTCTGACGTCCCAAGGCTTTCTGGAATTCGTCCTGATTGGAGCTGGTCGCGTAATGCGACTGTGAGTCGTCGCCCAGGTTGGACTGGAAGATGCCCGCGGCGCTGACCGGCAGAAAGTCTTCATACACCAGTGGCTCGAAACGAATATGCCCGGCCTTTATCTGTTGTTCCAGATCGCCGGGCTGTGAGCCGTTCTGGCGGGCGGCGATGCCTTGTTCGGTGGGGAAATAGCGGAAGTAGGCCAGATCCTGATCGCGCATTTCCTGATAGCTGTCGGGGAAGGCCTGGAAGGTTTTCTCCAGCAATCGGGCATAACGCACCGAGTTGGCTTCGTTGGGGAACTCGCCCAGTTCGTCGCGGGCCGCATTCAGCAACTGGTCGTAGAGTGCCCGGCCTTTGGGTGTCAGTGCTGCGCCGCGCTGTTCTATTTCACCGAAGCGGGCCGAATGGCTGCCGGACTCGCCGCTGAAAGTGATGGCTTCTTCCAGTGCCTTGAAGCTGGTCTGGCGCAGCAGAATCGGGCATTGGCGACGGGGCGGGCCTTCCACCACGGCTTTGGGTGTGATGCCTTTGCCAGGCATGCCAGCCTGAACGGCATCGATATCCAGCGTGCGCGGGGTGAGGTGGTTGATATGCGGGCCTCTGAAGGCGACGACGTCGGCAATCAGGCGATGCTGGGCATTGAGCTGTTTGTAGTCCTGTAGCGAAACCGTTGCGGTGTTGTGCCAGCGGAAGGTTTCCAGCGCCTCTTGTACGAATTCGCTCGCGTCCGACTCGTTCAGGCCGCCTTGCTGTTCGTGCTTTTCAATCAGCGCCAATGCTCTGGGTGTGAAGATCATCCGCTGGGCCAGAACCTCTGCGGCAAACGTGCGCAGCTTATCGTTTTCGATCAGCTCAAGGCGCAGCAGCGAGGTGAACACGCGGAACGGGCTGACTTGCAACGACTGCTCGTGTACCGCCCGAAACGCGGTGGAGTGAACCGGCACACCGGCAGGCGTCAGGTCGTAATAACCCACAGGCTCCATGCCCATGACCGCGAACAGGCGGGCGAGGGTTGCCAGTTCCAGTGCCGTACCGACACGAATGGCGCCATGGCGCTCCATGTCCAGGCGCTGGATTTCGCCCGTCTGCTTCAGGCTCTCCAGAATTCTGGGCTGATGGGTCATGACTCCGTCGTTGACCTCGGAAACCAGCTCCATCAAGGTGCCGTAGAGCGGGACTTCGGTCTTGTACATCTGCGACATGGCGCGGGAAAAGCTGGCTCGAATGTCATCACGGTTTGCAAAGGTTGCAGTGCTCATCTGGATCGTTTCTCCGCACAAATTCCAGTTCAGTCGAGGGCAGCCAGGCAGCGCTCGAAAATATCCAGCCCTTCATTCAAGACTTCCGGCTCGATGGTCAAGGGCGCCAGCAGGCGAATGATGTGCCGTGACTTGCCGCTCGGCATCAGCAACAACCCGGCATCTCTGGCCAGTTGCAGCAGTTGCGCCAGTTGCTGGGTGCCCGGTGCGCCTTCGGGGGTGATCAGTTCAATGCCACGCATGGCGCCGACGCCGGTCAGCCTGCCCAGATAAGGCGACAGCTTTTGCTCCTGCCAGGAACGGTAGCGGCTGAGGATGATGTTTTCCTGTGTTTCGCCCCAGCGAGACAGGTTTTCATCGGTCATTTGCGCCAACGACGCCAGCCCGGCCGCGCAGGCGATGGGGTTTCCGGAATAGGTGCCGCCCAGTCCGCCTTTGGGCAGGGTGTCGAGCAACTGCTTGCGGCCCACCACTGCGCCCAGCGGTATGCCGCCAGCGATACTTTTGCCGAGCAGAATCAGGTCCGGCTCGATCCCCAGGCGGCTGAATGCGAAGCGCTGACCGGTGCGACCGAAGCCGGACTGGATCTCGTCGGCAATCAACACAATGCCCTTGTCATCGCAGAACGCGCGCAGCGCCTGAGCGAACTCGGGCTCCATGGGCAGGAATCCACCTTCGCCCTGAACCGCTTCAAAGATAAAGCAGGCCACGTCGCTGACATCGAGTTCGACACTGAACAGACGCTCCATGGCCTTCAGCGCTTCGGCGGTGGTGACGCCCGTATCCTTGCTCGGAAAGGGGATGTGATAAACGGTGCCGGGCAGTACGCCGATACGCTGTTTGTATGGGGCGACCTTGCCGTTGAGGTTCAGGGTCGCCAGGGTGCGGCCATGAAAGGCGCCATCGAAGGCAATGACCGCCGTACGACCGGTGGCACTGCGCACGATCTTCAAGGCGTTTTCCGCCGCCTCGGCGCCGCTGTTGGTGAGCATGCCGCTTAAGGGATAGCTGACCGGCACAAACCGCTCAAGCGTGTTCATGAACTGAATGTACGGATCATGGGGCGTGGCGTTGAAGGCGTAGTGGGTGAGCTTTTCGGCCTGTTCCTGAATGGCCTTGACCACCAGCGGGTTGCAGTGGCCCAGGTTCAGCACGCCAATGCCGCCGACAAAGTCGATATAACGCTTGCCGTTCGTGTCCCAGACTTCGGCGTTCTTGCCGTGGGAAAGGGTGACAGGGTGAACGAATGAAATGGACGCGCTGATATTTTCGTTGCTCACTGGAAACGCTCCGGCAACCAATCACGGCGGGTTCTATGGACGGTGTTCGATGGCATACGCAAAGACATGGGGGCATCCTGCTGTGTTTAACGTTGCGTCTATCTAAACGAACAACGGACATGCCCCGCAAACGAAATAAAATCGCCGTGTCATTCCAATAATTCTGAATGTCGGGCTTTTACCCGCTGTTTTATCCACTCCACGAACGCCTTGACCTTAGGCACTTGCGCCGCATGTTCGGCATGAGCCAGAAAATGCGAGCCATCGCTCTGCATCGGGTGGTCCCAGGCAATCACCAGCTTGCCTTCGGCCAGTTCTTCGTTGACCAGATAGCGCGGAATCAAGGCAATGCCGCAACCGGCCTGAGCGGCACGAATGCACATGTAAAAAGTGTCGAAACGCGGGCCGTGATAGCTGCTTTGCGAATGCAGGTTCTGCTCCAGAAACCATTCATGCCAGGCCTCGGGACGCGAGGTGCATTGCAGCAGGGTATGGCCGGTCAAGGCCTGGGCACTCGGGATGCCGTTGCTGGCCAGCAGGTCCGGCGCGCACACCGGCACCATTTCCTCCTTGAACAGCTCGATGCAAGTGGCTCCGGGCCAGGTGCCCTGACCGAAAAAGAACGCCACATCGGCCTTGGCCCTGACCAGATCGAAGGGTTCCAGCTCGCTGCGGATATCCAGGTGAATGCCGGGGTTCTGGCTGCCGAAGCCCTTCAGGTTCGGCACCAGCCAGCGGTCGCCGAACGTCGGCTGGGTGGCGATTTTCAGTACCTCTGTCTCGCCGCCATAGGTCAGGATGTAGCGGCTCGACATGTCGACCTGAATGAGGATCTTGCTCACCTCGGCCATGTACAACTCGCCTGCCGGAGTCAGGTGCAGACGACGGCGGATACGCTGGAACAACGGGTGGCAGAGCATCTCTTCCAGTTGCGCGACCTGCTTGCTCACGGCGCTTTGGGTGAGGTTCAGTTCCTGGGCTGCACGAGTGAAGTTCAAGTGACGGGCCGAGGCTTCAAAACACTGCAAGGCGGTCGTTGAGGGCATCAAACGCTTGGACATTACCGGTTACCTGTTGACGTGCGGGGTGGTTCATTCCAAAACGGAATCATGTTTTTCTAAATGGTCGTTTGTGACAAGGACTGTTGCGGATCAATACTGATCCACATCAATGATTTCAACCAGTGTCATTTGCAGGAGAATCAATGTGGTTGCCAATTTGTTAGCAAGCCTGGGCGTAGCGAAAAATGCATACACAGAAGGGGGCTACCCCGTCTACACCCCTATCGATGGCAGCCAGATTGCCTCCGTCAGCCTGGAAGGCAAGGCGCAGGTCGTGGCGCGCATCGACAGTGCCCAGAGTGCGTTTCTGAAGTGGCGCACTGTACCGGCTCCACGCCGTGGTGAGCTGGTGCGTATCTTTGGTGAAGTGCTGCGCGAACATAAAGCCGAGCTGGGCGAACTGGTGTCCATCGAGGCCGGCAAGATCACTCAGGAAGGCCTGGGTGAAGTGCAGGAAATGATCGACATCTGCGACTTCGCCGTCGGCCTTTCCCGCCAGCTGTACGGCTTGACCATCGCCTCCGAGCGTCCTGGCCATCACATGCGTGAAACCTGGCATCCACTGGGCGTGGTCGGTGTCATCAGCGCCTTTAACTTCCCGGTAGCGGTCTGGGCCTGGAACACCACGCTGGCGCTGGTCTGCGGTAACCCTGTGATCTGGAAGCCTTCGGAGAAAACCCCGCTGACCGCTCTGGCCAGCCAGGCCCTGTTTGAAAAGGCCCTGAAAATCTTCGGTGATGCGCCTGAAGGTCTGGCACAACTGATCATCGGTGATCGTGAGGCTGGCGAGGCGCTGGTCGATGACCCGCGTGTCGCGTTGGTGAGCGCCACCGGTAGCACCCGCATGGGCCGTGAAGTAGGCCCGCGTGTCGCGGCTCGTTTCGGTCGCAGCATTCTGGAACTGGGCGGCAACAACGCCATGATCCTGGCCCCGAGTGCCGATCTGGATCTGGCCGTGCGCGGCATTCTGTTCAGTGCGGTGGGCACTGCTGGCCAGCGCTGCACCACGCTGCGCCGTCTGATCGTGCATCGCTCCATCAAGGACGAAGTGGTTGCCCGTGTGAAAGCGGCCTACGGCAAGGTCCGTGTCGGCGACCCGCGTGAAGGCAACCTGATCGGTCCGTTGATCGACAAGCAGGCTTTTTCGGCCATGCAGGATGCACTGAGCAAGGCCCGTGATGAGGGCGGCCAGGTATTCGGCGGCGAGCGCCAGTTGCAGGACAAATACCCGAATGGCTACTACGTGACCCCGGCCATCGTCGAGATGCCGGCCCAGAGTGATGTGGTGCGTCACGAAACCTTTGCGCCGATTCTCTACGTGCTGACTTACGACGAGTTCGAGCAAGCGCTGCGCCTGAACAACGAAGTGCCACAAGGCCTGTCGTCCTGCATCTTCACCACCGACATTCGTGAGGCCGAGACTTTCCAGAGTGCTGCCGGCAGCGACTGCGGCATTGCCAACGTCAACATTGGCACCAGCGGTGCCGAAATCGGCGGGGCATTTGGTGGCGAGAAGGAAACCGGTGGCGGGCGTGAATCCGGCTCCGACTCCTGGAAGGCCTACATGCGTCGTCAGACCAATACCGTCAACTATTCCCGCGAGCTGCCGCTGGCTCAAGGGATTGTTTTCGACTGACAGACAGGGCATCAGGCTCGCCCGGCGAGCCTGAAACTTCATGAGGCTGGAGTTCTGCAATGACGCAATTTCGTCAAGGGTGCCTGTGGGAACAACTGACGCCGCAACGGCCGAGCTACCCGCCGTTGACCGGTGAGCTATCCGCCGACGTTTGCGTGATCGGGGCCGGTTTTACCGGTCTGTCCGCCGCCCTTCAATTGCTGGAAGGTGGCAAGTCCGTTTGTATCGTGGAAGCCCATCAAGTGGGCCACGGCGGCTCGGGGCGCAACGTGGGGCTGGTCAACGCCGGGACCTGGGTTGCGCCGGACGAGCTGGAAAAAGTCCTGGGCAGCGCTGAAGCCAATCGCCTCAATGGCGCATTGGGTGCTGCGCCGGCCCTGGTGTTCTCCACCATCGACAAGTACAACATCGACTGTCAGGAAACCCGCACCGGCACCTTGCATATGGCGCACAACGCCAAAGGGCTGGCAGACCTGCGCAGCCGTGCCGAGCAGTGGCAGCGTCGTGGTGCCAATGTCGAGCTGTTGACCGGCAAGACCTGCGAAGACGCCTGCGGCACCGACAAGATTTCCGGGGCGCTGCTGGATCATCGGGCCGGGACCGTCAACCCCATGGCTTATGCCTCGGGCATGGCGACCAATGTGGTTGCCCGTGGCGGCTTGCTGTTTGGTGACTCGCCGGTAACCGGGCTGCAACGCACGGACGATGGCTGGAAAGTCTCCACCGACAAGGGCAGCGTGCGGGCCGAAAAGGTCGTCATCGCCTCCAATGCCTACACCGAGGGCGAATGGACGGATGTGAAGGATCACATTTTTGCCGGTTACTACTATCAGGTGGCCTCGCTGCCGCTCAGTGGCCCCGAGCAGGAAAGCGTGCTGCGCGGTGGGCAAGGCTCATGGGATACGCGCACGGTATTGAGCAGCATTCGCCGTGATGCACACGGACGCCTGTTGCTGGGTAGCCTGGGTAATGCCGGCAATTACCCGCTGTGGTTCATTCGTCAGTGGGCCGACCGCATTCAGCAGCATTACTTTCCGCAACTGGGCAAGGTCGAGTGGCAATGCACCTGGACGGGCCGTATCGGCTTTACGCCAGACCATTTGCTGCGTCTGTTCGAGCCAGCCCCCGGCCTCCTGGCCGCGACCGGTTTCAATGGACGGGGTGTCACCACCGGAACATTGGTGGGCAAATGCTTTGCCGATTACCTGCTGACCAACGATGCCAAGGCCCTGCCAGTCAGCTTCTCGAAGAGCAAGACGGTACTGGGCAGTTCATTGCGCACCCTGGCTTACGATGCGGGTTTTACGCTGTATCACGCCGGGCAATGCCTGCGCGTCGTACTTTGATTTCTTAAAAGAATAAAACGCCATACAACAATAAATTTCATTCAATTTCTGCTGCCGTACGAAATCGATTCAAGGAAATACAAATGGCAAGTTTCATACTCGCCCGGCTTTGCCGTGGCGGTCTTTCGGCATCCGGTCTATCTGAATTCCGTTTGAAAGTAAGCCAATAAAGCGGTGGGAACACTGCGCCAACAAGAATGCTTATTCAAAAACAGGTTGCGTCGTCGGGCTGCCTCTTTGCGTGCCGCCCTGTGCAACTTCAACGTTGAGGGTAGAACATGGTTTCTCATAAAAAGAACGAGCACCGCTCCCTGAAACACGGGCTGACATCTCGTCAGGTTTCGATGATTTCCATTGCGGGCATCATTGGTGCCGGCCTGTTCATCGGCTCCTCCAAGGCCATCGCCACGGCGGGGCCAGCGATCCTGATCTCTTACGGCATTGCCGGCCTGCTGGTTTTGCTGGTCATGCGCATGCTGGGTGAAATGGCGATTGCCAACCCCGATAGCGGTTCATTCTCCACCTATGCCGGGCAGGCCATCGGGCCATGGGCCGGGTTTACCATCGGCTGGTTGTACTGGTGGTTCTGGGTCCTGATCATTCCGGTCGAAGCGATTGCCGGTGCCGATATCCTGCACGCCTGGATGCCCTCGGTGCCGTCCTGGCTGTTCGCCTTTCTGATCATGATCACGCTGTCCTGTACCAATCTTGTGAGCGTGAAGAATTTCGGTGAATTCGAGTACTGGTTCGCGCTGGTGAAGGTCATTGCGATCCTGGCGTTCATCGGCGTCTGCACCCTGGCCGTACTGGGCTTCTGGCCACTGGCCGAAACATCCGGCGTCGCTCAGATCTGGCAGAACGGCGGTTTCATGCCCAATGGTTTTGGCGCTGTGCTGGGCGGCGTATTGATCACGATCTTTTCATTCTTCGGCGCAGAAATCGTCACCATTGCCGCCGATGAAACGGCCAACCCCAAAGAGAAGATCCGCAAGGCCACCAACCTGGTGGTGTACCGCATCGCGATTTTCTACATCTTCTCGATCTTCTTCATCGTGTCGCTGGTGGCTTGGAATGACCCGCGCTTGCTGCAAGTGGGTTCGTTCCAGCGGGCACTGGAAATCATCAATGTGCCGGGCGCCAAGATGGTGGTCGATATCGTGGTGTTCGTGGCTGTCACCAGTTGCATGAACTCCGGCCTCTACACCGCCTCGCGGATGCTGTATTCCCTGGGCGCACGGGGCGAAGCGCCTGTGCAGATCAGACGTGTTTCCGGCAGCGGTGTGCCGACTGTCGCGGTGATTCTTTCCACCCTGGCAGGCTTTGTCGGCTGCTTCGTGAACTACGCCTTTCCGGGCAAGGTGTTCGGTTTCCTGCTGTCCACCACTGGTGCCATTGCGTTGCTGGTGTACCTGGTGATTGCCGTTTCCCAGTTGCGCATGCGGACAAGGCTGGAGAAGGAAGGCCAGGAGCCGGCCTTCAAGATGTGGCTGTTCCCATGGTTGACCTGGCTGGTGATCGGGCTGATCACACTGGTGCTGGGATACATGCTGATCACCCCCACCTACCGTTATGAAACGCTGATGACCGCGGCGGTTACCGGGACGATTCTGCTGATTGCCCTGGTGCGTCGCAAGGCGGCAGGGGGATATGTGAGTTCTGCGGCATCCAGATGAGTCAAAAGCGTCGCGGGCAAGCCCCCTCCCACAAAAGCAACGCATGAGGGGGAGTGCTTGCCCGCGACGAGGTGTTTACGAAACTGCCTGACTATTGATCCGCAATTCCGCCCGCAGCCCGCCTTGCGGTGAGTTGCCCAGATGCAGGCTGCTTTCGAGCTTGCGCACGATCATGTCGACAATTGCCAGCCCCAATCCTGCGCCATTGCTGTTGCCCTTGCTGTAGAAGCGTTCGAGCAGGCGTGCCTTGTGTTGTTCGTCGATACCGGGTCCAGCGTCTTCTACGCACAGGTGGGCGCTGCCATCGTCCAGACGTTGCAGCACAACCCGAATCTCGCTGGCAGCTGGAGCGAAGTTGAGGGCGTTGGTCAGCAGGTTCTGCAAGGCGATGGTGATGGCTCCTGGATCGCTGTGGATCACGCACACTTCATCGGCCTCCAGTACCAGCTCGACACGTTTTTCCAGCGCCAGTGGCGTGAGTTCGGCCATTTCTTCCTGGACCAGCGTATTGAGCTCAAAGGTCTTCAACTGATCCGGGCTCAGGCGCGGTTCAAGGCGGGCCATGGTCAGCAACTGGCTGGCGATGCGTGCCGCCCGGTCAACGCCATGTACCAGGAAATCCAGCGCTTCCAGGCGTTGTTCGGGAAGTTCGGCCTGACGGGCGTTCTGTGCGTGGATGCGCAGCACAGTCAAGGGCGTGCGCAGCTCATGGGCGGCATCGGCAATGAAGCGTCGTTCGCGTTCCAGCAGGTTGTCGATCTGGGTCAGCAGACGGTTGAGCGCGGTCTGCATGGGCTCCAGCTCCTTTGGCAATGGCGACAGCGCCAGAGGCTCCAGGCTCTCTGCATCGCGCTTGCGGATCACCTGAGCCATGGATTGCAGCGGGCGCAGGCCCCAGCCGATGACCAGCCAGATCGACACGATCAATAACGGAACGCCAATCACGGTCGGCCAGACGGTGTGACTCACAATGATCTGGATCAGGCCCTGACGCACATCGTCGCGCTCGCCGACCCAGATCAGGAAGCCTTGCTGTGGATCTGCCAGCAGGAAGCCACACCATTCACGGCCATTTTCCACGAGGTCGTGGGAGCCTTCCTCCTTGGGCGGTTCGCTGAGTACCGGGGCTTCGGCTGAACGGACCAGCAGTTCACCCGAAGTGCGCCAGACCTGGAAGGTCAGCCGGGTTTCGTAAGGATGGGCCACGCCGCTGGTGCCGACTCGGCTCATGGCTTCATCGAAGGCTTCATACAGCTTGCTCAGGTCCTTTTCACCTTCCGCCCGCTGACGCAGCACGCCTTGCAGCAAACGGGCGCTTTGCGCCAACTGGGCGTCGTAGACCTCTTCGATTTCATGGTGACTGTCGCGCAGCACCAGCAGGCCGATGATCAGATCGCCCAGCAGCAACAACAGCAATACCGGGGCAAGGATTCGTGCGCGTACCGAGGTCATGCCTTGAGCTCCAGCAGGTAACCGACGCCGCGAACGGTGCGGATCAGGTCAGTGGACAGTTTCTTGCGCAGGTTGTGGATCAGCACTTCCAGCGTGTTGCTTTCGACTTTTTCCTGCCAGCCATAGAGCGTGGTAGACAGACGCTCGCGAGTGACGACCTTGCCGGGACGGATCATCAGTTGATGCAGCAACTGATACTCCATGGGCGTCATGGGGACTTCACTGCCCTGATAGCTGACCTGTTGCGACGCCGGGTCCAGGCTGATACCCGCGTGTTCCAGCAGCGGTTGTGCCCGACCCTGGCTGCGGCGCAACAGGGCGCGCACCCTGGCTTTCAGTTCGTTGACGTCGAAAGGCTTGATCAGATAATCATCCGCTCCTGCATCCAGCCCGGCGATGCGGTCTTGCGTACCGTCACGAGCGGTCAGGATCAGCACCGGCAGCGATTGCTCTTCGGCGCGCAACTGGCGCAGCAGGTCGAAGCCGTCCAGACGTGGCAAGCCGAGGTCCAGCAGCAACAGATCAAAGCGCTCGCTGCGCAGGGCATGCAGGGCGCTGAGTCCGTCCTCGATCCAGTCAAGCGTATAGCCCTCAGTGTTCAAGGCGACTTTGATGCCTTGGCCGATGGCGCGATCATCTTCCACCAGAAGCAGACGCATAAGAGGTTCCGGGCAATGGGTTGGGGGAGGGCGGGCGCCATCATGCCGTTATGGCCGAGGCTCGCGTAGAGCCATATGTCGAGAAGATGTAACGATCTGTTGCACCTTAAGCTTTTCCTAAGATTGCTTTCGCACAGTAGCGGCTCCTTAACTGCTGCGAGTATCCAACATGCGTAAAGTCCTGCTGATTTCCTTGCTGATGGCCAGCCCTCTGGCACTTGCCGGCCCGCAATGCACCACCGCCGACAAATCCCAGTGGCAGGATCAGGCCAAGTTCCAGGAGCAACTCAAGGCCCAGGGTTACCAGATCAGCAAGTTCAAGGTCACTGACGGCAACTGCTACGAGATCTACGGTTTCGACAAGGACAAGCGCAAGGTCGAAATCTACCATGACCCCGTTAGCGGCAAGGCCGTGAAGACCGAGATCAAGGGCTGATGAGCCGCGCTTCCCTGCGCCTGTGGGACCCTTTGGTCAGACTGTTTCATCTTTCTGTCGCGGGCGTCTTCATTGCCAACTACTTCCTTAACGAAGCCGGTGGCGACTGGCATGTCTGGTTGGGCTATTACGCAGTTGCCTGGCTGTGCGTGCGAGTGGTGTGGGGATTCATCGGGCCACGCAGTGCCCGCTGGAGTGACTTCTGGCCGAGCCCGAGTCGTTTGCGTGCTCATGTGCAGTCGCTGATCGACCGGCGACCTGTTCACCGGCTCGGTCATTCGCCTCTGGGGGCGCTGGTCATGGTCCTGATGATGGCGCTGATTTTCTCCATCGGGCTGACCGGCTGGATGATGGAAGAAGTGGATGCCCTGTGGGGCGCCGACTGGCCGTTGCAGATCCACGAAACCTTGGCCGACGTGCTTTGCGCGCTGGTGGTGCTGCACATGGCAGCCGCTGTATTCGAGAGTTTTCAGGTGCGCGACAACCTGCCGCTGTCGATGTTGACCGGCAAGCGGCGCTCATTGCCCGAGCAAACCGACAACTGAACAGACCCGTAACTCCCTTCGCTAAGGTGCTGGATTTTCATGCCTGTTATTTCCCGAAACCTGGCTGCATGGAGCGCAGGCCTTGCTGTTGTCTTGATTTTTTTCAGCGCCTGGCTCAGCCATCCGCTGCACAAGCTGTCTCCTTTCGCAGTCAGCGAAACGCCGGTCAGTGTCGAGGGCGCTGTCGCCACGGCCGCGACCTACAGCTCGCGTTTCGCATCTTCCGATCTCGACGATTTCGTCCACTCATCTGCCGTTACCGCCTTGCCCGGCGGCGACCTGATGTCGGTATGGTTTGCCGGTTCCCGAGAGGGTGCGGGGGATGTGGAAATTCGTGCTTCCCGATTCGATGCCAGCGCCGGTGAGTGGGGCAATGAACAGGTGCTCGCGACCCGAGAGTCCACCCAGACCGGCACGGGCAAATACATTCGCAAGCTGGGCAACCCGGTGGTTGCACTGGCTCCTGACCAACGCCTCTGGCTGTTCTATGTGTCGGTATCGGTCGGTGGCTGGGCCGGGAGTTCGGTGAATGCCATGGTTTCTCAGGACATGGGCGTCACCTGGTCGACGCCGCGCCAGTTGATTACCTCGCCTTTCCTGAACATCAGCACCCTGGTTCGCGCAGCGCCGGTGTTTCATGCCGACGGCTCGATTGGCCTGCCGGTCTATCACGAGTTTCTGGGCAAGTTTGCCGAGTACCTTTATCTGAGCCCCAATGGTGATGTGATCGACAAGTTCCGCATCAGTCGCGGCACCAATTCCCTGCAACCCACGGTCGTACCGCTGGACGGGCAGCGGGCCGTGGCCTTGTTGCGTTATGCAGGAAATACCTATCACCGCGTACTGGCCAGCCGCACCGAAGATGGCGGCCAGACCTGGAGCGAACCGCACCCGCTGGAGCCGAGCAACCCCAACTCGTCGCTGGCGGCGGTCGGTGTGCCGGGGCGTGGTTTGCTGGTGGCCTTGAACGACCTGCGTGACGGTCGTTTCAAACTGAGCCTGTATGGCACCGACGAGCAGATGAACCAATGGCGGCCGGTGATCGATCTGGATAAGTCTCCCGATCCGCTGGGTAATCCGTTCTCGCTGGAAGCCTATCGGGAAATCCTCGGTGAAGGTTTCCGGGCCTCCAGTGGTGCGCGGCGCCAGTCTCTGGAAGCGGAGTTCCTGAGCAACCTGGACCAGCGAGTCTGCTCGCCGCAAGGGTGCGATTTTGAATACGAATACCCGTATTTCATCCGCAGCCCGGACGGCATGTACCACTTGGTCTATTCCTGGAACAACACCTTTATCAAGCATGTCAGCTTCAACGAAGCCTGGCTGGCGGAGCACTTGTTATGATCGCGCAATGGCTGACTCATCTGGCGTTTGCGCTGGTACTGTTTCTGATCCTGTCTTCCTGGACGTCCTCGCCGCGCTGGCGGCTGGCGATACTGGCCGGTGCCTCGTTGGCGAGTGTGGTTTCCATCGACGGCCTGTCCCTGGCGTCCTACGTGCGCAGCCTGAGCGATGATCTGGCTATCACAACTCTGATAGGCCTGGTCTGGCTGACCGCCCAGCGCCTGGGGCTCATCCAGCCACTGGAGAGTCGCCAGCGTTTGCTGGTGTTGTCGGTGCTCGCGGCGCTGGCACTGGTTCTCTACCCGGCCACGCTGGGCATTACGTATTTCGACCCTTACCGCTGGGGCTTCAACCCACGGCCAATGATCATCGCCATTGCGGCTCTCACCCTTGGGCTGGTTTACCTGCGCAGCCATCTGGGTGCCTTGATGCTGGCGCTGGCCACGCTGGCCTTCACCTTCCGGATCAAACCTTCGGAAAACTACTGGGATTACCTGATCGATCCGTTCCTGGCGTTGTACGGCTGCATTGCGTTGTTGATGTTCGTGGCACGGCAGTTTTATCGCGGCCGTTCACAGAGCCTGTAGGTGCGGTGTTTCAAACGATACATCTCTGTCGGATGTACCTGCTCTTCGCGGATGAATCCGCTCCTACAGGCCTATCACCCGTAGGAGCGAATTCATTCGCGAATGGGGCATTAGTCGAGGAACGAAAATGAGTTGGCTGCAATCACGACGCCTGCAGTATTGGGCAGGCACAATCGTGCTGTTTTTCCTGTTGTCGGCACTGTTGAGGGGCGTGTTCTTCTGGAGCTTTTCCGGGGTCGAGCACGAGAAGCTGTTTAGCGACCCGACCGTGCTGCAAACCCTGGGCATCGGTTTTCGCTTCGACTTGCGTCTGGCGCTGCTGGTGTCCCTGCCGGTGGCTTTCCTGCTGTACGTGCCTCGCTGGAACATGGTCAGCGTCCGTGCCCTGCGCTGGATAGGTCGTTCATACCTGCTGCTGGCATTGCTGGCGCTGACGATGATTCATGTCATCGACTTCGGCCATTACGCCTACCTCGGCGTAAGGCTCAACGCCAGTGTCCTGCGCTATCTGGACGATGCCCAGATTTCTCGCGACATGCTGTGGCAAACCTATCCGGTGGTGTGGATCAGTCTCGGCTGGCTGTTGACCTTGCTGGTGCTGGGCCGCGTCCTGATCTGGCTGGAACTCATGACGCTTGAGCGAGCGCCGCGCTCGGTCAAACGCTGGTCGGCGGCCTGGGGCGCGGCAGTGATTGTCTGCGCGACTTTCCTTGGGCTGCTGGGCCGTGTGGACAACCTCAACCTGGAAAACCCGGTGCCGTTGCGCTGGAGCGATGCGTTTTTCTCCGGCAATAACCAGGTGGCGGCATTGGGGCTTAACCCTGCGCTGTTTCTGTATGACACCCTCAAGGTTTCCCAGTCGCGCTATGACGAAGATCAGGTACGTCAGCACTATGACGTGGTCGCCAATTACCTGAGTGTCCAGCAGCCCGATGCCCAGGCCCTGAACTTCAAACGTCAGCAGCCCGTGCAGCCTTACCGGATCGACGGCGAGCGTGCGCCGAACGTGATTTTCGTAATGCTCGAATCCCTGGGCACCAGCGCCGTAGGAGCTTATGGCAACCCGCTCAATCCCACGCCGAACCTGGATCGTCTGGCGACCGAAAGCTGGTTCTTCAGGCATTTCTATGTTCCGGTGACCGGCACGGCCAAAACGGTCTGGGCCAGCATCACTGGCGTACCGGACGTCACCCGTCAGGAAACCGCGACACGCCATCCGCTGATTACCCGCCAGAACACGATCATCAATGACTTCAAGGATTACCAGAAGCTCTACATGATTGGCGGCAACTCGGGCTGGGCCAACATGAACGCGCTGATTCGGCGCAGCATCGATGACGTGCGTCTTTATGACGAGCGCGACTGGAAGTCGCCTCAGGTGGACGTGTGGGGCATTTCCGATCTGGACCTGTTCAAGGAAAGCGACAGGATCCTGCGCGAGTTGCCCAAGGACCGGCCATTCTTTGCGTATGTGCAGACCGCAGGCAATCACCGGCCTTTTACCATTCCCAAGGAGAACGACGGCTTCGAGGTCAGCAACCTGACGCTGGAGCAGGTTCAGGCGGCGGGTTCGCGCAGTGTCGAGCAGTACAACGCGGTGCGGTTGCTGGACTTCAATATCGGTCGCCTGATGGAGCTGGCCAAGGCGGGTGGCTACTACGAGAACACCATCTTCGTGATGTTTGGCGACCACAACACCCGCATCAGCCAGATTCCTCATATGGCACCGGCCTTCGAGCAACTGGGGCTGGAGAGCAATAACGTTCCGCTGCTGATTCACGCGCCTGCGCTGCTGGGCTCGCGGGTCATCGAAGAAGCGGTCGGGCTGGCGGATCTGCTGCCCACGGTCGCCGGCATGGCGGGCGTCGAATTCAGCAATGGCGCCATGGGGCGCGATATCCAGCAACCGGCACCGGAAGGCGAGCGAGTGGTGCCGCTGGTCTTGCGTGAAGGCACCTTCCCGCTGATCGGTGCTGTCACCCGGCATTATCTGCTGCAAATGGAACACGACGGCAGTTCGCCCACGCTGCATGACCTGGCCTCACGCACCCCGCTGGACAACGTTGCCGATCAGAACCCTGAAGAGTTTGAGCGGCTACGCGACCTGACGCGCGGTCTGCATGAGAGTTCGCGCTTGATGTTGTATCGCAACGTGCGCTGATCAGCGCCTTTCACAAGCCCCTTCATTCACGACATTCAGTCGCAATGAAGGGGCATGTTTTACCCGCAATCCCTCATCATCCACGCCCGTCGCGGGCTGTCTGAAATAAATGTTTCTGCCTCTGTGATCCAGAAGCGCTTGCGCGACGTAAATGAGTTTTCGCACCTGGCAATGGAATAGCAGACAGTGCGGAGTGCTCTGCTACGCTGAAAATTGTCCAACAGGTGAAATTTCGCAGGTCAACAACAGACTTTTCCGATGCTTAACCTTCTGTAATTCATCGGTAATTCTTGTAAAGCTCTGTCGGATATCGTCGGCAGTCTGTATGTTGGGGGCTCTATTTCGCCTGGATGCGGTTTTTTGTCGTTCCCACCTTTGAGAGCATTGTGGATGTTGGCAACGTGTACCCAGGCTTCCCCGGCCAGACTGCTTGATGCTCTGCGTGCTGAAACGAATCAACTGCATGTCGGTCTGGAAAAGCGCCTGCCGTTTTTCTCTTCTGTTTTAAACAGCGCTTACTACCTTCGTCTGCTCCAGGCTTACTACGGTTTCTACCGTCCGCTGGAGGCTGCCTTGCAGGCCAGTGGCTTGATACCGGCAGAACTGACGCCAGCCGATCGAGTCAAAACCCCTGTGCTATTTCAGGATCTGCATACCCTTGGCATGACAGAACAGGCCATAAACTCACTTGCCCAGTGCAGGCAACTGCCGGTGATCGATTCGCCCGGAGCCTGCCTTGGAGTGCTGTATGTTCTGGAGGGGGCCACTCTCGGCGGGCAGATCCTGCGCCGTGAAATCCACAAGCGACTAGGGCTGGACGAGCACAGTGGCTCGGCCTTTCTGAATGTTTATGGCACGGCCACCGGCATGCGCTGGAAAGCGTTTCTGGCCTATATGGACAGTGTGCAGGCCGACGCTGCAACCACAGAGGCTACCGTGCTGGCGGCCCAATCCACATTTGCATGTTTCGAGCACTGGCTCGATGGTCAAGAGGTACTGTTATGAGCCAACTCGATAAAGATACTTTTGAAGCCCTGTTGGCCAATTGTGCAAACGAGCCTATCCAGTATCCGGGTGCCATTCAGCCTCACGGCGTGTTGTTTACCGTCACCGAGCCGGACTTTGTCATATTGCAGGTCAGCGCCAATGTGCAGGAACTGCTCGACAAGAACCCCGATCACATCCTTGGGCAGCCGCTTGAGTCGGTTGTGGGGGAGGGGTGGGCAGCCGTGCTCAAGAGCGCCAGCCTTCAGGAGTCATTCAACGACATTCCGCAACTTCTGATTACCCTCAATGGCCGTGAGTTTGAGGCGATGCTGCATCGGCACCAGGGCGTACTGGTGCTGGAGCTTGAAGTTCAGGACAAGGATTCGCAGGTCGCCAACAGTGAACGGATCTCCAACCTGGGGCGCATGCTGCGCCAATTGCAGACCGCCAAGACCCTGCAGGCGCTGTATGAAATCAGTGTTCGCGAAATCCAGAAACTGACCGGCTATGACCGTGTGTTGATATACCGTTTCGAGGAAGAGGGTCACGGCCAGGTCATCGCCGAAGCCTCTTCGCCGGACATGGAACTGTTCAACGGCTTGTTCTTCCCTGCCTCGGACATTCCTGATCAGGCTCGCGAACTCTATCGTCGCAACTGGTTGCGCATCATTCCCGATGCCGATTACACGCCGGTTCCGCTGATTCCACAGTTACGTCCCGATACCCAGCAGCCGCTGGACCTGAGCTTCTCGACGCTGCGCAGCGTTTCTCCGATCCACTGCGAATACATGAAGAACATGGGGGTGCTGTCTTCCATGAGCGTTTCCCTGCTCAAGGACGACAAACTCTGGGGCCTGATCAGTTGCGGGCACCGCACGCCACTGTACGTGTCTCACGAACTGCGCGGCGCCTGCCAGGCCATCGGCCAGGTCCTGTCGTTGCAGATCCGCGCAATGGAGGCTCTGGAAGTCAGCCGTCAGCGCGAGGCCAAGCTGCAAATGCTCAAGAGCCTGAACGACTCCATGGTCGCGGCGTCAGAAAACGTCTTCGACGGCCTTGGGCAACAACCGCAAGTATTGATGGACCTGGTGGGCGCTTCGGGTGTGGCGATCATTGAAGACAAGCAATTGCATGTCTTTGGTATCTGTCCTGAGCCTGCTGAAATCAAGGCGCTGCATAAATGGCTGATGGCAAGAGGGCAGCAGGTCTTTTCCAGCCATCATCTGTCGAGCGTCTATCCTGCGGCCGAGGCTTATCAGCAGCATGCCAGCGGTGTTCTGGCCATGAGCCTGCCCAAACCGGTCGACAACGGCGTGTTGTGGTTCCGTCCCGAGGTCAAGGAAAGCATTCAGTGGAGCGGCAACCCGAACAAGCCGCTGGATATGGAAGGCTCCGGCGCGGGCCTGCGGCTGAGGCCGCGCACGTCGTTCGAGATCTGGAAAGTCGAGATGGCGGGCATTTCCACCAAATGGACCCACGGCGATGTCTTCGCCGCCAACGACCTGCGTCGCTCGGCGCTGGAAGACGACCTGGCTCGTCAGGTACGCCGTGAGCAGTTGGCAGTGCGTGCCAGGGATGAACTGGTCGCGGTTGTGTCCCATGACCTGCGCAACCCCATGACCGTCATTTCCATGCTCTGCGGCATGATGCAAAAAGCCTTCAGCTCCGATGGTCCGCACACCTCGCGTCGCATTTCTTCCGCGATCGACACCATGCAACAGGCTGCCAGCCGCATGAATGTTCTGCTGGAAGACTTGCTGGACACCTCGAAAATCGAAGCAGGCCGCTACATCATTTCGCCTCAGCCGCTGGAGGTGAGCCATATTTTCGAGGAAGCCTATTCATTGCTGGCGCCGCTGGCCATGGACAAATCCATCGATATCTCCTTCCATAGCGAACCGGACCTGAGAGTCAGCGCCGACCCGGAGCGCCTGTTCCAGGTGCTGTCGAACCTGATCGGCAACGCCATCAAGTTCACGCCCAAGCAAGGCCGGATCGACGTGGCCGCAGTGCCGGACGGCAACGAGATCGTCTTCACCGTGCGCGACTCCGGCGAAGGCATCCAGCCCGAACAACTGCCGCACATCTTCGAGCGCTACTGGACCATCAAGGAAGGCAACCCGACCGGCACCGGCCTTGGGCTTTACATCTCCCAAGGCATCATCAAGGCCCATGGCGGCGTGCTGACTGCAGACAGTCAGGTGGGGCAGGGCAGCGAGTTCAGGTTTACGGTACCGGTTGCCGGCTGATTGAGGTCTTGTGCCGACGAATGTGGGAGGGGCCTTGGCCGCGACGGCTTGCTGAAGGGCAACACATTTTCGGCACCTGAATGACTGTCGCGGCCAAGGCCCCAGCCGTCTCTTGACTGGCTGGCACTACCGCGTAGAAGCGAATTCATTCGCGAGACGTCATTTCAAACAATATATCTTTGCCGGATGTATCGGGCCTTCGCGAATAAATTCGCTCCATTACAAGCCTCGATAAAAAAATCCTCAAAATCCAGTGTGTAAGGCCGATCAAGAGTGGGCGCTGATGTGTATATCAATACCCGCTCACCTGATAGATGTCTCTTTCTCACATGGAGTTGAACGTGGAGTCGGCCGAGCTGTACGCTTTTTTACGGGACCCAAAGCTGTTGGAGCTAATTGAGCTCAACAAAACGGTCGATGATGTTTTTGATGTGCTGACTCTGTCAGAACCCCAGACCTCTAAAGTGCTTGCCTGGTGTATGAACCCCAACGAAGGGCATTCCCAGGGCGATGGCGTCATCAAGGATTTTCTTGAAGCGGCCTACGCGGCCAGTGATGACTGCACTTATGACAATCGCAAGTTCTTCTTGAAATGGACGCCGGGTAAAATCCGCACCAGCAGTTTTGGTGCAGCATTTGTTACCCGAGAGTTCAGCATCAATATGTCCGGAGGTACATCCAAAGGCAGACTGGATCTGTTTCTGGTGGACCCGTTGAACAAGTTGCTCATTGCGATCGAAAACAAGGTCAAAGCACCACTGACGTCTGAGCAGCTCGATAAATACGTCCAGGCCGTCAGGGATGAACTCGGCAAACGCCGTGTCTTTGCTGACTATGACCTGGCCTTTATCGTCATCGACAAGGACCTCGATGCCTATAAAATAGAGCAACGAAAGAAGCTGGGAACACGTTGGACCTTTCTCGACTACCAATGGCTGGAGTCATCTGCAAACAGGGCTCGGCTGCAATTGAATCGGGGAAACAATGCGGCGCAGTTGCTGGTGGCATACTGTGAAAGCGTGACTCAATGGGAGAGCCCGGCAAGCAAGACACTATCGGACCTTGCTGCCGATCTTGTGCTTGCACATCCAGCGGTCATTGGAAAGATGCGCTCTGTGAAGAACACCCCCCTCGATAAATGGCTGCCGTCGACTCTTCAGGGACCTTCAGGTGAGTTGACCTTGTTCACCGAGCAGCATCGACAGGTATGTGAAAAGCTTTTGAGTGTGCGAGGTGTTGCCAGCCTTGTCCCGCTGTTGAACAAGGCCATCCCGGTTCTGACGCCAGATTTGATCCGGCATGGCCGCCACTCTATATCCATTACCTGTCCGCAAGCCGTAGTGCTGATGCGTGATGAGGTGTGGCCCGTATATCTTGTGATTTACAGGGTTGCGAAAGCATCCACTTTGTCCTCTCCCAAGTTCAACGTGAAGCTCGTCTGGAATAAATACGAGTTTGCTGTCGGCAGCAATGAAGAAGTACTGCGTACCCATCTGGATAAAAGCTTCAATGGCCTGGACCAGTTCACCTCTTCTCAAATGCGACGGGTCTTGATGGCTGAGCATGTCTCGCCCACGGAGGCTATCGATTCGGCGGCGAAGATCATCAAGCTTCTTTCTGTGCAGATTGCGAATTGTCCAAAGGGGCGTTGAAATTTCTTATGTTCCTTAAATTGAATGGATTCTCTCTTGAGCACCCACACATTTCTGTTGTCTTCCAAAACGGCGCTGATTTCAGCCGCTTTCGCACTGTTCTGCCTGTCCGCATGCACGCCCGGTCAGCCTCAAGCGGTTGCAGGCACACCGGCTATCGTATTGCCTGATCCATCGAACCAGGATCGCGCTCCGGTGATTGGTTTCTCGAGTTGCCCTTTGCAGGTGGAGGATGTCCGGCTGTTTCGCGCTATTGCCCATGGAGAGATGGTGCCGGACGCGCAGGGCGATCTGGATGGCGTACGCCTTCCTCTTTCTGGGCAGGACATGAATCAGTGGCATGACGGTGTTACTGCGGTTGATAACGAGCTGGTCCCTCTTGTTATCGATTCCCGTGATCCACGACCTGTCTTTATGGCTGTGTTTGATGGCACATGGAATGATCGGAGTGATGCTGATCTTCCTCCAACCGTTCCCGGAATACTGTCCCGAGAGCTGGAAAAAAGTGAGGCAAGTACCCCAGGCCTGCATGTTGAATACTACCGAGGGGTCGGGACTCAAGGCTCGACCCTTCGCCGCTGGTGGGAGGGCGCGACCGGAAATGGAACCCTCGAGCGCGCCGAACAGGCCCTTGCGGACTTCAAGGCATTTGCAAGTCAGCAGAGCCAGAAGCCCCATGTGTACGTCATCGGATTTAGTCGTGGCTCTGCATCTGCCCGACATTTTCTCAACCTGCTCGATCCGCTGATGCAGGAGAGCGCCGAAGAGCATTTCTATCAGCGGGGAAGAAGTTTTGCCTTCTTGATAGATACAGTCGCCACAGGCCAGAGGGATGTGCTGAACCTCAATATTCCGGCTTCTACCGTGTCAGCCATTCAGTTCAGGGCGACACTGGAGAGACGTTTTTCCTTTCCCATCGTACCTTTGCAGCCATCACCGTCACACTCTTGGCCCGGGCATATTCTGACAGAGCTTCTATTTCCGGCAGTCCATGCGGACCTGGGCGGTGGATATGGGAAAGGCCTGGAGTCGCTGTCGCTGGTCATGGCGCGTACATTGCTTGTACGCCAAGGCTTCAATCTTGAGGAGAAGAATGCACAGGAACAGGCGTTTCTGAACATGGGTCGCCATAACTCGGACTGGCCTGGAACATCCCTTGGCAATGCGTTGCGTGACATTGGTGGAGTCAAGGCTCGGCGTGTAGTGGAGCTCTTTGATACATCTGATAAGAATCCAGCAGGTGATTCTGTCCTTGAACAGCTTGAAACCAGCATGCGTGTTATTGCTGCTGAAAAAGCCAGGTTCAATCGTTCGAGGATTCAGTGCAGCAATGAGCTCGGGATCTGGCAAGGGCTCAGCTTGCAACTCATCTCCACTGAGGACGGCATAGTGGTTAGCACCAATTGCCCTCAGTTCGTTCAGTATGAGCGCCATTCACGCTGGTTTCTGCTTGATGGTGGTCCTTTCATGCGTCCCACAGTAGATACCATCAGGGAGGTTGATGCCGGTCGTGGGACGGTCTGGACTTACTGCCGTCAGGATCCTGCTCATTATATTTCCGGCAAGGCTCCCTAGTTGGGTTTGGTGGTGACGTGTTGTTATCGACCCAATGAGGAAATTCCACTGAAATTTAACCTATCACTATTCTTGGTGTTTCAAAGAACTGAAGATGCCCACGATTGACAGTAAACGACCGCTGACCTCGCTGAAGGATACCTACACCCCGGTGAGTCTGAGCTTCAAACAGTTTCGCGCAGACGGTTACTACCTGCTTGCCCTCAAAGGGAATATCGAAAAACCGGTAGCGCGGGATTATTTCAAGCAGGTGCAGACTCTGACCTCAGACTGTCCGGACCCCATGAGTCTCGGAGTATTGTTCAATGCCATGGAGGACAAGGGACAATGAGTTTGAAGCCGCCTGATGTGTTGCAGGAAATCAGGGCAGGGCTGGAGCATGTTGAAATACGCAAAAACTGCTCGTACAAGCGAATTCATTCGCGAATGGCAAGTACAGTCAACAAGGTGGCAAGTCGCAAATCGTATTTGACTACCACATCACCGAAACCATTATCATCAGCCCGCTATTCGGCAGTCCTTCGCCCCTGAATAGTCAGGGCACCCAACGGAATCAGGGAGAGATGGATGTACCTCAATCAAAAGTCCAACCGTTGTATCTTGCTGGCCGGTGCGTTGCTAATTAGCGGTTGCACTTCGTTTTTGCAGGGCAAGCAGTATGCCGTTCCCGGCTCCGATGAGCCCTCTGCAACAATTCGCCTCAAGGCTGGAAATGGTGCGAGACTGGATGCCATGACGTTCAGCGACAATGGATGCTATGCGGGTTACACCGTCCTGCCCTCTAACGGTGACTACATCGAATCTCGGGTCGCCGTGAATAAGGAACTGATCCTGACCTATTGGCAGACCGCAGGAAGCAGCGTTTGCCAGATACCGTTCTCCTTCACGCCACAGAGCGGCGCCACCTATACCTTAATCCAGGGTTCCTGGAGTGAGCCCAAGGCAGGCATTCTTCCGATCTTCAATCGCGAGGAACATTTCTGCGGCGTAGGCGCCATCAAGAAAGTCGGCGACCAGGAGAGCATCGAACCCATTCAACAGCTGAAAATCAAGACCGGGTTCGCATGCCTGAGGTTTGTTAAATAGAGATATCGCATGGTATTCGCTGCGGGGTGGTTGAACCATATCGGGCGGATGTTGCCTTCACCGGCAACGATACTAATGACCGACTACTGGGATGGGAGGTCAGCTTTCGGCCCAGAGTGTGTAAAAACACCAACCGCGCTATCGCTACCGAATTTAAATGGTAAGGAATGCCAACGTTTCAAGGTCGATCTCAGCGTAGCTCCCCAAATCCCCCTTGTAGAGCCTGATCCTAGAGACCCCAAACTCCGCCTGCAAGAAAGTGACGGAGTGATTTTGTCGCAGGCCAAACAGGAGAGCTACCTTTTCAAAAGGATCGGCCGATAGCTGTTTGTCAAAACTGCCGCTGCTACCATAGTCTCCACAACCCGTGCCCCTGTGACTTATGCATTACTACGACGAAATCTGCTTAGCCAACGTTTACCTAGAAGACAGCTGCGTGCTCGCTATTGAGGAAGGTGCATCAACCTTGTCATTCACAATGGACTTGGTGCTCCTGGAAACACATCCGCTGTATGAGAAGCCAAAAGCTGGTGAGCAGTACTGTTATCGCGGAGCCCGCATTCTTTTCCGTGAAACTCAGCTTATTCTTTGGCACAAAAGGAGTGCTCTGGTTTTCACTGATGCTGATGACAACGTTGACTTGGGCAACATAGACACTTTCACGATAGAGGGGCGCACCTACCATCTGACAGGGGATTGGGGGGGCGTATCGGTTACGTGTGGCACTCTACTGGTTGATCTCGACGCGCCAGTTACAAAGTGAAATCACTGCACCGAATGAGGGCAGTTTTCGACCGATTCTGTCGAAAACGTCGGTTTGCTCGAAATCCTCGCAAAATGATTTCAATCTACCACGCATATTTTTTCCGTCGGAACCGAGGCTGACTTTTTCAACACAATCGGTCGTTTCCTGCCACTCGCCCCGGACGCTCTAAATCGAAATCTGCCGATCAATACCAGCATATGCTGTGGTCAAGTGCCATACAAATGACTGATCAGATCAAATACAAATGGATGCCATCTGGTCAAGTCAGCCCAATCACGCAACAGCTATATGTTGTCCTCACACCATCTTCGCGAATAAATTCGCTCCTACGCGGCGAATGTGCATTCGTTACTTCCCCTAACGAAACCCCCACCCGCGCAGGTCCTTTCCCGCAGGCTTTGCCCTTTCTCCTATGCGAACTTTCCTGGAAAATCTCAAGCCCTTGCGCCTGTGAAATCCCGGCACCAGGCTGCGTCGGTCGCTGAGCATCAGCGGTGAGGATTACAAGTTTCGCAAGTGTCGCTTATGGCGGCTTTGCGTGGGGCACCTTCGGGTGCGCCGGTTAATTGCGCTTGTTCCCACCGGTCTGCTAACCCGCGTCAAAGTCGCCACCCTTTTTCGGTCGTACATCTAATCGGCATGGCCAAGACCGAACTTGATCGTTCACTGGCACATGTTGAGGTGCGTAGAACCTGATTGCAGGAGCGAAGGGCAGTTACATCCGATATATATGTGCCGTTCAAAACACCGCCGTCGCGAGCAAGCTCCCTCCCACGAATTGTGGGAGGGTAACGATATCTACACGGCCCCATCCAACTGATACCTGCGCGGCGTACACCCAAACTCCCGTTTGAACACCGTATGCAGATACTGCGCAGACTTGAATCCGCAATTACGGGCCGTGTCTGCAATCGTTGAATCCGTGTTCTTCAACCCCTTGGCAGCCGCGGCCAGTTTGAAGCGCAGGATTTCGTCGTGGACGCTACAGCCGCGCACTTTGCGGAAGTGCGATTCCAGCGATGAGCGCGATACGCCGACATAAGCCGCCACCTGGGCGGTCTTGATGCCCTGGCAGGCATATTGGCGGATGAACAGCAGGGCCTGCATGACGTAAGGGTCGCCCAATGGTTGATGCAGGCTGGATACCTGCACGTTGATCGACTCCGGCGGGATCAGGATCTGTGTGCCTTTGGCCGGCATGCCGTGCAGCATCTGGTGGAGCAGGCGCGCGGCGGTGCGGCCCATGGTTTCGGTGCCCTGGACGACCGAGCTCAGTGGTACTCGGGTCAGGCTGCGGGTCAGCGGGTCGTTGTCGATGCCGATCAGGGCCACTTGTTCAGGTACGGCGATCCCGGCGGTCAGGCAGGCTTGCAGCAACTGGCGGGCGCGGGCGTCGCTGACGGCGATGATGCCGATGGGTTTGGGCAGGCTTTGCAGCCAGGCGATCTGTTGTTCGACGGCGCTGTCCCACAAGGGCGCGCTGGTGCCCATGCCTCGGTAGATCTCGGCGTGCAGGCCATCGCGTTGCATCAGCCAGCGAAAGGCTTTTTCCCGCTCCTGCGCCCATCGATTGGCCTGGGCTTCGGGCAGGCTGAAGCAGGCAAAGCGTGTCAGCCCGGTTTCGATCAGGTGCTCGTAGGCCAAGGTCATCATGGCCTTGTTGTCGGTGGCGACGTAGGGGATGTCTTGGGGATAGGCGCGTTCATCCTGATACGAACCGCCCACAGCCACCACTGGCAACTTGATCCCGGCCAGGGCTTCGCCGATCAGCGGGTCGTCGAAGTCGGCAATGATCCCGTCACCCTGCCAGCGCTCGATGCCTTTCAACCGGCACAGGAAATCTTCCTCAAGAAACAGGTCCCAGGAGGCGCGGGTGCTGCTCAGGTAATTGCCGATGCCGCTGATGATGCCGCGGTCGTAGATCTTGCTGCCGTTGAACAACAGTGCAACGCGGTGAACGGGCGGTACGGTTTTCATTGTTATTGTCCCGGTCTGCCAACACCAAGGTGGTCGTCACAGCCTAGGCGCGTCGAGGGTGAATCTCAATACTCAAAATCGCACCCTGCGTTGGTGACTTTCATAATTTTCAGACACAGGGCCGTTGCTAGTATCGATACACCGACAAGAACAACAAAAGGACACGACCCATGCCGTTCTTCCCCGACATCGACAGGATTCGCTACGAAGGCCCGGCCAGCGATTCTCCTCTAGCTTTCCGCCACTACGACGCCAACAAAATCATCCTCGGCAAACCCATGCGTGAGCACTTGCGTATGGCTGCTTGCTATTGGCACACCTTCGTCTGGCCGGGTTCAGATGTGTTCGGGGCGGGGACCTTCAAGCGTCCGTGGCAGCATGCGGGAGATCCGATGGAGGTGGCCATTGGCAAGGCGGAGGCGGCTTTCGAGTTCTTCACCAAACTCGGGATCGACTATTACTGCTTCCACGATACGGATGTGGCGCCGGAAGGCAGTTCACTGAAGGAGTATCGCAACCACTTTGCGCAGATGGTCGATCATCTGGAGCGGCATCAGGAGCAGAGTGGTATCAAGCTGCTGTGGGGCACTGCCAACTGTTTCAGCAACCCGCGCTTTGCCGCAGGTGCCGCCAGCAACCCGGACCCGGAAGTGTTCGCCTGCGCCGCCGCTCAGGTGTTCAGCGCCATGAACGCCACCCAGCGCCTCAAAGGCTCCAACTACGTGTTGTGGGGTGGGCGCGAAGGTTATGAAACCCTGCTCAATACCGACTTGAAGCGCGAACGCGAACAGATGGGCCGCTTCATGCAGATGGTGGTCGAGCACAAGCACAAGATCGGTTTCCAGGGCGACCTGCTGATCGAGCCCAAACCGCAGGAGCCGACCAAGCACCAGTACGATTACGACAGCGCCACGGTCTTCGGTTTCTTGCAGCAGTTTGGTCTGGAAAACGAGATCAAGGTCAATATCGAGGCCAACCACGCGACTCTGGCGGGGCATAGCTTCCATCACGAGATTGCGACGGCCGCGTCGTTGGGGATCTTTGGCAGCATCGATGCCAACCGCGGTGATCCGCAAAACGGTTGGGACACCGACCAGTTCCCCAACAGCGTTGAAGAGATGACCCTGGCCACCTACGAGATTCTCAAGGCCGGCGGGTTCAAGAATGGCGGGTTCAACTTCGACTCCAAGGTGCGCCGCCAGAGCCTTGATGAAGTGGACCTGTTCCACGGTCATGTCGCTGCGATGGATGTTCTTGCCCTGTCACTGGAGCGCGCAGCGGTCATGCTGCAGAACGACCGGCTTCAGCAATTCAAGGATCAACGCTATGCAGGCTGGCAGCAGCCGTTGGGGCAAAAGGTGCTGGCGGGTGGCTTCAGCCTGGAATCACTGGCCGAACATGCCTTCGCCCAGGAACTGAACCCGCAGGCCGTGAGCGGCAGGCAGGAAATGCTCGAAAACGTCGTCAACCGGTTCATCTATAGCTGACAGGCAGGCTGTTACATTCCCACGACAAATCTGTACTGGCCCGGCTCCACGACGCTCTACAGTTGTACCAGCACGATACTCATCGTCAGGCAGTGTCTTTCAAACAACAATAAAAGGACGCACCACCATGAATAAAGTCAAACGCACGTTACTGGCCAGTGCTCTGGCCCTGCTGTCCATCCCGGCCATGGCCGATTCTGCCAACCCGAAAATCGGTTTCTCCATCGATGACCTGCGCCTGGAACGTTGGTCACGGGATCGGGATTACTTTGTGGCGGCGGCAGAAAAGCTCAACGCCAAGGTCTTTGTCCAGTCGGCTGATGCCAACGAGCAGAAGCAGATTTCCCAGATCGAAAACCTGATCTCCCGTGGCGTCGATGTGATCGTCATCGTGCCGTTCAACGCCACCGTGCTGACCAACGCCGTGGCCGAGGCCAAGAAGGCCGGGATCAAGGTGGTGTCCTATGACCGCCTGATTCTCAACGCCGATATCGATGCCTACATTTCCTTCGATAACGAAAAGGTCGGCGAGATGCAGGCCAACGGTGTGCTGCAAGCCGCGCCCAAGGGCAATTACTTTCTGCTGGGGGGCGCGCCTACCGACAATAACGCCAAGATCCTGCGTGAAGGTCAGATGAAAGTGCTGCAACCGGCCATCGACAAGGGCGATATCAAGATCGTCGGCCAACAGTGGGTAAAGGAATGGAACCCCACCGAAGCGCTGAGCATCGTCGAAAATGCCCTGACTCGTAACGACAACAAGATCGATGGCATCGTCGCTTCCAACGACGCCACCGCTGGCGGTGCGATTCAGGCTCTGGCTGCGCAGAAACTGGCTGGCAAGGTGCCGATTTCGGGGCAGGATGCAGACCTGGCAGCGGTCAAGCGAGTGATCAATGGCACTCAGACCATGACCGTCTATAAACCGCTGAAGCTGATCGCTTCCGAGGCCGCCAAACTTTCGGTGCAACTGGCGCGCAACGAGAAACCCACCTACAGCTCTCAGTACGACAATGGCAGCAAGAAGGTCGACACCATCCTGCTCACGCCAACCCCGTTGACCAAGGACAACATCGACCTGCTGGAGAAGGACGGCTTCTACACCAAGGCACAGATTGCCGGGCAGTGATCTGACTGACCTGAGTACAACCCCCGGCCCTGCCGGGGAGTGGACCCTTTGTGTGAGCCCTCGCCATGTCCGACTACCTGCTGCAAATGAACGGCATCGTCAAAACCTTTGGCGGTGTCAAAGCCCTCAATGGCATCGACATCAAGATCAGGCCGGGGGAGTGCGTCGGATTGTGCGGCGAGAACGGTGCCGGTAAATCCACGCTGATGAAAGTGCTGTCGGCGGTCTATCCCCATGGCACCTGGGACGGTGAAATTCTCTGGGACGGCCAGCCGCTCAAGGCGCAGTCGATCAGCGAAACCGAAGCCGCCGGCATCGTCATCATTCATCAGGAACTGACCCTGGTTCCCGACCTGTCGGTGACCGAAAATATTTTCATGGGCCATGAGCTGACGTTGTTTGGCGGGCGCATGAATTACCCGGCCATGACCCGCCGCGCCGAAGCCCTGATGCGTGAGCTGAAAGTGCCGGACATGAACGTCTCGCTACCGGTTTCCCAGTACGGCGGTGGCTACCAGCAACTGGTGGAAATCGCCAAGGCGTTGAACAAGCAGGCGCGCCTGCTGATCCTCGATGAGCCGTCTTCGGCCCTGACCCGTTCGGAAATCGAGGTGCTGCTGGACATCATCCGCGACCTCAAGGCCAAGGGCGTTGCGTGTGTCTACATCTCCCACAAACTCGATGAAGTGGCCGCCGTGTGCGACACCATTTCGGTGATCCGGGACGGCAAACATATTGCCACGACCGACATGGCGGACATGGACATCCCCAGGATCATCACCCAGATGGTCGGGCGGGAAATGAGCAACTTGTATCCCACCGAACCCCATGGCATTGGCGAGGTGATTTTCGAGGCGCGCCACATCACTTGTTACGACGTCGATACCCCCAAACGCAAGCGGGTCGACGACATTTCATTCGTTCTCAAACGCGGTGAAATCCTCGGTATCGCCGGGCTGGTCGGTGCCGGTCGCACGGAGCTGGTTTCGGCGCTGTTCGGCGCGTATCCCGGTCGTTACGAAGGCGAGGTCTGGCTGGAGGGCCAGCGAGTCGACACCGGTACGCCGCTCAAGTCCATTCGTGCCGGGCTGTGCATGGTCCCCGAAGACCGCAAGCGCCAGGGCATCATTCCGGATCTGGACGTCGGCCAGAACATCACCCTGGCGGTGCTGGAGAATTACTCGCGGCTGAGCCGTATCGACGCCGAAGCCGAGCTGCATGGCATCGATCAGGAAATCGCGCGCATGCACCTCAAGACCGCGAGCCCGTCCTTGCCGATCACCAGCCTCTCTGGCGGCAATCAGCAAAAAGCCGTGCTGGCGAAGATGCTGCTGACCAAGCCCAAAGTGCTGATTCTCGATGAGCCCACAAGGGGCGTGGATGTGGGCGCCAAGTATGAAATCTACAAGTTGATGGGCGCACTGGCGGCCGAAGGTGTGTCGATCATCATGGTGTCCTCGGAGCTGGCCGAAGTGCTCGGCGTTTCGGATCGGGTGCTGGTGATCGGTGAAGGTCAGTTGCGCGGTGACTTCATCAACCACGAACTCACTCAGGAGCAGGTGCTTGCCGCCGCGCTCAGCCAGGCTGCTGGCCATAACAATAATGATCGGAAGTCCGCGTAGATGAACCAGGTCAAACAGCTTTTCACCCGCTACAAAATGCTCGCACTGGTCATCGCCGTGGCGATTATCTGGCTGTTCTTCAGTTGGCAGACCGACGGCGGATTCCTGACCCCGCGCAACCTATCCAACCTGCTGCGCCAGATGTCCATCACCGGGATTCTGGCCTGCGGCATGGTGCTGGTCATCATCAGTGGCGAGATCGATCTGTCGGTCGGCTCATTGCTGGGTTTGCTCGGTGGCCTGGCGGCGATTCTCGATGTGATCTATCACGTACCGCTGCTGGCGAACCTGAGCATTGTCGTCCTGTGCGGGCTGATGATCGGCATCGCCAACGGTTACATGACCGCTTACCTGCGCATCCCGTCTTTCATTGTCGGGCTGGGCGGCATGCTGGCGTTTCGCGGCATTCTGCTGGGCATCACCGGCGGCACCACCATCGCCCCGGTTTCGCCGGAGCTTGTTTACGTGGGGCAGGGCTATCTGCCGCATACGGTGGGTACGGGCCTGGGCATTGTGCTGTTTGCACTGACGCTGTTCCTGACCTGGAAGCAGCGCCGCAATCGTGCCCTCCATGGGCTGGCAGCGCATTCGCTGGTGCGTGACGTCCTGCGCGTGGTGTTGATCGGTGCGGTGCTGGCCGGGTTTGTCCATACCCTCAACAGCTACGACGGTATCCCCGTGCCGGTGCTGCTGTTGCTGATTCTGCTGGGTGTGTTCAGCTACGTGACCAGCCAGACCGTCTTCGGACGCCGTGTCTATTCAGTGGGCAGCAATATGGAGGCCACGCGGCTGTCGGGCATCAATGTGCAGGCCGTAAAGCTGTGGATCTTCGGCATCATGGGCGTGATGTGCGCGCTCGCCGGCATGGTCAACACCGCACGCCTGGCCGCAGGCTCGCCCTCGGCCGGCAGCATGGGCGAACTCGATGCCATTGCCGCCTGCTTCATCGGCGGCACCTCCATGCGCGGCGGCTCCGGCACGGTCTATGGCGCTTTGCTCGGAGCACTGGTCATCACCAGCCTGGACAACGGCATGTCCATGCTCGACGTGGACAGCTACTGGCAGATGATCGTCAAGGGCAGCATTCTGGTGCTGGCCGTGTGGGTCGATGTGAGCACACGGACCGGGCGGCGCTGATCGGCGCAGCCTGAGCAACTGGGCGTTTCGGTGAAAAAGCCATCGCTCGGTGCCAGGGTGCCTTTCAGGTTGATTTGTTTTCAATCTGATCCTGCATCATCTCCGCTGCATGCTGCTCTGCCCAGCGCACCAAAGCCGAAACAGGGACTTCAAGTGTTCGTCCAAGGTCGGTGACTTCATATTGAACAGCAACCGGAGACGAGGAAATCACTTGTCTGCTGATCAACCTGTAGCGTTCAAGTCGCCGGAGTGCTTCGGTGAGTGACTTCTGGGTAACGGTCCCCAGCAGTCGTTGTAATTCATTGAACCGGACCGGGCCGTCACCCAGTCGGGTCAGAATCATGATCGACCACTTATTGGCGATCTGATCCAGCACAGCGCGGGTCTGCTCCAGCCTTTCGGGGGAGCAGCACTCCGTTCCAGTATCGTCGAGCATATCTAGTACCTTTCAAGTGCGTAATTGAAACCTAGTATCCAATGTATATCATGATCGCTCAACCCATAATCTCATCCTCAATCTTCAGGATGAGCAAGAAGGATGCATCATGAAGCCGTTAAATGAACAAGTCGCTCTGATCACCGGAGCATCAAGCGGTATTGGCGAAGCCACAGCTAAAAAGCTCGCTCTCGCTGGATTGAAAGTGGGTATTGCAGCTCGTCGTACGGATCGACTGGAAGTTTTGAAGGCCGAGATCGAACAACTTGGCGGGCAGGCGCTTGTTCTGGAAATGGATGTTGTCGACAAGGCTTCCGTAGAAGCCGGAGTTAAAAAACTCATCGATACTTATGGCAGCCTGGATGTTTCATTTAACAACGCAGGGTTGATGCCACTGTCGAGTGTTGACGAATTCAAAACCGATGAGTGGGAGCGCATGGTCGATGTCAACGTCAAAGGCGTATTGAATTTGTCTGCGGCTGTTCTTCCGCAGATGATCAAGCAGAACTCGGGGCATATCATCAATACATCGTCAGTGGCCGGCAGAAAAGTGCTTGGCCCGGGCTTTTCAGTCTATTCGGCCACCAAGTTCGCGGTCAACGCCTTTACTGATGGTCTGCGCATGGAAGTTGGCCAGAAGCACAACATTCGGGTAACGAGTATTCAACCGGGTGCGACGACAACAGAACTTTCGCAGCACACGACCAGCGAAGAATATTCGCAAATGATGGCAGGCTTCTCTGCTCATGTTAAGTTTCTGTCCCCTTCGGATATTGCTGATACCGTGTTATATGCCATCTCGGCACCTGCGCACGTCAATATTGCTGAATTGCTCATCATGCCGATCAGCCAGGCTTGATGTGAACTAGAAAGTAACACCCGCGCTTAACGTCTATCGAAGAGCTGTTCTACAGTTGGTGGGAATAGTGATATGTATTCGGTTTTTCCGATTCATGTCTCGACGATCAGTTGTGCCCGCCTATTTGTTTTTCAGCTCTTCTTTAGTGCGTTGTTCTTTCAGGAACTGAATCATCTTTCACGTTCTTTGGCTTATATCGATGTTCCGGGATTGAAATACCTGCCATTACTCGACAGAATCCCGCCCCGATCGGCCAAGGGTGCCGAACGTTTGTGGTGAAAAGGGGCGGCAGTTGAACGAACAGACATTGTCCATGCGCCTGGAGCGTGTAGCTGCGCATGTACCAGCAGGTGCGCGTCTGGCCGATATCGGTTCGGATCACGCTTACCTGCCAGTGGCCTTGATGCACCGTGGTGCCATTGTTGCGGCAGTGGCTGGCGAGGTGGCGTTGACACCGTTTCATGCGGCGCAACGTACTGTGCGCGAGAACGATCTGGAGCACTTGATTACCGTGCGTCAGGCCAATGGGCTGGCGGCAATCGAGCCGGGAGACGGGATCACGGCGATAAGCCTGTGTGGCATGGGTGGCGAGACGATTCGCGACATCCTCGACAGCGGCAAGACGAATCTGAGCGGCCAGGAACGTCTGATCCTGCAACCCAACGGCGGCGAGCAACCGCTGCGCCAATGGCTGATGGAAAATGGCTACCGCATCCTCAGCGAAGAAGTGTTGCGAGAAAACCGCTTCGACTACGAAATCATCGTCGCCGAGCGTTCCGGGCCGGTGATGTACAGCGCTGAAGAACTGTTTTTCGGCCCGTTGCAGATGCAGACACGCAGCCCGGCCTTCATGCTCAAGTGGCAGCGCTTGCTGCACAAGAGGCAAAAGACCCTGACCAGCTTTGCCCAGGCACGGCAGGCCGTGCCCGAGGAAAAGCTGCAGGAACTCACTCGGCAGATTCGCTGGATCAGCGAAATGCTGGGTTCTCAGCGCTGATAACGCAGCGCATCAACCACTACGCCAAAAGCCGACGAGTGCTCGCGGCGGTTGGCGTAGTAGAGGTGATAACCGGCAAAGGGCTGGCACCAGTCTTCCAGTACCCGTACAAGGTTTTGCTCGGCAATCGCCTGCAAGACCATATCTTCAGGCAGAAAGCCCAGCCCGCAACCCGCAAGGGCCGCGCGCAGGATCGGCATGCTGCTGTTGAACGTCCACTGTCCCTCGACACGGGCTTTCAGCTCTTGGCCATCCTTTTCAAAGTCCCATTGCAGCAGGCTTCCATAAGTCGGCAGGCGCAGATTGATGCAGTTATGGGCAGCGAGGTCGCCGGGCACTTTCGGCAGTGAACGCTGCTTGAAGTAGTCCGGGGAGCCCACTACCGCCATGCGTAACGGAGGGCCTATCGGAACGGCAATCATGTCTTTGGCGACTTGATTGCCCAGGCGTACTCCCGCGTCGAAGCGCTGGGCGACAATGTCGGAGAGGGCGTAGTCGACGGTGATCTCGACCTTGATGTCTGGATAGTCGGGAAGCACCTTCAACAGCTTGGGCCACAGGATGTTGTTCGCTGCATGTTCCGAGGCTGAAATCCGCACGTTGCCCGCCGGAGTGTCCCGAAACTCACTGACGGCTGCCAGCTCCAGTTCAATTTCCTCGAACCGCGGCGCCATGGTGAGATACAGCCGCTGACCTGCCTCGGTGGGTGACACGCTGCGGGTGGTCCGGGTCAACAATCGAACGCCGAGGCGCGCCTCAAGGGCGCGCATGGTGTGGCTCAGAGCGGACTGCGAAACGCCCAGTTGTGCGGCGGCGCGGGTAAAGCTGCCCTCGCGGGCAATGACCACGAAGGCCTGGAGGTCGTTGAGGCTGGCTCGGGACATTGATGAGAGGCTCATGAGGGCACAGGATTATTTGACGGTAGCAAAATCTGCCAATTACAGCGTTCTTGCATAAAACCCGGTCAGCTTGCCGACGGCTGCCTCGACATATTTGGGCACCCAGTAGGTTTCGATATGGGTGGCCCCCTCGATCTTGAACAGTTCCTTTTCTTGGGTGCCGGTGGCTTTGGCAAAGGCATCTTCGGTCATGTACAGGCTATCGGCCTTGCTGCCCGCGATCATCAGCAGCGGCTGTTCGATCAGCTCGATCTGGTGGGTGGCGTCGAAACGCATCAGGTCGAGCAAACTGCTGGTGGTGTACTTGAAGGTCGAGTTGGGATGCGCGTGGGTCTTCCAGTAGTACTCGTAGCCCTGGCGATACAGGTCGAATGGCAATTTGGCGATCTGCTCCTCCGTCAGGTTGGCATCCCCTGAATAAAGCACAGCCCCACCAGCGGCTTCCTGAGCACGGGCAGCCGAAGCTTGTTGCAGACGTGGCTGGATGGTGTTCAGTTGCGAGTCGGCGTAACCATTGCGGCGAACCCGCCCGGAGTTGAACATGCTGACCGTCGCCACCGATTTGAAGCGCTTGTCCGTTTCAGCCGCCGCCAGGGAATACCCGCCACCGCCACAGATGCCGAGCAGGCCCAGGCGTTTCCCGTCGACCCCGGCATATTGAGTGATGAAGTCGGCCATGCCATGGATGTCTTCGATGCGATTGGCGGGCTTGTCGACACTGCGCGGTTGTCCTGCGCTGGCGCCTTGATACGCCGCATCGGCAGTAATCGTGATGTAGCCCTGTTCTGCCAGGCGTTGGGCATAAAGGCCTGCCACTTGCTCTTTCACTCCGCCGTTCGGGTACGCCACGACCACCGTGGGGTAGGTTTTCTTCGGGTCGTAATTGGCTGGGGTATAAACGTTGGCAGCGATGTCCAGGTCATTGAGCTTGTAGGTGACCGCGTGGATATTCACCTTGCCAGGTTCATTCTTCGCAATCGCCCCGTCGTAGACCAGAGTGAAGGGATTCTTTTTGTAGTCCGCGGCCCCGACTTCACCGGCAGAGATTCCGACCATTGCCGCCATGAGCGACGCTTTCAAAAGGGTGTTTCGCATATGAAATCTCCTGAGGATTAAAAAGAGTGGGTATCAGTCCAGGTGTTTTTCGTGAACCTTGCTTTCCAGTGCTGGCTCGAAACCGCTATCGCGTTCCTGGCGTGCCTGTTCCACCGTCTCCAGATAATCCTCGGGGTAGGGCCTGGCCGGGCGAATCTCGAAAAGGTCTGCATGCAGGCTGCGCTGGATGAGCCCGGCGACGACGCGGGTATTTCCGGATCGGGAAAAATACGCCACCAGAGTGCGAGACCCTGAGCGAGGCTGTTCGCCATTGGCTTGTGTACCGGCCAGTGCCAGTAGCGGCGCGCTGGCGAGTGCGGCGACTACCGTACGGCGTAGCGGATCGTGATCATTGCTCATGGCTATTTCCCTCAGCGCCCGACGCGGGCCTTGAGGGACTCGGGATAGCGGTCGCCCTGAATGCTGATCTGCGCCAGCGCCGCATCAATGGCCTTGAGTTCGACCTCATCGAGCGTGATGGTCGCACCGCCAATATTCTCTTCCAGCCGGTGCAGCTTGGTCGTACCGGGAATCGGCACGATCCAGGGCGCCTGTGCGAGCAGCCAGGCCAGCGCGATCTGGGCCGGTGTTGCATCCTTTTGCTCCGCAATCTTGCGGACCAGAACCACCAGTGCCTGATTGGCCTGAAGCGCTTCCTGACTGAAACGGGGCACGATACTGCGGAAGTCGTCGCTGCCGAATGAGGTGTCTGCCGATACCGCGCCGGTGAGGAAGCCCTTGCCCAAAGGGCTGAAGGGAACGAAGCCGATCCCCAGTTCCGCGAGGGTCGGGATAATTTCCTGCTCAGGCTCGCGCCACCACAGGGAATACTCACTTTGCAGCGCAGTGACAGGCTGCACGGCATGAGCACGCCGAATGGTCTGTGCGCCGGCTTCTGACAGGCCGAAGTGCTTGACCTTGCCTTCCCATATGAGTTCTTTCACAGCTCCCGCGACATCTTCGATGGGGACGTCCGGGTCGACCCGATGCTGGTAAAGCAAGTCGATGTAGTCGGTCTTCAGCCTGCGCAGCGAACCCTCGATGGCAACCCGGATGTGCTCGGGACGGCTGTTGAGGACCTGCTGTTTGTTGTCGGAGCCGAAGGTAAAACCGAACTTGGTGGCGATCACCACCTGATCCCTGACCGGCGCCAGCGCCTGACCCACCACCTGCTCGTTCAGATAGGGGCCGTAGACTTCGGCGGTGTCGAAAAAGGTGATGCCTTGGTCAACTGCCGCACGGATCAAGGTGACGGCCTGATCTGTATCCGTGGCCGGGCCATAGCCGTGGCTGAGCCCCATGCAGCCCAACCCGAGGGCCGAGACTTCAAGAGAACTGTTTCCGAGTTTGCGCTTTTGCATGTCAAATCTCCCAGCTTGAGCGTTCGGTAAAAGAGATGGCTGGAGGCAATGCCGTTGTGAAAACACTAAGCGAGCAGGCGAGGGGGGACTAGACGCCTGAGTCGGGAAGGACTTATGAAGAAAGTTCATGAGTCGGCTTCTATCGCGTGAGGTCAGGCATGGATGGCGTTGGAGGCGGGGTCGATAGATTCATGAGCTCAGCTCATTTCACCTTGCGAAATCATGGCATTCATTGATAGGCCGACAGTCACTACGATGCGGGTTTCGCCACTGGCAGACTCCATTCCCATGTCTTTACTCCAACGCCCTGCAACACTCTCTGCCACCAGCACCGAACCGCCGCGCAAAACGGCCGACCTGCGATTGCTGCTTAATCTCAGTGCGCTGATGTCATTCGCATCCATCTCCACCGACATGTATCTGCCTGCGCTGCCAACCATCAGCCGGGCGCTGCATACCGACACAGCCAGCATCGAGCTGACCTTTTCTGCATTCCTGCTGGGCTTCAGCCTTGGGCAGTTGATATGGGGAGCGGTCAGCGACCGTTACGGGCGCAAGTTGCCGATTGCCATTGGAATGATCCTGTTCATCATCGGCTCGGTCGGCTGCGCGCTCTCGACCGATGTCACTCAAATGATGGTGTGGCGGGTGATTCAGGCATTGGGCGCCTGTGTAGGCCCCGTCCTGTCCCGCGCCATGGTCCGTGACCTGTATGGGCGAGAGCAGTCGGCAAAAATGCTGTCGACCCTGATTCTGATCATGGGAGTAGCGCCCTTGGCCGGGCCACTGATCGGAGGCCAGATTCTTGATTGGTGGTCATGGCAAGGCATCTTCTGGTCGCTGGCTCTTGTCGGGCTGGTGACGCTTTTTTCGTTTCGCAAATTGCCGGAAAGCCTGCCTACCGATCAGAGAACAAGCGAGCCGCTTGTGCATACGTTCGCCACCTATCTGCAACTCATCCGTGATCCACGGCTGATCAGGTATGCACTGTCGGGCGGCTTCTTCTACGCAGGCGCCTACGCCTTCATCGTGGGAACACCCTTTGCCTACATCGACTATTACCACGTATCAGCGCAGGCCTATGGCTGGCTCTTCGGGGTCAACATCCTTGGCATGATGATCGCCAACTTTGCCAACGGTCGATTACTGAACCGCATGGGCAGCGAACGACTTTTCCACCTCGGCACCTGGGCACTGGCTTTCTTCGGCATGATCCTCAGCCTGTGTGCATGGTTCGGCTGGGGCGGACTCTGGGGGCTGGTGGTGCCGGTGTTCTTCTACATGTCCATGAACGGATTCATCGTCGCCAACTCCGTGGCCGGCGCGCTCGCCTTCTTCCCCCAGCGGGCAGGCTCGGCGTCCTCATTGGTGGGCGCAATGCACTATGGCAGCGGCATCTTCAGCGCGGCACTTGTCAGTTGGTTGTCCGACGGGACACCGAGGGGCATGGCGTTGGTGATGGGCGTGGCCGGGGTAGGCAGCCTAGGGACGGCTTTGGTTTCTGTGGGGCGAGGGCGAGAGGCGGGAATGTGAACGCTGCACTTGTTTATCTGTCCGAGGTGACAGCACGATGCATGCTGAAGAGCAAGGACATGCTCTAATGCCGATCCGTCAAGGTGTACATATCACTTGTGGGAAGGGCCTTGGCCGCGACGACTTGCTTACAGGCAACACATTTTCAGCGTCTTCATGAAGCTGTCGCGGCCAAGGCCCCTCCCACGGATTGTGAGCCCGGCACCAGATTCTTGAAATCAGCCTCCTGACTGACTGGCATCAGGACAGACCCGATGTCCTGCCCCCATCGAACAAGGCCTCTCAGCGTGAACCCCCAAGACTATATGGCTAATGGAAGTGACCTCGGTAACCGCATGATGAAGGTTGACCATGCAGGCGAGCACGGTGCGATCTGTATCTACAGCGGCCAGCTGTTCATGGCCCGGCTTTTCGCGCCGGGCATGGTGGATGAGCTCAAGGAGTTTCTCTCCCACGAACGCCGCCATCGGACGGTCTTTCAGGCTGAGTTGCAACGCCGCAACTATCCCCGTTGCCGCAGTTACTGGCTGTGCGGCCTCGGTGGCCTGGCGTTGGGCCTGATTACCGGCCTCTTAGGCCGCAAAGCCATTGTCGCAACGACCGTCGCGGTTGAAAGTGTGGTGCTCAAGCACCTGGCCCATCAACTTCATGAGCTACGCGATATCGACCCCCTCGCGGTGGTGGCCATTGCTTCGATCGTGGAAGAGGAGCAGCACCATCATGACCACTCGGCAGCGCAGATCGATGTGCGCGATCCCTGGTTCAGGGCACTGACACCGGTTGTGACTGCGTGGACTGAGGCGGTGATCTGGATGGGGATGCGGTCTTGATCAGGTAACGAGCGGGTCGCAGCTCACGCCACCTGCTCAGAGCAAATGTTGCTCAATCCACTGACCCACAGTGATGGTATCGATCTGCCGTTCGGCGTTGTAAGTGTGCGCCTTGGGCCAGGCAACGCCTTTGCCTTGCGCGAACACCGCCCGGTACTTGCGCAGCGAATCGTCGGGTGCGGCAGCCAGATCTGCCATGAGCGCAGGCACCGTCCATTCCACACGTTCAACCGTGCGATTGAGCAACTGATCGACAGTGTCCGCCAATTGCCGGTAGGTGAGGGTGTCGCCCGCCGTGAAAACCACTTCATTGACCCGCTTGGGCTCAAAGAGGATGGAGGCGGTCAGGCGACCGATGTCTTCGGGCGTGGTGACTGTCACGGCTGTTTCCCAGCTACCCAGAGCGCGCACGATGTTCTGGCTGAGATCGACCACGCCGAATGCAGGTTCAAACAGGAAGCTGGTGAACATGCCGGTGGAAATGATCAGCCATTGCACACGCGACTGACCGCGCAGCAATTGACGCACGTCCAGTTGCTCGTCAAACAGGTTCTGAGGGCTGCCATAGCCGATCACGTCGTAATCCACACCGAATTGCCACGGTACATAACGCTTCACATCGGACTGCAACACAGCGCGGGTCAGTTTGAGCTGTGTCCCGGCACCGCCTGCAAAACCAAGGCAACTGACCACCGTGTCGAAGCCGCTGAACAATGCGGCGAGGCTTTCCTCGGAGTCGCTTGCAGCATCGGCAGACACCACCTCGATGCCCAGAGCACTCAGCTCGTCGAGAGTTTGGCGTTTAGGTTCAAACGTCGTGTCCAGAGCCGATGGCCGCAGCATGACAGTGACGCGCGCAGCCGACCGCGCTGCCAATTCGCGAAGCACCGCCATACCCAGCTCGCCCGCGCCCAGGACCAGAATAGTGTCGGTTGTTGCAGTATCGTGTGAGTGCATCAGTAATTCCCGGTGAGTGATCAGCGATGTTTTATCCTGTCACCCTTGGCGAATATTCAGAAGAAGGCACACGAGTGATACCGCATGAACGCAATGAGTGAAGATGAGGTCATCCGCCTGTCACAAGCTACCTGCGACGCGCTCAGCGCCGAAGATGACGGCCTCAAGCGCGAGGTCCTGACCCATGCGGGCAATCGCTGGTCATTGGGGATCGTCCATACGCTGGGAGTCGAGGGAAAACTGCGCCACGCCGAAATCGGCCGCCGCTTGCAAGGCATCACCCAACGCATGCTGACCCGCAGCTTGCGACAACTCGAACGAGACGGCCTGATCTCGCGTTGCGATTACGGCGAGGTTCCGCCGCGTGTTGATTATGAGCTGACTCCGCTGGGAAGGAGTTTTCTGGCGCATATGGTGCCGTTGTGGATGTGGTTGCTGGAGAATGCGGAGGAGTTTCGGGCGGCGCGGGGGCGGTTTGATGGGGGGAGTGTCTGAAGTGAGGTCGGCGGCGATGCCGATCAGTTAAGGCGTACATGTCCTGAAGTGGGAGGGGCCTTGGCCGCGACGACCAGCGTATAGGCAACACATTTTCAGCGTCTTCAACATGCTGTCGCGGCCAAGGCTCTTCCCACTTGTGCTGTCAGTTGGGGGCATCGATTGGTCAGACGATCAAAACGACCTTACCCTGAATACTGCCCTGTGAAGCTCGCTTATGCGCAGCCGATGCTTCTGCCAGCGGATATGTGCTGTCGATAACGACATGAATAGTACCGCTGTCGAGCAGGCGACTGGCCTGCGCCAGTTGCGTGCCGTTGGAGCGCACTTGTGTCGATGACACAGTGATTCCGAACCTGGCTGCATCACCATGCCCCGAGAATCCCAGAGGGTTGACCAGGAAGAGCGATCCGCCCGGCCTGATTACGCTCAAAAAGCGTTCCATATTCGGGCCGCCGACAGCGTCCAGCACCAGATCAACATCATGGGCGACCGTTTCGGCGGCTACCTTGGTGTAATCGATAAACTCATCAGCGCCCAGGTCGCGAAGAAGCTCTTCGTGTTTGCCGGAAGCGACCGCGATCACACGCGCACCTTTCCATTTGGCAACCTGAACCGCCAGATGCCCAACGCCACCTCCAGCGCCATTCACCAGAACCGTTCTGCCTTCGAGCGGGACAGGCATATGCCGAAACGACTGGAACGGGTTTGGCAAATCATGGCCGGGGTCGATCAGAAACTGCCAGGCAGTGAGTAGCGACATCGGTGCACCGGCTGCCTGGACATGATCTATACCCTTGGGCTTCAGGGCCAGTTCGGATTCAGCGACGGCCACATATTCGGCATACGCGCCACTGCCCTTCATCAGATCTTCCGGGAAACGGACCATTGCATAGACTTCGTCACCCACGCTAACCCCGAAAACCTCTTCACCAACCGCAGCCACGACACCTGATACATCAGTGCCCAGAATCAGCGGAAAGATTGGATCGGGCTGCCACTCAGGCGGTAGTGCCCGATAGCCGTCACGTAGGTATAGATCTGGTGGGTTGAGGCTTGCAGCATTTACGCGAACAAGCACTTCTCCGGCCTTCACTAGTGGTCGCGGAGCATCCCCGTATAGCAAGACCTCAGGGGCACCGAATTCGTGCAATTGCACGGCTTTCATCATGTCGTTCATCGCAACCTCGCTTAGAGATCAGTTTGGATGACCGATGTTATGAGGATTCTTTAAGGTTGATAATAGTGCCTTATTTCGTTTTAATATTGCCATGAAGGAACAAATTGGTTTTGAACGACTGACAGGCTTGATCGCATTCGCCCGTGTTGGCTCTCTGGGCAGCTACACCGCCGCAGCCCGCTCGCTGTCTGTCTCTCCCTCTGCGATAAGCAAAAGCATTCAGCGGCTGGAACGTCATTTCGGCTTCTCTCTTTTCACCCGTACGACCCGCTCGCTGAGCTTCACGGCTGAAGGCCGCGACTTGCATGAGCGCGTGCTACAGCTGCTACGCAATGCCGAAGAGATCGAACAGATGGCTAAGGCCGTTCGTTCCGAACCTGCGGGCACATTACGCATTGCGGCATCACTTCCGATTGGCCTCCACATCATTGCCCCGGCCATGACGGAGTTTCGCAAGCTTTACCCAAAGGTGATGATCGACCTGCGGCTGAGTGATCACATCGTAGGCCTGGTTGAAGAGAGCATTGATCTTGCGGTAAGGATCGGCGACCTTGCGGATTCGTCTCTTCTGTCGCGCCGACTCTTGCCATACAGGCTCTGCTGCTATGCCTCGCCAGATTATCTGGCCAGATACGGCACTCCGATGCATCCCGATGAACTGGTAGGGCACGAAACCGTCAACCTGCGCTATCAAAGTACGGGCCAACTGTTTCGCTGGCCGTTCAGGATCGGGGATAAGGAGATTGAGATATTGCCGTCATCTCCTGTCATCGTTGATGCAAGCGAAGCCGTCATGGCAACCATTGCTGCAGGCGCAGGTATCGGAATGGCCACAAGCTTCATGGCTGCTCCCAGGGTAAAGCGCCAAGAGTTAGTCCCGATCCTGTCTGACTTTGCCGTGGACCGACACAACATCACGGCCATATGGCCCGAGAGTCGCCGCACCAATCCGGCTGTACGCGCCTTTCTGGAAATGTTGATTGAGCGGCTTTGAATTGGCTTAGCACGAACAGTGATGTCGCAAACATCTCATGGCCCATGCGGGCAATCGGTTCATACGCTGGAGATAGAGGGCAAACTGCGTCACGCCGAAATCGGGCGTCGCCTACTGGGCATTACTTAACGCATGCTGACCCGCAGCTTGCGACAACTTGAGCGAGACGGATTGATCTCGCGTTGCGATTACGGCGAGGTTCCGCCGCGTGTTGATTATGAGCTGACTCCGCTGGGAAGGAGTTTTCTAGCGCATAGGGTGCCGTTGTGGATGTGGTTGCTGGAGAATGCTGAGGCGTTTCGGGCGTCGCGGGGGGGAGTGGAGGGGAGCGCCAAGGATCGCTTTCGGCCCAGAGTGTGTAAAAACTCGCTAATGCACTGTTGGCGCGCAGCGCTGACTGTTGTTAGCTGAGTAATTGCTCAGAACAAGTCCTGAAGATCATCACGAAGGTCTGGGAGACCCTAGCGCCGCTTCTACCTTGCTGGGTGGCCAAAATACCGACCTCTTCAGGCCGACAGCGCCTTCATTAAACCGCTGGTACCGAGAATTTTCATGACTCGCTTAAAGTTGTCGGCGAGGACGTTCAAGCTCATCTCCGCACTTACCCCGGCCAGCTTTCGGGTCAGGAAATGTGTGGCGCCCATCCATTGTTTGAGTGTCCCGAAGGGATGCTCGACCGTACGCTTGCGGACTCGCATCATGTCCGGCGCGTTGCTCAGCCTGTTCTGCATTTCCTCCAGTACGGCTTCATGCTCCCATCGCCGAACTCGCCGTTGCTTGCTCGGTGTGCACTTCGATTTCAGCACGCATCCCTGGCAGTTAGAACTCCAGTAACGGTGCAACTTCAGGCCTTTTTCAACGCTGGAAAAGCGCCAGATCAACGCCTCTCCAGCGGGACAAATGTATTCGTTTTTTGCCGTGTCATAGAGGAAGGCATCGTTATTGAAACGCCCGTCAGCCTTGGCTCCAGAGGTCATCGGCTTGGGCACATAGGCTGTGATACCTGCATCGTGACAAGCCAGGATTTGTTCGCCTTTGAAGTAACCTCGGTCAGCCACTACCGACAAGGTATCTGACGCCATAGCTTCGCGGGCCTGCCTTGCCATCGAGCTGAGTTGATCGCGGTCGGAACCGACGTTGGTAACCTCATGGGCAACGATCAAATGGTTCTGGGTATCGACCGCTGTCTGCACGTTGTAACCGACGATTCCAGTGCCGCGCGTCATCATGGAACGGGCGTCTGGATCGGTCAACGAGACCTGTTTATCCGGTGATTCGTTGAGCTGAGTCTCAATTGCTTGAAGCTCTTTCATCTGCGTCTTCAGCTTGGCGATCTTCTCTTCCAACCGTACGACGTTGGGTTCGGAGGCTGTGGGTTCTTCTCGATCAGCAGCATCAAGCACAGTCAGGTAGCGGCTGATGCTCGATTCAATTTCTTCCATCCGCCGCTTTAGTTTGGCGCTAGTGAAGTTGCGGTCACGATTGTTGACGGCCTTGAATTTACTGCCGTCGATGGCAACCAAGTTTTCTCCGAACAATCCGAGCTGCTGACAGAGCACGACGAACTGACGACAGACGCCTCGGATGGCCTTGCTGTTGTCTTTTCGGAAGTTGGCGATGGTCTTGAAATCCGGCATCAAACGACCCGTCAACCACATCAGCTCAACGTTGCGTTGAGCTTCTCGCTCCAGGCGTCGGCTCGACTGGATGCGGTTGAGATAGCCATAGATATAGATCTTCAACAGGACCTCAGGGTGGTAAGCAGGTCGGCCCGTATCAGCAGGAATAGCACCATCGAAACCCAAATTGACTAGGTCGAGTTCGTCAACGAAGACGTCGACTATACGCACCGGGTTGGTATCGCTGACGTAGTCATCGAGGCTTTGGGGAAGTAAGGTGCCTTGACCTCTATGCTCCCCTTGAATAAAGCGCTTCACGAGACGATCCTCTTGTGGAACTCGAATGTTGGATGCTGCTGTGAAGATAGTGAAATCTACCCGTTTTGACGATGTCGACCACGATTTAGGGTATGAGTACCGTGGTCATAATTACAGCGTGCAGAACGATGGGGATATGTTCCTGATCAGAACTTACGACGACGAGCAAGGGTGTGCGACTGTCATAAGTCCGACCACGGCGCATGCCAACGGCAACCTTAGACAGCTCGTCACTTTCTTGCAGGCGGAGTTTGGGGTCTCTAGGATCAGGCTCTACAAGGGGAATTTGGGGAGCTTCGCTGAGATCGACCTTGAAACGTTGGCATTCCTTACCATTTAAATTCGGTAGCGATAGCGCGGTTGGTGTTTTTACACACTCTGGGCCAAAAGCAGACCTTCGCTAAGCGCAGCTAACGGCTAGAATCGAGCGGGCACTGTGATCGAGCACCAGCCCGACTGCTTTAGGCTAGAGCGTATGACGTCGTTTGGTAGTCAGCCCCCCTTAATAAGACGAAACATTCCTGCCCAGAGAAGGCGAACTCATCAGCCCGCTACAAACTGAATTTTAAACAGCCGTCGATTATCCTCGCCCGCTCATTGCTATTAAGTGTTTACTGTCGAGGGAGGGAGGCGAATCAGGTCTTTCAACTCATCAATCGAATTTTCAGAAGGATCCCACAGGACTACCTCATGCTTGAGTGTGTGGATCAAACCGCTCATTGAATGTACCTTGTAACACAGGTCCCTGAGCACTTTAGCTATTTTTAATTCATTTTCATCCGGAACACGATAACGAGTTACTACTTCCATATAACGATCATTACACCCATCCGTAACTTCATAGCTATCGCCGCGATGCAGAACGGCTAGACGCAGATCTTCCTTAACTCCAAAATTAGGTAACAGTCGGCTGTAGCTATCAACGTCGTCATTGTTAGTTATTGCCAAATGAAATAATAAAGAATCGCTTTCCAGCTTAAAATTATCATTATAGGTTGAGTAATCAATGACTTTAGTCAATAAGTCCTCTAGCACTGAAAGTAGTCGTGTACAGTACCCGCCCAGCACTACGTCCTTCTTAAATGAGGCAATTTCTAAAGATGCTTTGGAATGAACGAAACAAAGTAGTGTATCAATTACAATGTTCACATCTTTTTCAAGTGCCAAGATGACCTTTAGATTGTCATTCGAGTCACCTATTCTACGACCTTTATAGGCCCTACTGTGCTTAGTTACCCTATCTTCGAGAATTGCCAGCAACTCGTTGGCAGCTACCGATAGGCTCTCACATTTGGGCAGTCTGATCCGAAAATCGCTGTATGATATAGAATCGTGCCAGTAGCTATACATGGACTTATATTTGCTGATAACTGCTTCATCACCGGCTTCTTTGTGTAGCGCGTGAAGTGCCTCAATCACCGGTGAAAAATCAACTAGAACTCGTCCATGGTTATCTGAAGGTCGCACCATCTCGAAAAACTCAGGGATTGAGAGGCTTTCTGAGATATATCCTATCTGGCCATTGGCTTTTCTAAACCCTACAAACAACTGAGTTTTCTTTCCTTCTTCGCCTTCCATTTCGCACCTAATTGATCAAGAGAAATTACGAAATCTTCGCAGCAAAACAGTCGTTGGTCTGTTCCGGGCTGAGCAAGGAGGATAAGGATGATTAGTTGATGTGGCTAGGCCAATGTGGTGCTCGGTCAAGATAGAGTGGAGTGCTCGCCTTCGCTGCCTCAAGCTCAAACGGACTCGTTAAGCCCGCCTTTGGCTAGGTCTGCTATTGGCCGACTTCTGCCTTTCGCGACTGACCGAATCGACTCGAAATCAGCCCTTCATCAACGGCTGGCAGCGGCGACCAGACTTCTGAGCCAGGCAGTCAAATCACGAAACGGTTTTCGCCATCTCAGAGGTGGCTGCCCAGCCGAGCCCTTCATACACCGATTTACCGGCCTTGGTCGCGTGGAGTACGGCAAAACTTATTCCGCGTTGGGCAAACTCGGCTTCAGCCAACTTCATCAGGGTTGAGGCCAGGCCCCGGCCCCGGTAAGCGGGTTCGACGAAAACATTTAGTACATAGCCGCGCTGGTCTAAGGTCGGATGGGACGGATGAGGTGGCCAGTCGATGCTCATCAGTCCTATCGCCGCCACAGGCTGCCCTGTGTCAATCAGCGCAAAACCGTAGTAGCGACCGTCGATTAAGCGCTGGTGCAACCAAGGCCGAAAGTTCTCAGTCATTACCCGCAACTCCGATGGGTCTCCTCCCGCTTCAAGGAACATCGTTTCGCGATGTACACAAATTATTTCACGGTCATTTGGCTCTAATCGACGGACCGTCAAGCCTGAAAAATCGATGTTGCCGGGGATCTCTTTCATCGGATTCACTTGGACGGAGAGGCCGATGCTAGGGCGGTCAAGAGGAAAATGTTAGACACAGATTGACGAAAGAGCGTCATACAGAGCAGCTAAGCACTCCGACGGGCTAATGCTGATCAGTTAAGGTCATAAATCACTTTGTGGGAGGCAGCTTGCTGGCGACTTCAGCGTACAAATGCAGAATTTTTGTCGTTTTTCAAAACAAACCCGCCCCCATAAACCTGACCAAGTATATTTCCCCTACCGCCAAGCTACCGTCCCCCCTCGCCACCAACCCTCAGGGAACGAATATGAAAGCAAGGATCGCAGCAGTACTGCTTGCCGTTGCAACCTCTTCCTCCGCAGACGATTTGAAGGAATTCATATGCTCTGCGCCGTTGCCAGCTGCGCAAAACGACACCCCGGCTACCTGCGCCTTCAAGGATTTCAAGGAGGCATCAGCGAGTCTGGCATCTTCTGCCAGTTCTCATCTTCATGACCATATTTCCCGCCCCAGATCACATCCTTCTGACGCTGTAGCTTCCATTGCCTCTGCTCATTTTTGATCAGTTCATACGGCAGGCCGCGACACTGGCGCAGGCGCACGTCGACCTGCAGGCCGAACTGGTAATAGTGGCCCTTCTGCGGCACAAAGGTCATGTTGCTGCTGCACTGATTATTGGGGCCGTGATAGGCGAGGCCGATGCTTGTTTTCCGGCCTGCAATCACCGGTGTTTCGTAATAATCGCTCCAGGTCGATTTGTCCTGTTCGCTGTCCACAGGCATCCCGAGATCCTGGGTTCGTGTGAGTATGAATTCACTGCTGCGCACCAGGCCGCCAGTGCGTTGGCCATTGAGTTCCTGCTCGATAGAGGCCCGTTCGGTGCCGCCCACAATACGCACCCACGCCGTATCCGGGCCAGCGGCGGGCGGGGTGAAAAACCTGTTGTGGGGAAACTGGCTACAGCCGCTGGATAACATCAGAAGCAGGGCGACGGCGGTTTTGCGGTACATGCACTCTTCTCCGTGATGCGACGATCAGGCAGTCAACGTCAGCAGTTCAGCCGCCAGCTCGCGTGCGTCCTGTTGATAGGTTTCACGCCAGGTTGCTGACCAGTCGGCAGGCCGCCCTTGTTCTTCCCACTCGGCCAGCGCCAGGCCGTTCAGGATCTCCAGCTCAAACCACAGGCTTTGCCAGGCTTCGGCATCCGTCACTAATGTGCTGTCCTGCCAAAGAAACTCGGTGCGTGCGACAAAACTGGCCCAGGCAAACAGAGTCTCGGATGCCTGTTTTGCCTGCTCGATCAACTGCGCCTTATTTGCCATATTTCACCGCCATCACTTTTCCAGAACGGCCATTGACCGTCGCGTGCCCCAGGTGTCGGGTTTGGCACCTTTGGTCTGCGTTGAGACTTTAAGTTCCGCTGCACAAACCTTTGAGTGTGGTCATGAACTGCCGACAAACTTAGCCAGTGCACAAGTAGCGAGACGCTATTCCAGACGACCGGTATTTGTCGGGTGTAGCGACCTTTCGCGAATAAATTCGCTCCCACACCACCTCACAGAGGGAGAAGATTCATCCGCTTCCTCTCAGCAATCACCAGCCCCTGTTTGCTGCGCGACAGCGCGGCGGGCGGCCTTCTGTAAAAATTTAACTGCGACGCAATGCCGCATTCCGGTATGGTTTGGAAAAATTGAGACAAATTGTTTCAGTTGTTTCGTGAGAAAACCGTACCAAGAAGGGGTTTACGTTGGATCTGTCGTCTGCTGCCTGGGTGTTGCATGACACCCGTCTGATCATCTGCTGCCTGATTGCGATTGCCACGATCATTGTGCTGATCAGCGCTACCAAACTTCCTCCGTTTCTGTCGATTCTGGTGGGGACTTTCATCGCAGGGATAGGCGCAGGGTTGCCGCCTGAAGCCGTTGCAAAAGCTTTCAGCAAGGGCGCGGGCGGTATTCTGGGGGAGGCGGGGATTATCATTGCCCTGGGCGCGATGCTCGGTGCGTTGATGGCCGAGTCGGGCGCGGCGGACCGGATTGCTTCCACCTTGCTCGGGCTGGGCAAGGGCAAGACCCTGCCTTGGGTCATGGCGCTGGTGGCAATGGTCATCGGCCTGCCACTGTTTTTTGAGGTCGGGCTGGTGATGATGGTGCCGATCATCTTTGTCATGGCGCGTCAGTCCAATCAGCCGTTGCTGAAAATTGCCATTCCGGCACTGGCGGGCATGACCACGCTGCATGCCTTGATGCCTCCACATCCCGGGCCGCTGATCGCGGTCAGTGCCTTGCACGCCGATCTGGGGCTGACCATGTTGCTGGGGCTCTGCATTGCTGTTCCGGCGGTGATTCTTGCGGGGCCTCTTTACGGCAACTGGCTGTCGAAGCGCATGCACATCGAAGAGCCTGCCGAACTGGGCGAGCTGTTCAGTGCCAAGCCCGATGTCAGCCGCCAGCCGAGTTTTGGCATTTCGTTGCTGATCATTCTCTTGCCGGTGATTCTCATGCTCGGCAGCACTCTGGCCAAAGTGCTCATGGCACCTGAAAGCAGCCTCGCGCTGGCCTTGAAGTTTCTTGGCGAGCCGCTGGTTGCCTTGGGCATTGCGGTGCTGGCCGCAACGGTGTGCCTGGGTTGGGCCAACGGTCTTTCCCGTGAGCATGTGGGCGGGACCTTGCGCAAAAGCCTGGCACCGATAGCCGTGCTGTTGCTGACCATCGGTGCCGGTGGCGGCTTGAAACAGACTTTGCTGGATGCCGGTGTCAGCCAGACGATCAGCAAAGTGGCGGAGGGCGCGCACATGCCGTATCTGCTGCTGGCCTGGCTGATTGCCGTGGCGTTGCGGCAGGCCACCGGTTCGGCCACCGTGGCGACGACCACGACGGCGGGTATTCTGGCGCCGATGATGGCCAGCCTTGCACCTGTCGAAGCATCGCTGGTGGCTTTGGTGATCGGTGCAGGCTCGGTGTTTTTCTGCCACGTCAACGATGCCGGTTTCTGGATGGTCCGCGAATACTTCGGGCTTCAACTCAAACAGACACTCTGGGTCTGGTCAGTGTTGCAGACCATCGTTTCGGTAGTCGGGCTGATCGGCACGCTGCTGTTATGGCATTGGTTAACGTGACGCCGCAGCCTCGGGGATGCGCCGCAATACATCGTCATAAGGCGCAAGGTCGAGAAAGGCAGTGACCTCGACGGCCTTGCCGTTGCGCATGTGAAAGATCCAGGCATAGCTGTTGTTATAGGCCTGCCCGTCACGCGCCACACCGGCACCGTCCCATTGAATGATGACGTGATCGCCATCCGCCCATATCTGCCTGCTGACGGGCCTAACCGGCCTGGACAGCCGCGATACGAATGGGCGGATGGCCTGCTCGATGAACGGGTCGATGCCTCGGTACACCCCGGCACTCGGTCCCGAGCCCTTGATCGTCCAGACAATGTCCGGCGTCAGCATTTCACTGAAGAAGCTGTTCCCGCCTGCGGCCCAGCGATCAAATGCTTCGCTGACGATTTGCTTGTTACGTGCTGCTACATCGCGCTCTGAAGCGGCATCGGCCATGCCCGACATGATCAGCACGACGAACGCCAGGGTGTTTCTGAAGCTTGCTATGCCCATGCTAAAGACTCCTTTTTCTGGAACGCCGCTTTCCCTGTGGGAGGCGGCTTGCCGGCGACTGTTTACAGGCAGATGATTTTTACCGCCCTTGCCACGGGCCAAAATCCGGCCTGCGAGCCCCGCCAAAGATCAGTTGCTGAACCATTGGCCGGGAGACGAAACGAGCCGGAAAGATCGGCTCGGGCGCACTGGCCTGATCCAGGCGCGCTACATGCTCGTCATCCAGTTGAAGGCTGAGCGCGGCCAGGTTGTCCAGCGTCTGAGCCAGGGTTCTGGCACCCATGACCGGCGCAACTACGGCAGGATTGCGCAACGTCCAGGCCAGCGCCACCCGGGAAGGCGTCGTACCGATTTCTCTGGCGATATCGCCCACGACGGCAGCGATTTGCAAGGCGCGCTCATTCATATGCCCGGATGAGCTGATTACGCCTTTGCGAGTCGGCGAAACATTCGCTTCGCTGGCCTGACTCAGATCATCGCGGCTGTATTTGCCTGTCAGGATACCGCCACCCAGCGGCGACCATGGCAGCACGCCAAGGCCCATCGCCTGCGCCATCGGGATCAACTCATGCTCGACGCTGCGTTCGACGAGGCTGTACTCGATCTGCAAGGCCACAAGGGGTGACCAGCCACGCAGGTCTGCAAGCGTTTGCAGTTCCGCGACTTTCCACGCCGGGGTGTTGCAGATCCCGAGGTAGAGCACCTTGCCACTGCGCACCAGATCGTCCAGTGCCCGCATCACTTCGTCGGCAGAGGTGGTGAAATCCCAGGCGTGCAGGTAAAGCAGTTCGATACGATCCGTGTCGAGCTGCCTGAGGCTGGTTTCCACCGAGCGCACCAGATTCATGCGATGGTTGCCGCCCGAATTGGGGTCGCCAGGGTCGCGGGCCATGGTGTACTTGGTCGCAACCACGAGGCGATCACGCTTCTCCTTGAGAAACTGCCCCAGGATGCGTTCCGAAGCCCCGTTGGTGTAATTGACAGCGGTATCGATGAAGTTGCCGCCGTTATCGACGTACGTATCGAAAATCTGCCGCGCCTGGGCTTCATCCGCGCCCCAGCCCCAGTCAGAGCCAAAGGTCATGGTGCCGAGGGCGAGCGGTGAGACCCGCATGCCCGATCGTCCGAGCAGGCGGTAATGGTCGAGTGCTGAAATAGTGGACATACTGAACTCCTCACAGAAAGTGGAACCTGAAACCTGTAGGGAATGAGTCTGCATTCAGTGGCGCGCCTGCCTGTAGCCGGATTGTCCTGAGTCCTTGCATGATTATCCGTGTACGCAATAATCCTGACTTTCAAAGGAGCAAGCATGGGCTCTCTGGAAAAGCTGGTCGATCTCATCAGTCGTCACTCCCCGACTGACGGCATACATTCAACGCCGATTGCCGGCGTCAGCCTGGTCCGCTCGGGCGCGCCGACCATTCCGATGCCTGTGGTCTATGAGCCGACGCTCTGCCTGATCGCCCAGGGCCGCAAGCAAGTGGTGGTTGGAACCACTTCGTATGTCTACGATGCGGCCAAATACCTTGTTGCCTCCGTGGACATTCCCGTGACGGGCTCGGTGATCGAGGCAAGCGAGACGGCGCCTTATCTGTGCCTTGTTCTCGACCTGGACATGACCGTGCTGAGCGACCTCGTCCTGCGATACCCGGCTCCCGACGGAACGAGCGGCCTGCCTGCCGCAGGCATCGAACTCAACGACACAACCCCCGAATTGCTGGAGGCCGCCGCAAGGCTGGCCGCTTTGCTGGATACCCCGGACGATATCGAAGCACTGGCTCCGCTGACGATTCGCGAGATTCTTTACCGGTTGCTGACCAGCAGCGGCAATGGTGTGGTTCGACAACTGGCCAAAGCCGACAGCCGTCTGAGCCAGATTGCCAAGGCAATTGCCTGGCTGCGCAGTCATTACAGCGAAACCTGCCGCATCGATGACATCGCCGATATCGCAGGCATGAGCCGTTCTACCTTCCACGCGCACTTCAAGGCCGTCACCTCCATGAGCCCGCTGGAGTTTCGCAGCCAGTTGCGGCTACAGGAAGCCCGTCGCTTGATGGTGGCCGAAGCGCTGGATGCAGCAGGTGCCGGTTACCGGGTGGGCTATGAAAGCCCTTCGCAGTTCAGTAGGGACTATGCCCGCATGTTCGGGTTGTCACCGGCCAGGGATGCCAGTCGGTTGCGCAGTGCAGTCCAGAGGGAATCTGCTGCCTTGCATCTTATTCCTGTGGGTGACGTTTCCTGGCGTTGAGTGGCGCGAGTCTGATGGTCTGATGTGTCTTGCATGGCCATATTGCCTGCGCTCTCCCAAAGCAACCCGACCACAGCCCGCCAAAGCGCAAGACTTCCCGCTGAAAAACCGGATAATGGCCGCCAATCGTTTGCTCGCTATTCTGGTAATCCCGCATGGAAATCAAGGTCAACTTTCTCGACAACCTCCGACTTGAAGCCAAGTTCGACGACTTCACGGTGGTTGCCGATCAACCTATCCGCTACAAGGGCGATGGTTCGGCACCGGGTCCGTTCGACTATTTCCTGGCTTCATCGGCCTTGTGCGCGGCTTACTTTGTGAAGTTGTACTGCGAAACCCGCAACATCCCCACCGACAATATTCGCCTGTCGCAGAACAACATTGTCGATCCGGAAAACCGCTACAACCAGATCTTCAAGATCCAGGTCGAGCTGCCTGCCGATATATCCGCCAAGGACCGCCAGGGCATCCTGCGTTCCATCGACCGTTGCACGGTCAAAAAAGTGGTGCAGGCCGGGCCTGAGTTCGTGATCGAAGAAGTGGAGAACCTGGACGCCGATGCTCAGGCTTTGCTGATGCCGAGCCTGGCTTCGGGAGCGGGCACCTGCATTGCGGGCAAGGACCTGCCGCTGGAACAGACCATCGCCAATATGTCGGGCATCCTGGCGGGCCTTGGCATGAAGATCGAAATCGCCTCGTGGCGCAATATCGTTCCCAATGTCTGGTCGCTGCATATCCGCGACGCGCAATCGCCGATGTGTTTTACCAATGGCAAGGGTGCGACCAAGGAAGGCGCACTGGCGTCGGCGCTGGGTGAGTTCATCGAACGACTCAACTGCAACTTCTTCTACAACGATCAGTTCTGGGGCGAAGACATCGCCAATGCCGAGTTCGTGCATTACCCGGACGAGCGCTGGTTCAAGCCGGGCCGTAAAGATGCGCTGCCGGAGGAAATCCTCGACGAGTACTGCCTGGAAATCTACAACCCTGACGGCGAACTGCGCGGCTCGCATCTCTACGACACCAACTCCGGCAACGTCGAGCGCGGCATCTGTTCGCTGCCGTATGTGCGCCAGTCGGATGGCGAAGTTGTGTACTTCCCCTCCAACCTGATCGAAAACCTGTTCCTCAGCAATGGCATGAGTGCCGGTAACACGCTGGTCGAAGCGCAGGTTCAATGCCTGTCGGAAATCTTCGAGCGGGCAGTAAAACGCGAAATTCTGGAAGGTGAAATTGCACTGCCGGATGTGCCGCAGGACGTGTTGGCGAAATACCCTGGCATTCTGGCCGGCATCCAGGGCCTGGAAGAGCAGGGCTTCCCCGTTCTGGTGAAGGACGCCTCGCTGGGCGGCGAATTCCCGGTGATGTGCGTCACCCTGATGAACCCGCGTACCGGTGGCGTGTTTGCCTCGTTTGGCGCGCACCCAAGCTTTGAGGTGGCGCTGGAGCGCAGTCTGACGGAATTGTTGCAGGGCCGCAGCTTCGAAGGCTTGAACGATCTGCCGCAGCCGACCTTTGAAAGCCATGCGGTGACCGAGCCCAATAACTTCGTCGAACACTTTATCGACTCCAGCGGTGTGGTGTCGTGGCGCTTCTTCAGTGCGAAATCCGACTTTGAATTTGTCGAATGGGATTTCTCCGGCCAGGGCGAAAACTCCAATGCCGAAGAAGCCGAGACGCTGTTCGGCATTCTCGAAGACATGGGCAAAGAAGTGTACATGGCGGTGTACGAGCACCTGGGTGCATCGGCCTGCCGGATTCTGGTGCCGGGTTACTCCGAGATCTATCCGCTGGAAGACCTCATCTGGGACAACACCAACAAGGCGCTGCTGTTCCGCGCCGACATCCTGAACCTGCACAGCCTGAACGCCGCCAGCCTGAAAAAACTGGTCAAGCGTCTGGAAGACAGCGAACTGGACGATTACACCGACATCACCACCTTGATCGGCATCGAGTTCGATGACAACACAGCCTGGGGCCAGTTGACGATTCTGGAATTGAAACTGCTGATCTACCTCGCCTTGCAGAAGTTTGAAGAGGCGAAAGAACTGGTAGAAGCCTTCCTGCAATTCAACGACAACACCGTCGAGCGCGGCTTGTTCTATCAAGCCCTGAACGTGGTACTGGAAGTGGAACTGGACGAAGAGCTGGCGCTGGAAGACTACGAAGTCAACTTCCGTCGCATGTTCGGCAACGAGCGAATGGACGCGGTGCTGGGCTCCATGGACGGCAGCGTCCGCTTCTACGGCCTGACGCCGACCAGCATGAAGCTGGAAGGGCTCGACAGACACCAGCGTTTGATCGACAGCTACAAGAAACTGCATGCGGCGCGGGCGAAGGTGAATCGCTGAGTGCATCGTTAACGTCACAATCCCGCGGGAGAGTCCTTGGCCTGATGCCCGTCAGTCAAGAGGCTGATTTCACAAATCTTGTGTCTGGCAAAACCTGACCAGAACAGCTTGCTGGCGATAGCAGCAGTGAAGTGCGCATATAGGCGGCGTCTTCACATCAGTCTTCGCCAGCAAGCTGCCTCCTACAAAGTGATATGTGCGCCTTATTAGCTCAGCCGCATGGTTTCTTCCCTTTCCCTTGAGTGAAATTTCCTAGAAAATCCTGACCGCTTGTATGTGTCGATTCGGGGATTTAAGGTGCGGCGTCGCTGCAAAATCAGCGGCCGGGTTTAGCGATCCGAATCAAAGGCACAGCAGTGCTACACAACCTGCTTCAAGCGAGCTTTATGCTTGAGGCATGCGTTATGGCGGCTGTGCGTCGGAGACCTTAGGGTCTGCCGGTGTGCCTTTGGGGCCGGTTCGCTAACCGTCGTACAGTCGCCACCCAAATGCGTTTAGCGACGTATCGGGTGGTTAATTCCCCAAAGGAGTTTTACCCCCATGGACCTTCCATACCCCTCACCATCCTGCACCGACCACTTCGAGCCCACCATCTTCATCCGCCATCACCGCATGCTGCGCGCCGTGATGCTCGATGCCCAGGTCTGGTTTCCCTTGCAGGATCTGGCCCGGCTGATGGGCAAGCAACTGGACGAACGCGCCACCCTCAAACTCGATATCGACCAACGCCGCACGGTCTGGCTGCTGACCCACGGCAATTGGGAAAAATGCCTGATGATCAGTGAATCGGGCGTCTTTGCGATGCTGGTGCATCACTACGTCCCGGAGAACCGCGCACTGCGCCGCTGGCTGGCGCAGGAAGTCTTGCCAGCTCTGGATGCCCGTCATGCAGATACAACCGATCAACCTCTGCTTTACCAGATGCGCTGGCAGGGCAATGCCCTGAGTTCGCTGCAATGGCATGGAGAGCTGTGGGTCAAGTTGCGGGATTTGCCGGAGCTGGTTCAGGTGCAGCCCGAGGCTGTGACCGGGTCCTGGTTGCGGCGGTTGCTGGGTCGGCGTTGGTCGTTTTTTGCCTGATGTAATGAGTTGATCGTTCCTGGCTGGAGAGGTAGGGGCGATCAATCGGCATTGGCTGATCGTGATGTCCTGAGCTGGTTAGCGGTTTGCTCCCTCAACAATCGCCGCGATGAGGCGTACGAGGTTTGATAAAACCGTATAGGCCAGCAGGACTCCTGTTATCCACGACAGAGTGCTGCGAAACCGCCTGTAAAAATGAGCATTGGGCCGTTCATCACGGTGACCGGCCACGACCGATATGCAGATCAACGCAAGGCAAATATAAATGATGGCATACGGTATGATTTCGGTCCCGCTGACATGGAATGAACCTCGCTTGCTCACGATCACCAGGTCATTGGTTGCGAGCCCGTGAATGACGATGGCTGTAGCAACCAATCCAATGACTGAGACGTACACCAGAGCAAACACACTCTGCCTGTCATTGGGTTGAGGCAAGGGCAGTTTTGCGAGAGTCACCACTGCCAGAGCGCGTGCTGGCATTGATCGCCACTGCCACTTGCGTCGGGGCGAGGGCACTGGGCGGGGCGGTTGCCATGTTTGCGATTGACGCACCAGCATCCATATATAGCCGCAAGCCAGGATCGGTCCACCCAACAGAAACGTGTTGTAGGTCATAGGTGCTGAGGACGCTAATACGCCAATCATCAACAGTGCGCCGTGAGCGATGGCCGGTATCGTGAGTGCTCTGAGCCAGACTTTGCGATTGCCGGAATTTATCCGATAAGACCGAATGCCAAACGCGGATGCCCAGATAATCCCCTGCATCATTAGCAACGCTGCCGCTGTCAGCGTCATGCCGTTACCAAGGCCAAGTCGCTGCCAGCACCATCAGCCACAAGCAGACAGGATGATAAAACAAGCGTTGGTACGACATCCCGGTCATCCATGTTGGGGAAACGGCACTTGACTGGTTAGCCTAGCAGCCTTGGTGCCAAACAGGATTCAGGATTTGCGGGATTCATTCTTGTGATGGAAATAGGGTTTTTTTGCCTGTTCAGAGCAAGCGCGCTCCACCGTCCTCTGTTTGCTGCGCGACAGCGCGGCGCCAAGGCGGCGGGTGATCTCCTACTGTCCAAAGCTCTGCTCGGCCCCTCTATTAAACGCGGCATCCAGCGCCCCGGCGATCTGTGCCAGCAGTTCGGTGGTTTGCGGGATCAGGCGGCCCATGGTGATAAATCCGTGGATCTGCCCCGCAAAGTGGCTGTCGGTCACTGTGACACCCGCTTCATGCAGGCGTTTGCCGTAGGCGCGGCCTTCGTCTTCGAGAGGGTCGCAGCCACAGGTCACTATAAAGGCGGGAGCCAGGCCGCTGAGGTCTTCGGCCAATAACGGGGACGCTCGCCAGTCCAGGCGGTCGGCATCGTTGCGCAGGTATTGAGCTTTGGTCCAGTTCAGTGTGGCGGCTGTCAGCGGCGGTTCCATGGCCAATTGTTGTTGGGAGCGATGAACGCCATGGAAGTCGGTTACCGGGTAGATCAGTGCCTGCAATGCCAGCGGCGGGTAGCCTGCATCCCGCGCCATCAAGGCGAGGACAGCGGCGATGTTGCCACCGGCGCTGTCGCCGCCGATGGCAAGACGTTCGGCATCGACGCCCAGTTGCGCGGCCTGTGCCCGGACGTAATCCAGAGCTGCGAAGGCATCTTCTATTGCCGCAGGGAATTTGTGCTCTGGCGCCAGGCGGTAATCCACTGCGATCACGATGCAGCGAGCCAGCAGGGCCAGTTGCCGACAAACGCCGTCATGGGTATCCAGATCACCGACGACCCAGCCACCCGAGTGAAAGAACATCAGGGCAGGCAGATTTTCGCCCTCGCTGGTTTCGACCCCGCGATAGAGACGCAAAGGTATCTCGCCGCCCGGGCCTGGTGTGCTCAGGTTTTCAACGGCAACGATTTCCACAGGCGCTGCCGCAAGGGCCTGGCGGCTGCTGCGAAAGGCTGCCCGGGCTTGTTCGGGAGTCGGTTCGCCCGTGGCAGCAGAGGCCTGACGCATCAGGGCAACCACGCGCGCGGCGCCGGGGTCCAACGTCCTGACGTTCAGGGTGGGCGCGAGGTGAGGTGCAGTCATGGCAGTGTCCTTGTGCGATGAGTGAAGGGCGGATTATTCAAAGTGCCAGCTGTAACCGTCGCCCTGGCGTTTGACACGCCCGGCCGAGGTGCCAGCGAAATGGGAGCTGAAATACAGGGCGTCGTGCTCAACCAGAAACGCCAGCAACCATTGCCGTGAGCGATTGGCGGCCTCTGGCAGGCCGCAGAAGCAGGAAGCCCAGAGCGGTTGCGAAACCTGTATGGGGTGATGCATGACGTCGCCGCCAAACATGGCCGTCTTGCCATCGTGCTGATAACTGATGGACATGTGGCCCACGCTATGGCCTTGGGTCGGATGGAAGTGGAAGTCCTCCAGAAACGGCCCGCCCTCGGCTCCGATCATCAGTGCCTGACCGGATTCGATCACCGGCAGCACGCTGTCGACAAAGGCCTGATAACCCATGGCCTGACGTCCGGGGCCATTGACGAAATACTCATACTCAACCTCTGGAAACACATACCTGGCATTGGGAAAGGTCGGCACCCACTGGCCATCCACCAGATGAGTGTTCCAGCCGATATGGTCGGTGTGCAAATGGGTGAGCAGTACGTAGTCGACCTCTTCGGGGGTTACCCCGGCAGCCGCCAGGCGTTCCAGCCAGGGCTCGTTCAACTGGTGAAAGATGGGCAGTGCAGGACGATGTTTGCCATTGCCGACGCCGGTATCGACCAGCACCGTATACTGCGGCGTCTTGATGACCCAGGTATGCACGCTGATGATCACCTTCTGGCCTGTGGCGGTGAGGCTATCGGGCACCAGCCATGAGCGCTGCGGGTCAATGGCGCTGTTGTCCCAGTCCGGCAACAGCGCATTGGGCGCAAAGGCGTCGAACAGTTTTTCGCTGACGCGGGTGATGTGGGTCGAGCCAAATGTGTAGTGCTTGGCGTTCATGTTAATATCTCGCTGATACCGATCAGTATCATGTTGATACCGGTCGGTATCATAGTCAAGGGTGACTCATGAAAAGAGACAGTCAGAAATTGCCGCCTCGGGAGAGAATCCTGCTCGCCGCCGATGAGCTTTTTTATCGAGACGGGATTCGTGGCGTCGGCGTGGAGGCTATCGCCGCCCATGCAGGCACCACCAAAATGGGGATCTACCGGCACTTTGCGAACAAGGACGCGCTGGTTGCCGAATGGTTGCGACTGGAGTCCCTGGCCTATGCCGATGTGCTGGACCAACTCAAGGTGCAACACCCCGATGATCCCAAGGCCCAGTTGCTGGGCTGGGCTCGGTTCATTGCCAGTCGTTTGGCCGCCGATGCCGATAGAGGCTGCTGTTTCGCCAACTCGGTCGCCGAGCTGCCGGACAAGGAGCATCCTGCGCGAGCTGTGATTGAAGCTCACTCACGCGACCTCAGCGAGCGTCTGATTGCGCTGTGTACCGAGGCAGGTCTGATGGACCCGGAAGGCACCGCCAGCGAAATCCTGTTTGTGCTCGACGGCGCGCAGTTGGCGGCGCAAAGCCGGGGCGATGCTCAGAAGGTTGGTGAACGACTGGTGAGCATCGTCCAGCGTCTGGTCGGGTAAGCAAAGCGTAATCATCAGAGGCAGAAAATGCGGCAAAACCGAATCAGGATGATCATGCCAGCCAGCGCCGCCGACGCTTTTGAGGCCTTCCACGACCATGATGTACGAATGTGCTGGGACAGCTTGCTATCGCGGGCTGAAGTGGAAGGCGGCGGGAGCCATCCCTATGTGGGCGCGATCACCTTCAATCAGGGGCGCGGCTGGAAACGCTTTTTCGCCATGCGCACTCGATTTGTGAATTATCAGCCGGGCAAGGTAGCGGCTGCCGTGCTGGTTGAGCCTGCGGGCTGGTTCGAGGGCTGGGCTGCATCGATGCAGCACCGCGACCTTGATGACGAACGCTCGGAGCTGATTTACACCTTCCGAATCCAGATGCGCCCACGCTGGCTGGGCCGAGTCCTCGATCCTCTGGTCAACCGACTGTTCGAGCACGAAACCCGGCGGCGCTTTGCTGCGATGGCGGAGTATTTGCGGAGCAGGGATTGAAAACCGGTGGATGTTGATCGTGCCTGTCTACTGGAGATGGAACGATCAACTAGCGCTGAGCAGGTCGCGAGTTTAGAAGATGTGCCTGGAAATGATTTTTGAAATCTCGACAATCTCGGTCTTGCCGGTGAATTCGAATTTCACTTTACCCAGCGCTGAAAAGTAGACCTCAAGTTCGGAGTCCAGATCGAAGGTCCCGGAGGTTTCCACGGAATAGGCGACGATGTTCTTGTAGGGCAGGGACGTGAAGTCCTTCTTGCTGCCGGTGATGCCCTGCACGTTGACCGCAATGATTCGCTTGCTGGTGAAAACCACGCCATCGCGCAACGATTTATAGGAATCGATGATCTGTTCGCCTTCCAGCAGAAGTTCAGTCACACGCTCGGCGTATTCGCTGTTCTGCTTCAGCTTGAAGAAACCTTTGTTACTGAAGTCAATCATCCCTTTATCCCTGTCTTCAAATGTGTGTTTTCAGGCCTTCGGGCATCTGCCAGCAGGCTGACTGTGGATGCCGCGCCGAGGATAGCACTATGCCTGTTTTCTGGCTGGATGTGTCTTCAATGAGTGTGGCAGAGCGGTTGCGGACGCCCGGATGCAGCCAGTATCGGTAGCCAATCAGCGAAAACCTGCAAATAGTCTTAACTAACCCGGCGAGCGTGCCGACAACCCATCTAGAGCTACGTTTGTATCTATCTGAAGGACCACAAGAGGACGGCAGGGTGTCTATAAAACTACGTTTGCTTCTGCTTATCGGGACCGGTGTGCTAGCCATCCTGATCATGAGTCTGGTCAGTTATGTGGGCAATGTCCGGATGGCCCATGCGATGGAGGACAACGAGGTCAGCATGACCGCGCTGCGCAACCATCTTGAAGCCGACATGATGCATGACGCTTTGCGCGCCGATGTGCTCTCGGCCATGCTGGTTGGCCTGGGCAAGAGCGACAGCACCAAAGACGAGGTGCGAAGCTCCATTGCCGAACATGCCGCACTCTTTCGTAAAGTGCTCGACGAAAACCTCAAGCTGCCGGTCGATGAAACCATCAAGGCAGGCCTGAACAAGGTCAAACCCAGCCTCGAAACCTACATTGCCGCTGGCGAAAGAATTGTCGGGCTGGCCCTCGACAACCCTGAGAGCGCACAAAAGGAACTGGGCGTCTTCAACAAGGCGTTCGGCGAGCTTGAAGACGAAATGGCCAGCCTGAGCGAGGTCATCGAAAGCAGCACGCAACAGACCAGCGAAGAAACTCAACAAGCCAGCAGCAATGCCAACCTCACCCTTGGTGTTGTACTCGTCGCCAGCCTGATATTGCTGGTCGTTCAGGGTCTCTGGGTTATCCGCAGCATCATGGGGCCGTTGCAGTCCGCCAGCCGGATCGCTGAAAGCATCGCCCATGGCAACCTGAGCGAATCCATCGCCGAGCCCCGGCAACAAGACGAAGCGGGCATGCTGATTCGCAGCCTGGCAACCATGCAGCGCGACTTGCGAGGCATGATCGAAGTGGTGCGCCGCAATGCCCACGGCGTCACCGACATGAGCCAGCAACTGAGCAGCGGCTGCCATGAAGTGGCGGGTAGCAGCCAGCAGCAAAGCACCGCAGCCAGCACCATGTCTGCAGCGGCCAGTGAAATGACGGCCAGCATCGAAGAAATCACCCGGCATGCCGAGCGTGCTCTGAACATGGCCAACCAGGCCGAAGCTCTGGCCAGAAATGGTGGTCGAGTGATTCATCAGGTGGTCAGCGATATGGAAGGCATTGCCCGTTCTTCGCAGCAATCGGCCCAGGTGATCCGCAATCTGGATGAAGAGTCCGAGGGCATTTTCAACATCATCCAGGTGATCAAGGGCATCGCCGACCAGACCAACCTGCTCGCCCTCAACGCCGCTATCGAAGCCGCCCGCGCCGGAGAGCAGGGACGTGGCTTTGCGGTGGTTGCCGACGAAGTCAGAAGCCTGGCCGGGCGCACCAGCGCCTCCACCCAGGAAATTGCCAGCATGGTTTCGCGTATCCAGCAAAACACCCGCGAAGCCGTCACCAGCATGGAAGCGGGCGTTGCCCAGGTCGACAAGGGCATGGCCGTCACCGCCGAAGTCGAACGCGCCATCCGCGAAATCCTCGAAGCCACGCTGAGCACGACCCAACTGGTCAACGACATCAGCCGCACCATCAGCGAACAAAGCCTGGCCAGCAACGAAATCGCTCATCAGGTGGAAATGATCGCCAACATGTCCGAAGGCAATAGCAGAGTCATTGGCCAGACGGCGGGGACGACCGATGACTTATCGGCGCTGGCGGGGCAGTTATCGCAGTCGGTGGATCGGTTTCGGCTTTGAGTCAGGGAAGCTCTTTGGCTTCAATTTATCTGGATGGATTGTAAGGATAGGGATATCGACATGATCGTTAAAGAAGAGCACGCCTCTACGAGTGAGTTGAACATGACTCTGTCGGACAACTGTTCGGGGGAGGGGCGCTTGGTCGTACTGCTTCATGCCTATCTACGACAGGCCTCGAGTCTCAAGGCTGTTTCCGATTCAATTCAAGAGCTTTGGCCCAAAGCAAGAATCTGGTGTCCAGAACTTCCTACAGGCCTTTTCTCACGGGTCGATCCCGATGAAATTGTTTGCAGCCTGCTTGTTGGTGTCGATGAGCTGGTCGACTTGGCTAGTCATGAAGGCAGCCCTTTCACATCAATAGTGATTGTTGGGCACAGTGTAGGCGGTGTCATTGGCCGTAAGCTTTATGTCGCTGCCTGTGGTGAAACCTCCAAAGCACCTTTTGAGCCGATTTATCACCAGCAAGGCTTCAAGAGTGAAAATGGACTGCTATCGGCGCGAACCTGGGCGCCATTGGTAACGCGCATTGTGCTGCTTGCGGGGATGAATCGAGGCTGGCAGATCTCCCATCACTTGAGCCCTCTACATGCAATTGGCTGGCGTCTTGGTCTGGTGATGGCCTATATCATCAGGTTTTTCACCCGGCGCTGGCTTCTGATTTTCAAGCTCAGACGAGGGGCTGAGTTCATTACTCAACTGAGAATTCAGTGGCTGAAGCGTCCAACGTTTCCCGGTGAGACTCTGATAGTACAATTGCTGGGCTCTCGGGATGATGTTGTATCGCCGCAAGATAATCTGGATCTTGTTTCCGGGCATGATTTCATTTATCTGGATGTGCCATTTTCAGGCCATGCCGATGTGGTGGACTTGCAGGATCTACAGTATGGATTTGATCGTAAAGCAGTCCTAAAGCAGGCATTGAGTTCGTCTAAGGAGTCTTTACGCGGATTAGAAGTTATTCCGGCGGATGAGAAGTTTTTTGTGGAGAATCCAGCCATAGAGAACGTTGTGTTTGTCATTCACGGTATTCGGGATCAAGGGTTCTGGACGCAGAAAATCGCCAGAAGGGTAAGGACTCTGGCTGCCAAAGAAGCCACGGCACCTAACGCCGTCCTGGCATCATGTGAGTGGGCTACGGAAACCTCCAGCTATGGCTACTTTCCAATGCTTCCGTTCCTGTTGCCATGGTATCGCCGCAATAAAGTGGAATGGTTGATGGATCAGTACACAGAAGCCTTGGCGCGCTACCCCAATGCCGAGTTTTCTTACGTCGGACATAGCAACGGCACTTACCTGATCGCCAAAGCTCTGGAGTTGTATCCATGCTGTAAATTCAAAAATGTGGTTTTTGCAGGCAGCGTTGTCCGGGTCGGGTACGACTGGGAGAAGCTTCTTGATGCCAATCAGCCCAGAGTGAAAAATGTGCTCAACCTTGTTGCCACTTCCGATTGGGTCGTCGCCTTTTTTCCTAAACTTTTTCAGGTTTTCGGTTGGCAGGATCTCGGTAGTGCTGGCCACGATGGGTTCAAAGCTTTCAAGAACTCGAATGGTTTATTTCAGGTTCAATATTTGAAGGGGCAGCACGACGCTGGTATCAAAGAAGAGGAGTGGGATTTTATTGCCAGGTTTGTTCTGAAGGGCACGCTCGATACAGAAAAAATCATCAACTCAGTATCTGGACGTAATGCCATTGTCGAGTTTCTGGGACGAATGCCTTACCTGGTCTGGGGGCTGATACTCTTATTTATTTACTTTGGCTGGACGTTGATCGTGGGGTTGATCCCCGTGAGCATCAGTGACCCCGAAACCCGAGGGTTGCTCAAGGGGCTGGGGCTCAGTTCTTACGTGGTTTTGATCTGGCTGGCAGTTACCAGATTGTAGAAACCCTTCAGTGATGTACCAAAGCCTCAAGTTTGCGCATTGGCTGCCGAAATCAATGCTCTTGACCGCTTTGGTACGACGAAGGAATGTTTGATGTTTTATCCGCGCGAAGCTGAAAAAGATAATCTGTTCAATCGAGTCATTCTGCTTACCTTTGCCTGTTGCGCGATTCTGTTTCTGGCTTCACTGGCTCGGCATCAAGGATCGACTTATGCAGTCATGCAGCTTGGTGCCGTCCAGGTCTCGGGGAGTGTAAAAGCGCTGGAAAATATTCCCCGAAACAGTATGGGCAAAATAATCCATTATCGGTATGTGGATGAGGAAGGCGAGGCTCACGACGATCAATACTTCGATCCGCGCTATGACGAAAATACTCACTATGAGGTGGGAGACGCCATCTCTCTGGTTTATTCGAGCTGGTTTACCGGGAAAAACGCGATTGCTTCCGAGTTGCACACTTACCGTCCGGATTTTTACATCCTGTCCGGTGGGCTATCACTGACACTGATCCTGCTACTGATCTCTCTCTGGACGATAAGGCGTATCTATGTCCTGAAGCAGGAGGATCGTGTTTATTGAGCTTCAACTGTCACTATAGAAATGCAAGTTCGGCAAGCAGTGGCGCAATATTGAGCCGCCACTGTCTCTCTCTTTTTTGGACGTTGATCGAGCGGTTGATCCCCGTGAGCATCAGTGATCCCGAAATCCGGGGGGACAAGGGGCTGGGGCTCAGTTCTTATGTGGTTTTGATCTGACCCGATTATAGCCATGCATCAATCGAGATATTGAATATCGATGCTGAAAATTAGAGTGTAAGGTGATAAGCAGGCGAGGGGGCGGTGTTTTTGAGTCGTGAAGGAAGAGACTCGTCAACTGTTTGGATATAACACGGGTAGTTTAAACCTGAAAGTATTCTAGCGACTCTGTCTGGTGCCATTAAGTGACGAGAAAATACTGCTACCGTAAAGAGTGAGTAGGGGTGTCATAGGAGATGGCACAATGGAAAGTTTAATGGATACGTTTGTCAAGGCTGCGCCGGGTTCTATATTCAGGGTGGAGGAAAAATCGGGGAGTGTGAGCTTTGTATACGAGGGTGAGCTGAAGTCGGTTGATGTTGCCAAAAAGACGATCGGCATATTGGATAAGGTTTATAAAGGAAAAGTTTATACTGTTTCTGTGGATAAAATCGTACGCGTCAATGGAGATGAAGTGTGGGATGCACGTTCTATTGGGTCGGAATTAATAGGGCATCAGAGTGTTGTTGCCTGGACGGGTACAGAGTGGTATAACGAGTGGTCGCATGGTCTAGGGCTTGATATGGATACTGCATTCTCTCGAATTCCTGAGGGCACTGAGCTTATAATTCCTGGTTATTTCTGTGGAACTCAACAGCCTCAGCATGCTGCACTTAAGTTGGTTGATTATGAAGCGGATCTGGCTGTTTTGGATAGTATCACTTCGCCAGGGCAGATAATAAAAGTGCCTATGAATAAGGTGGCTTCGATTGATAATGGAGTCATCAAACCTGTGGCATAGAAGACCTGGGTATTAATCTTGAATAAAAAGTGCCAGAAGGCAGACGTCGGAGATACGGAACCGGAAGTGTGTCTCCGTGCCTCACGGCATGTTCATAGCCGTCCCATCGGTATTGCCCTATCATTCGCCCTTTTACAAAGGCCGATGATCCCTCATGACAACCACACCCACCACCCTGCTGGCCGCCCTGCAAGCTTCCACGATGCTGGAAATCGATGGGCTTCACGCCTGGGAGTTCTCTCTGGGCGATGATTTGAATATCGAATGCATGGATGGCCGCGAGCGCAAGGTATGGCGTTTCAGCCTGGCGCAGATTCAGGCGGCGACCTTCGATGAAAGCCTGCAAAGCTGGGTCGTCAACGATGGCAATGCCGATCACCGCATCATCTGCCTCGATGCGTTCACCCCCAATGATGAGGATGAAAGCGAGCTGGATTGATTCTCCCGCAAAACTACATGAGCGATAGCCTGTCATAGCCCTGACTGTCGCTAAGCCGGCACCCATAATTTGAACAAGAAAAGGAATGCCCCCATGACTCCTGCGTTTCTGCCGTGGCTGGCGCTTGCCAGTGCAATCAGTGTTTTCCCCGTACAGGCCCAAACCATGTCCGATACCGATTTGCTGGTGGGTTCCTACACCCAGGGCAAGAGCGAAGGCATCTACCGTTTCGGCTTCGATAGCCAGACGGGCAAGATCGATCCCGCACCGCGTCAGGTGATCCGTGCCGAAAATCCCTCCTGGCTGACCCTCTCCAAGGACGGGCGTTACTTGTACGCGGTCAACGAGAACGGGCCAGGGCAGAGTGATGTGGAAGGCAAGGTCAGCAGTTTTGCCATCGCACCCAAGACCCATCAGGTGACGCCTCTCAATCAGGTCAAGAGCAAGGGCGACGAGCCTACGCATTCGAGCCTGAGCCCTGACGGGCGTTATCTGTTTGTTTCCAACTATGCGGTACAGCCCGATCCTGGCGGGTCTTTGGCTGTATTGCCGATTGGCAAGGACGGCAAGCTTCAGGACGTTGTGCAGTCCGCCGGGCCGAATACTGCCAGCCAGGTCAACCCGGAACGTCAGATGTCTTCCCATGTGCATGCGGCGGTGCCGACGCCCGATGGCAAGTATGTGGTTGCTGCCGATCTTGGCGCCGACAAACTGTTCGTATACCGCTACGACGCCAGTCAGGCCAGGCCTTTGCAGCCAGCCAGTACCGCTTCGGTGCAGTTGCCGGGTGGTAGCGGACCGCGGCATATCCTGTTCAGTCGCGAAGGCAAGCATGCCTGGCTGGTTCTGGAAATGTCGGCTCAGGTCGCGGTGTTCGATTATCTGGATGGCGAGTTCAAGCAGACCCAACTGGTCGATCTGAAAAACCAGGGCGTGCAGCAACGCAATGGTGCCGGTGGTTTGCATGCATCGCCCGATGGCCGTTTTCTGTATGTCGCCAATCGGGGTGAAGCCAATCAACTGCTGGTTTTCCGGATCGATCCGACCACGGGCAAGCTTGAAGAGCTACAGCGTCGCTCGGTGGAAGGTACGGAGCCACGGGAATTCAGCTTCGACCCCAGTGGCAAATTCATGCTGATCGCCAACCAGAAGAGCAACCAGATCGTGACGGTTCGCCGCGACCCGCAAAGTGGAATGCTGGGCGATACGGTGCAGAAAATCGATTTCGACTCGCCTTCGGATTTGCATTTCCTGTCTCGCGATTGACTGTCTCCAAGGCTCAAGCCCGCGGTTTGCGTGGGCTTGAGCAACTATTAATCCAGATGATATGAGTTAGTGGCATAAAAGATTTTTGAATGAGCAGCCTCGGGCGTAAGTCTGAGTCACGGCCAGAACGGCCACCACTTGAATCCAAGCGTGCATATATAAAAGACCACCGAGGGTTAACGACATGAACTTCAATATCTTTTCCATCATTGCAGCATCGGCTATTTCGGCATCTGTTGTTCTCCCTGCCAGCGCCAGCGTTGAAGTCAGCGACAAGAAAGCCCACGCCACCCAGACTTACACTCCAAAATACCTGCAACAAAGTGCCAACTTCTATGCCGCGCTGGACCACAAGACCGCGCAGTAAGCACTGAACGACCACTGTTTTCACTGGCTCACACAGGTTTTTGCGACCACTGCCCATTGCGTGGCAGACCATGCATCTACTGTGGACTGGGCTTACACCGAATCCCCCGTTACTTCATGAGTGACGGGGGATTTTTATGCGTGGGTGTTTATCCTGGGTTTAGCTTTTATGTTCCACTCATCAAGAAAACTGATAGTGGCTATGCATACCTATGGTTTTTCAATGTTGTGGATATCGACGATCCTGTTGGCCATGCAAAACATTATGGAGCAGTAAACATGGCCACTGCCATTCTGGGTTCAATCAAACAAGGCGCGTATATCGCGATTTCGCTTTATGTTGTTTTCATTGCTGTAGTGACCATCACCAGCATGAACCCCCAGCTTAAAACCCGTACCTACGAATCGGCTGCGCCTTCTGTGGTCGTGGCTGCGGACTCACAGGAACGCGCGTCGTGATTCGGGTTGTTCGCGAATAAATTCGCCCACACGGTTTGGGTAGGAGAGAATTCATTCGCGAAGAATTTTGCACATTAGCCTGTTTTCAATACAGAATCACTTAGCCATCACGCCGAAGGGATTCCTGTGACTCACGACGCCTATGCAAGGCTCTGCCGCTGCCTCGCTCTCTTGCCTCTGTTCTTCTTTCTTGCCGCCTGCGACAAGGAAGCTCCCAAAATCAATACCCCAGAGTACCTTGCTGCCCACGGTATTACCAAGGGTGAACCGAATACGATCCAGGTCGCAAGCTCGACTTTCCGAGTACCTGCGGATGTTGTGTTCGATGTGTATACGGCTGGCACCATTCAAGCCGCAAAGGCTGACATGCTGACCTTGCACCTCAACATGGGCTTCCTCTTTAACCCACCCAGAACGGGACCGGCAGGCAAAGGGGAGCAGCACATGATCAGGACAGAGATTTCCACGCGGGGAAACCCTGCCCGGATGGAAAGCATGTTGTCTTTTGAAAAGACAGGCACGCCAGTCGAGCGCACAGACCTGGACTTGATCGAATATCCTGTAAACGCCCCGTCTTTTACAGACGTCTCCCGGACTTACATTTACCAATCCCGGGAATCAGACAACACCACGCCCCCGACAGAGTTCTTCTGCAGGGTTATCTGGCCAAAAGACCCTTCCAGAAAAAACGGCACGTGCAGGACGTCTTTCTACAGTCACTCAGGGCTGCTCATTCAATCTTTTTTCTCCTATGACCTCCTGAAGGATTGGAAGTCCATCACGAAAGAAGTGCGTAACAAGATTGATGTATATGAAGTGAAGTAAATAACAATCAAAGCCATGGAGGTTCACGATGAGCAATAGCTACCTGACGGACGAACAGATATCAATTATTCGCGACCTTCAAGGCCGCGCTCCGAATGCTGATGGCAACTATGCCGATGTGTACAACGCCATTGCCAGCATGCTTCCGGATGGCGCTGTAAAGTTATGGTTGCAGGGGGCGGCACTTGCCAACGCGGGGCAAGGGGTCTTTGCGGAAATTATCAGGTCTTACAGTCAGCGGCAGATGGAACTGCGTGGTGTCGCCTATTCAGACGCCCTCATGCAGAAGGCTTCAAATCAGGTGGCAATCAATGCCCTGAATGACATTCTCGATCCGAGTCGCCGATCCAGCACTGGACAATGGCTGGTCCCCACTATTTCAGATATTGCAAATAATGATGCGACTGGCGTAGGGCAGGTTTTATTTGCCTCTTTGGGGAACGACAGCGCCGGTGGAGAAATAAATGCCGCTTGGTCGGGGACCATTCTTTTCTCGGCGCTCGGGCAGAATGAAACCAATCGGTTCACAAGACAGGGCGGGGACGATCTCAATCGCGTAGATGACGTCAAGAACCTGCTCTTTGCCTATGACGCTTATGCCTATGCCTTTGAAAAAACCAGAAGTGCTGGACTGACTGATCTTCTTACTCTGGACAAGACCCTTCTGGATGACCTGGGCGTCGGATGGGAGACTTTTGATACTGCCGGCTTTGGTGAGTTGCGGGCACTCGCAACCAATAACATCACGTCCCTCTTGTCTGGCGAAGCACGAAAACTCGGAGAACTCATTTCCGAAGCCGGTACGCATGTGGTCCTGGACTGGCTTCGGGCGACCTATCTAGGCAAACGCTCAGACTCGGCGACCACGCCCGAGAATTTTGCAGGTGCGGCACAAAGCTTTTTCTCCGGCCTTGATTCATCGATTGCGCTCAACGCGAATACGATCCTTCTGCCCGGCGAGAAGGGGGCACTTGTTTCGTTGGCCAAGAGCAATATTTCGGTCAGGAATGCGCTGTACGCCTTGTCTCCGATCGCCATCGAGCTTCCAGGCTACTCCAGCGATTTGAGCCTGGCGGACGTGAAAACCGGAAAAGGTGCTCTGTCCGATGAGTGGATCGACAAGCGTGCATCGTTCCTCATCTTCGAGAAATTCTATCGAGAGTCCGGTGACACGGATGGCTCCTATGAAATGCCATTCGGCCTCCCTGTTCCCATTCCCGGTGACATCGAGTTCCGGGATTACAGCAGTGGCTCAGAGTACAAGCTGACGATCGATGGCGTTGATCTTGGTGTCATGGACAAGCGCTACATCGTTTTCGGCGGCAGCGGCAGCGATAGCATTCAGGGTGGAGAGGGCAAGGATTACCTTTTCGGCATGGATGGCGCCGATACGCTCAATGGCGGGGAGGACGACGATTACATCGAGGGCGGTGCTGGCGATGACAATCTCGACGCAGGAGAGGGGGTCGATACTCTCTATGGCGGGCAGGGCAACGACACCCTGCTGGGTGGGGAAGGCAAGGACACCCTGTATGGTGGTCAGGGAGATGACAGTCTCGAGGGCGGTCTCGGGGACGACTACCTTGAAGGAGGCGATGGTCAGGATAACCTCAAGGGCGACGATGGATTCGACATCTACAAGGCCGATAGCAAGGACATCATTTCCGATACTGACGGCAAAGGGAAAGTTTACCTGGGCAATCAGCAACTCACCGGCGGCTCCCGCAAGGAAACCGACCCCGAGAACACGTACTACGGCGGCGGTAATACCTATTTCCTGGATGGCACCACTCTGGTCGTCAATGGCTCTCTCGTCATCAACGACTACAACAAGGACAGCAGCGACTTGCAGATTGTCCTCAGTGAGGAAGAAGAGGAAGAAGACGAAACGCCTGAGACCGATGATGCCGAGAGTCGCACATCCCCCATCGTCCTTGACCTGGATGGCGACGGTATCGAAACACTGGAAGTCGGTGCCAGCTACTTTGACCTGGATGGTGATGGCCTGAGTGAAATGTCCGGCTGGGTCAGCCCGGACGACGGGCTGCTGGTACACGACCGCAACGGTGACGGCCGTATCAGCAACGGCACCGAACTGTTCGGCAACCACAGCATCCTGAGTAATGGTCAGACTGCCGAGAACGGTTTTCAGGCCTTGGCCGAGTATGACGACAACGGCGATGGCGTGATTGATGCGCAAGACAGCTCTTACGCTGAGCTGCAAGTCTGGCGCGATCTCAATGGCAACGGCATCAGCGATGTGAGCGAGTTGCAGAGCCTGGCCGATGCCGGTGTGGTGTCGATCAGTACGGGCTACACCGACTCCAGCCATGTGGACACTCACGGTCACGAGCATCGTCAGGTCGGCACCATCATGCTGAGCAATGGCACCGCCTCCACCGCTGCGGACGTGTGGTTCAAGGTAGACACCACACGCCGGGTGAACAGTGGCGACATCGAGCTTGCCCCGGACATCCTGTCCCTCGCCAATGCCAAGGGGTTCGGCAAGGTGCATGACCTGCACCAGGCCATGGCAATGGACCCCGAACTGAAGTCCCTGCTTGAACAGTATGTGTCGTCCAGCGATGCCGCCAGCCGCGACGCGCTGCTCGACGATCTGATCTACCGCTGGGCGGGTGCCGAGGGTGTGGACCCGTACAGCCGGGACCCAATGAAGGTTTATGGCCATGTGATGGACGCGCGCCAGCTGGTGACGCTGGAGAACCTTGTGGGGCGTTCCTACATGGGAATCTGGTGCTGGGGTGAGTACGATCCGAACCCCCATGGCCAGGCCGCGCCGATTCTGGTGGCCGAGTATCTGGAATTCAAACGTTTTACCGCTGCCCAGATTCTGGCGCAGACCGAGTATGCGCAGGAGATGAGCATCATCCAGTCCGCATTCGGCTCTGACGCCAACGGCATCACAGTGGACTGGGGCAGCCTGCAAGGTACATTGGAAAACCTTTACGCCAATGACCGGGTCGACCGGATCGCCAGTGTCATTGCGATCCTGACCGACCTTGGGACTTATTCGCCTGGCTACCGCGACAAGCGCGATGCTGCCTTTCAGGCCATTGCTGCCGCTAACACCGATCTGGCCTCGTTCTTCGACTTCTCGACCAGGATCGGCACGACGGTCAGCGATACGCTGTCCGGGATAGAAGCTGACTCCATATTCTATGGCCTGGGTGGCGACGACAGGCTCTACGGTCAGACGGGCAATGACAGTTACCACTTCTCCTGGGGCCATGGCAACGACACCATCCTTGATCGCGGCGGTCTGGATCAGGTGGTGTTCGGCGAGGGCATTGGCCAGGACGATCTTGTGTTCTCGCGTAACGCCACTACGGTCACTATCAGCGTCAAGAACCCCGATGGCAGTGATTCCGGTTCGTTGCGTATCGACAACTTCTTCGACTTCGACGGCACGCTTGATTTCGGTGCGATAGAGCGGCTGGCCTTTGCCGACGGCAGCAGTCTGAACATCGAGCAGATCCTGGATATCCTGACCGCGTCCTCGATCACCGAGGGCAACGACCTGATATTCGGCAGCACGGTGGGCGATACCATCGATGCTCTGGCAGGCAACGACAACATCCATGGCCTGGCGGGTGACGACCAGCTATCCGGTGGTGCCGGTGATGATGTACTGATGGGCGATGACGGCGATGACACACTGATCGGCGGCACAGGCAACGATTCGTTGATCGGCGGCCGTGGCAGTGACACCTATCTGTTCGAGGTCGGGTATGGCAACGATGTCATAGACAACGCCGCACAAGTGACGGGCGCCAGGGTGGATCGCGTGGTGTTCGGCCAAGGCATCGACCCGGATGCGGTCAGCATCGAGCGCAGCAACAGCCACCTGTTCATTCGTACTTCTGCCAGCGACAGCATTCGCCTGAACAACTACTTTTCCAGCGAAGCTGCCAACAGCATGGCCGTTGACGAGATTGTCTTTCACGACGGCACCATCTGGACCATCGCAGATGTCATGGGGATGGTGCTGCAAGCCAGCGATGGTGATGACCTGATCGAAGGGTATGCTTCCGACGACGTGCTGTCTGGCCTGGCAGGCCACGACTTTCTGTATGGCAACGGCGGCAACGACACTCTGCTCGGCGGGGAAGGGAACGACACACTTGACGCTGGTGCCGGCAAGGACACTCTGTTCGGGGATGCCGGAAACGACTTGTTGCTCGGTGGTGAAGGTGACGACTCACTGGACGGCGGCGACGGCAACGACCTGCTCATTGGTGGTGCTGGCGACGACATCCTGAGCGGCGGTGCAGGCAATGACGACCTCCAGGGGGGCGCGGGTCGTGACACCTTGCAGGGAGGCGACGGCGACGATGTGCTGTCTGGCGGAGCCGGTGATGATCTGCTGGCTGGCGGTAAGGGCTACGACCAGCTCTATGGTGGCTCGGGCACAAACAGCTACCTGTTCGCTCGTGGAGATGGCCGGGACGTGGTCGTGGATACTTACGAAAATGTCGTGACGATCTACCTCTCCGACCTGCCGCTGGAAAGTCTGGTATTCCGTCGCAACGGCACTAGTCTGGATATTGCCTTCCCCGACAGCGTCGGCGACCAGCTATCGCTGTCCTCCTTCTTTAGTGGCGAGATCCCGCTTGGCGGGATGCGCCTGCGCTACGGAGACGGGCTGGAGACTGTGATTGACCCGGAGCAATTGCGCCTGCTCACCCTTGAGGGCACTGAGGCTGCCGACCTGATCAACGCCTATTCCAGCGATGATCTGATCGAGGCCCTTGGGGGCGATGATGTGGTGAGTGCCGGAGATGGCAACGACAGCCTCTACGGTGGCGATGGCAATGACCTTCTGGACGCCGGCAATGGTGATGACCTGATCATCGCAGGCGCTGGCGCTGATTATGTCTATGCAGGTCATGGCAATGACATTCTGCAGGGCGATACCGGTAACGATCACCTTGAAGGCGGAGCGGGCAACGACCAATACCGGTTCGCTGCCGGTTGGGGGCAGGACCTCATCATCGACAGCGCTGGCAGCGACAGCGTTCAGTTCACTGGCGTAGCGCCGGCTGATTTGCTGCTGCGCCGTGAAGGTTCGGATCTGGTGGTGCTCAACCAGGTCACCGGAGATCAGTTGCGTATCAGTGGCCAGTTCTCCTATCTGGCTGGTGTGGCCGGGGTGACGGCCATCGAACAGTTCGTGTTCGACGGCGGCGTTACCTGGGGCTATGAGGCCATCAAACTCAAGGCGCTGGAAGGAACGGCACAGGACGATACTATCTACGACCATGCCGACGATGACACGATCGACGCCGGTGCTGGCAACGACTACGTCCAGGCTGGAGATGGCAACGATACCGTGCTTGGTGGCGAAGGGACCGACACACTCTATGGCGGTATTGGAAACGATCTGCTGTCCGGTGGTGCCGGAGTCGACTTGCTCGATGGTGGCATTGGCGACGACAGTTTGCATGGCGGTGCCGACAACGACACCCTGCAGGCTGGCAATGGCGATGACCTGCTCGAAGGCGGTACTGGAGACGACCACCTGGAGGGTGGTGCGGGAAGCGATCGGTACCAGTTCACTGCTGGATGGGGCAACGATCTCATCATCGACAGTGCCGGCACCGATAGCGTGCAGTTTCAGGGTGTGGCGCCAGCCGACCTGCTGTTACGCCGTGATGGCACCGATCTGGTGGTGCTCAATCAGGTCACCAATGACCGGTTACGCATCCTCGGCCAGTTCTCTTACCAGGCGGGCGTTGCGGGAGCGACTGCGATCGAGCAGTTCGTGTTCGACGGCACCACCTGGGACTACGAAGCGATCAAGCGCAAGGCTCTGGAAGGAACCGCTCTGGATGACATTATCTTCGGCCATGCCGACGACGATGTGATCAGTGCGGCGACAGGCAGCGACCTCGTTTACGGTCAGGATGGCAATGACCAGATCAGCGGTGGCGATGGTATCGACACCCTTTATGGCGGCAACGGTGATGATCTGCTGAGCGGCGATATCGGCGACGACCTGCTCGACGGGGGCAGTGGCAACGATACTCTGCACGGCGGTGACGGGAGCGACGTTCTGATCGGTGGCGGTGGCTTCGACGCCCTGTATGGCGAGACAGGCGACGACACTCTCCAGGGGAATGGCGTGCTTGACGGCGGTGACGGTGACGATCTGCTTGAAGGCAGCGGCGATCTGTACGGCGGCGCGGGTAACGATATTCTGCGCGGTCAGGGCTTCGATACCTTGCGAGGCGGTGCGGGTGACGACGTGCTGGAGGCTTACAGCAACCCCTGGAATCAGGGCAACAATACGCTTGAGGGCGGAGCCGGCAGCGATACGCTTTACGGTTCGTTCGGCGATGACACTTACCTCTTCAGTCTGGGCGATGGCCAAGACCTGTTGATCGAGCGGCGGCCGGGTGAGTCTTACAGCAACATCGAGCCGAGTACCGACACCTTGAGCTTCGGTGCCGGTATCGCAGCTTCCGACTTGAGTTTCGTGCGCCGTGGCGACGACCTGATCATCGAGCATGCTAACGGCAGCGATTCGATCACGGTACAGAACTGGTTCCAGGAGCCGACCGACCACTTCAAGCTGGAGCACTTCCTGTTCGCCGACGGCAGCTCGCTGAGCCAGGCCGATGTGGAGAACCGTGTGGTCTGGCAGGGTACTTCCAGTGGCGACAGCTTCATTGGCTACCGTGAACTCGACGACCATATCCGTCTGGGTGACGGTGATGATCAGGCATGGGGCCGTGCTGGCGACGATGTGATTCATGGCGAAGACGGCAACGACTACCTCGAAGGCGAGGCCGGCAACGACAGCCTCTACGGAGGCAGCGGCAATGACCAGCTCAACGGAGGTGCCGGAGACGACTTCCTGGCAGCCGGAACGGGTGACGACAAGTATGTTTATAACCCGGGAGGCGGAGCCGACATCATTGACAATAGTGGCGGCTATTCAGGGGTGTTTTTCACGGATGATATCGGTCAGGACCGCCTGAGCTTCAGTCGTGTTGGTGACGACCTGCTGATTCTGATCGATGGCGACAGCGCGCAGTCGGTGCGAGTGCTCGGTCACTTCCTCGGGGGCGACAAGGCTATCAGCTACGTCCAACCCTCCGGTGGTTATCTGCTGAGCGCCGAGCGCATAGGCCATATCGTCGCTGCGCAGGGCGTGGCTGGCGGCTTTGACGCCCTGATCGAAGGCACGGCAAGCGGTGAGCAACTGGCTGGTTACGACGGTCGAGACCTTCTGCGTGGCCTGGCAGGTAACGACACCGTGTTCGGCATGGGCGGCGACGATCAGGTCGAGGGTGGCGACGGTAACGACTACTTGTCAGGCGGCAATGGCCAGCACAATGGCTCAGGTAACGACTGGCTCATCGGTGGCGCTGGCAACGACGTATTGATCGGCGAGGATGGCGACGATGCCTTGGCCGGTGGAACGGGTGACGATGCCTACTATTACCGCGCGGGCGACGGCGTGGATGTCATCGACAACAGTGGGGGCGGCTTCGACGGAGTGTTCTTCCTGGACGTGGCTTTGTCCCGCCTGAGTTACCACCGTGATGGTGATGATCTGATCATCCTGGTCGATGGCGATCTTGGTCAGCAGGTCCGTGTCACCAATCATTTTCTCGGCAGCGATTACGCCATCGATTATGTGCAACCCGATGGCGGCAGTTACCTGACCACCGCCCAGATCGCCGGGCGGCTCACGGCGCTGCCCGACGGGAGCGGTGGCGAAGAGCCGGTTGAGCCGGGCGAACCGGAGGAACCGACCGAACCCGGCAATCCAGGCGGGACGGGAGAGCCGCCGGTGGCGGGTGTGGGCGGTTCAGATGTACTGACCGGCACGACTGGCAACGACATCCTTCTGGGCGGGGCCGGCAACGATACGCTCAATGGTGTTGCGGGCAACGACACCCTGATTGGCGGTATTGGCGATGACACTTATGTCTATACCGCGGGCCAGGATGTCATCGAGGAAATCGCTGGCGCAGATACGCTGCTGTTCGCCAATGGCATCACTTTCAATCAGGTGGCCAGTGGTTTGATGAAGTCGGGCAATGACCTGATTCTTCGGGTCAACGGCAGTTCGGCCAACCAGATAACGCTCAAGGAATTCTTCCTGGGCGGCGACCGTCTGGTGGAGAATTTTACCTTTGAAACCGGCGGCCAGCTCACGGCAGCGCAGATCTACGGTGCCTTCGGACTGTCCATGCCGGCTCCAGCGGCAGGCTTCGACAATACGGCCCAGGGATCGACCGGCGATGATGTGCTCGACGGCACTGCGCAGAGCGACCTGTTGCAGGGTTTCAATGGCAATGACGCCTTGTTCGGCGACGCCGGGAACGATCGTCTGGATGGTGGCAACGGCAGCGACACCCTGGACGGCGGTGCAGGCAACGATACGCTGATCGGTGGTCGTGGTGACGACACCTATGTCTTTTCCGCCGGAGGCGGTCAGGAGACGATCGACAACAGCGGCGGCGGTACCGACACGCTGCATTTTGAGGGCGTCAGCTTCAATCAGGTTGCCAGCGGCCTGATGAAAAGTGGCAATGACCTGGTGCTCAATGTCAGTGGCGGCAGTGACAAGGTGACGATCAGGAACTGGTTCCTGGGTGGAGACTACGTGGTGGACAGCATCACATTCGCCTCGGGCGGGCAGATCACGGCCAGTCAGTTGTTCGATGCCTTTGGCCTGAGCAATCCCGATCCAGCCGGTTCACCGGCTTACCTGAACCTGCCCGACGAGCGTGCTTTCGGCACGGTTTTCGCTGGTCAGGCGGGCAACCAGATCATCCTGGGTTCATCCGATGCTGACCTGATCGACGGCGGTGCGGGTAACGACTTCCTGCGTGGTAATGCTGGTAACGATTACCTGATCGGTGGCGGCGGGAGTGACACCTATGCGTTTGCCAGCGGTGATGGTCAGGACGTGCTAAACAACCTGTCGAACACACCTGAGGCTGATAACGATGTGCTGAGCATTGAAGGTGTCAGCCGTGACAACCTCTGGTTATCGCGTCAGGGGAATAGCCTGGTGATTGATCTTCGGGGAGCGCAAGACAGCGTTACCGTACAGGATTGGTATGTCGGTTCGTCCCAGCGCCTGGATGCCATTCAGGCGGGCGGTTCGACCTTGTATGCCAATCAGGTCGAGAACCTCGTCAGTGCCATGGCGGCTTTTGGTGCGCCAGAGGGAGGGGAAGTCAACCTGAGTCAGGCGCAGCATGATCAGCTCAATGCCGTGATCGCAGCCAACTGGCAGTAGTCTTCAGGAGTAAACGAACAGCCCGCCTTGATGGCGGGCTGTTCGTTCAAGCAGGTTATCCAGCTCATGCAAGAGCGAACAACCTCGCCCTCAATCCCCAACCTCTATCGTACTCAACCCGTTCCCCTGTCGACGTACCTTGATCTGTACCGGAATCCGCTCATGCATTTCCTGTACGTGAGAGATCACGCCAACCTTGCGTCCCTGAGCCTGTAGGCCGTCCAGGGCGTCCATGGCCAGTTGCAGGGATTCGGGGTCCAGGCTGCCGAAGCCTTCGTCGATGAACAGCGATTCGATACGCAAGGTGCTCGACGCCATCGAGGCCAGCCCCAATGCCAGGGCCAGCGAGACGAGGAAGGTTTCCCCGCCCGACAGCGAATGCACCGAGCGCAGTTCATCGCCCATTTCCGTATCCAGCACCAGCAGGCCAAGCATGCTGCCGCCGCGCTTGAGGCGATAACGGCGCACCAGTTGCCTGAGTTGGGCGTTGGCGTGATGGACCAGCAGGTCGAGGTTGTAGGCCTGGGCGATCTTGCGGAATTTGTCGCCTTCCGCCGAACCGATCAATGCCGCCAGACGCGCCCAGCGTTGATACTCGCTTGTGGCCAGCGCGATACGCGCTTGCAGCTCGCTGTTGGCGTTACGTCGCTGTTCATCTTCGCTCAGCTTGGCGCGCAGGTCGGCGCAGTGCTGTTCGCTGATTTCACATTCGGTATGAACCTGAAGCAGGGCAGCGGCCAGTTGCTCGTTATCGGTAATGTCGCTGTGTTGCGCCTGATGCTGTTGCAGGCGCTGTTCGCGTTCATGCAGCAGCACTTTGGCTTGTTCCAGGGCCTTTTCACTGCGGCTCAGTTGCTGGCGCAGTTGATCGATGCGGGCGTCGTCGTAAGTCAGCAGGTTTTCAAGTGCTGCGTCATCCAGTTCGTGATGGCTGCTGCGCCACTCGCTGATCTGGCCGTCGAGTTCGCTGGACTCCTGTTCCAGAGCCTGCAACTGTTGTTGATCGGCCTTGAGTTCGGCATTGAGCTGAATCAGTTGGTGGTGAACATCCTGCAAGGTCTGGCCTGCCGAGGTTTCAGCGTGTCGGGCTTGCTCGACGGCTTGTTCCAGCGCGTTTTGCCACTGTTGGGCATCGGCATGGGAGCCCAGCAGTTCAGCCAATATCTGTTGGCTGGCGTGTTGCTGCTGGCTCAGGGCCTGAACCTGTTCAAGCAGTTCAGCCTGACGCTGGACACGGTTCTGTTGCTCGACCTGTTCCTTCTCGATCCGCTGCTGGCGTTCGCGCTGTTCCTGCTGTTCTTCGCTTTGCTGTTCGAGCTGGTCCAGACGCTGGGTCACTTGTTGCTCAAGCTGCATGACGGTGGCCGAAGCGTCGCTGCGCAGGTTGTCCAGAAGCACTGGCGATACCAGCGTGGCCAGTGCCGTCAGTTCTTCCTCCAGACGCTCGCGATCCGCTTCAAGTTGCTTGATCTGGTCCGTGACATGCCGTGCGGCGGTCTGGCTGGCTTCATGGGCGGCCTGGACCTGCTGTTGCAGGCGCGCAGCGTCTTTTTGCAGCTTGAGCAATGCATCCTGGCGCTGCTCGTCGCGGCTGATGACTTCGCTCAACTGGCTGAGCTGCTGCTTCAGCCAGCCGTCACGTTGCGTGGCATCACGGTCCAGCAGTTGCGCACCGAGGGCGTGGGCTTGCAGATCAGGAGCGAGTTCCTGCTGCTGGAGCGTCAGTTTTTCCTGCTGACGGATGAGTTCTTTCTGCCGGGCAATGACGCCGCCGACCTGTTCGCGCAACTGGGTGTACTTTTCCTTTAGCTCATCCACCGCTTTCTGTGCGCCGGCCTGTTCGGTTTCATCGTGTCGAGTCAGGCTTTGCAGCAGTGCTTCGGGTTGATGCCAGGGATGTTCGACGCTGCCGCACACCGGGCATGGCTGGTCATCCTGCAACTGTTCGCGCAGTTCTTCGACGCTGGCGCTGCGGGCCAGACGCTGACGCTCCAGCAATTGCTGAGTGACGCTCAGGGTCTGCTCGGCAACTTTCAGATCGTCCCGGGTCTGGATGCCTTCGGCATTGAGCTTTTCACGTTCCTGCTGGGCGTCTTGTTGCTGCTGCGCGAGTGCCTGCAGTTGTTTATCGATCTCTTGCTGGCTGGCCCACAAGCGAGCCAGTTCTTCAAAGGCGCGCTGCTGCTTGCGGTTGTCCTGCAACAGGCTGCCCAGAATCTGGGTCTGTTCGGTGACAGCTTCTGCTTCGCAATCGGCCTCGCGGTACAGCACTTCCAGGTCGCTGCGCTGCTGGATCAACTGCTCATCGGCATCGGCGGCACTTTGTTGCAGGGCAGGCAACTCGCCTTGCCCGTGCTTCAGGCGATTGGCGGTCAGCGTCAGGGATTTGAGTCGGTCGCGCCAGGCGTTCCAGGCGTGTGCCAGCGGTGCGAGTTCAGTGCTTTGCTCCAGTTGTTGCGCGATGCGCTCCAGGCGCTCTGCGACCTGTTGCTGTTGGTCGAGCAAACCTTGCAACTGGCTCTGGCCCTGTGTGCTGCTCTGCTCCGCCTGTTGCTGGAGCGCGACGATCTTTGCCAGTTCCTGAGTCAGGTGGTTCAGGGTGTTCTGGCTTGCAAAGGCCTGTTGCAGCAGTGGCTTGGCATCGTTCTGTTGCTGCTGGGCTTCGAGCAGTCTGGCGTGCGCGTTGCTGCGGGCGCTTTCCAGTTGCTGCTGTTGCGTCTGTAGCGCGGCTTCTTGAGTTTGATGCTGACCAATACGCTCAGCCAGTGGGTTTAGCTGGGCATTGAGGGCTATGCGGCGGGCAAAGCGATGGCGTTGCGGCCCCAGACGCTCCAGTTGGCCGAGTGTCTGGCGCTGGCCTTGCTGGTTGTCCCAATCCTGTTGCGCGCTACTCAGGCTTTCGTTGGCGCTGAGCTGTTCATCGCGCAGGCGATGCAGTTCGGTGAGCCATTGTTGCTTGAGTTCCAGTTGGCGCAGTCGGGCCTGATGGGCCTTGTGCTGTTGCTGGGCTTCGCTGAGGTTCTGTTCGAGTTCAGCGCGCTGCTCAGGCTCAAGCGGGGTGATGTTACCTGCCTGGGCGGTAAGGGTCTTGAGCGTTTCTTCGGCTTCCTTGCTCTTGCTGTAGGCGCGGCGTCCGAGCTGGCTGTAGATGGCCGTGTTGGTCAGTTTTTCCAGCAGCTCGCTGCGTTCCTTGTCATCGGCCTTGAGGAAAGCACTGAACTCGCTCTGCGCCAGCATCACGGCACGGGTGAACTGCTCGAAGTTGAGCCCCAGGCGCTGTTCGATCAGTTGCTCGAACTCACGCTTGCTCTGGTTGCTGAGGATTTGTTCGCTGTCCAGATCGGTAAGGGTCTGGCGGCTGGCCTGCAGCTTTTTCGCAGCGTTGTCCCGTGCACGGTTGGTTTCCCAGCGGGCGCGGTAGCGACGTTGATCGATGCCGACAAAATCCACTTCGGCGTAACCGCTGCCAGTGCCGCGGCGCAGCAGGGTTCGCGGGTCGCTGGTGGTGATTTCGCCTTCCACATCCGGGACCTTGGACTGGCCGATATTGCTCAGGCGCGGAATCGCCCCGAACAGCGCCAGGCACAGGGCGTCAAGCAACGTGCTCTTGCCCGCTCCGGTAGGGCCGGTGATCGCGAACAGGCCGGCACTGGCCAGTGGTTCGGCGGTGAAATCCAGCTCGAACGGCCCGGCCAGCGAGGCGAGGTTTTTCAGGCGAATGGCGAGAATCTTCATGGCTGTTCGCTCTCCTGCTGAACTTCACGCAGCAGCGTGGCGAAATCGGTAAGGGTCTGTTCATCCACCGCGCTGCCGAAGTTTTCCTCCCAGGCACGGCTGAACAGCTCCTGTGGGCTGAGCTGGCCCAGTTCGATCAGGGTCGATTGCTCATCACCGCCATCAAGGCTGCCCTTGCCGGCATATTCGGCACCGATGCGTACCAGACGCACGGCCTTGCCTTGCAGGGCGGTTTCTATCTGGTTGCGCAGGTCCGGTTGCGGCTCGTCCAGGCGTACGCGCACTTCCAGCCAGGGCTGGCGGTCAATGTCGGCCAGCAGGTCGATGTCCGGCAGGCCCTTGAGTTGCAGCAACAGTTCGGCCAGCGGGGCAGGGCCGAGGCGTTGCAGGTTGACGGCGCGGGGGATCAGGCGAGGTTCTACGCTGACCAGTTGCTCGCCGTCGCAGTTGATTTCCAGAATCTGGTGCTTGTAGTCGATTTCCGAGAATGACAGCGGAATGGGCGAGCCGCTGTAGCGGATACGATCTTCACCGTTGACCCGCTGCGGCTTGTGCAGATGGCCGAGGGCGACGTAGGTGATGCTCGGGCCGAACAGGCTGGCGGGCAGCGCTTCGGCATTGCCGATGATCAGGCTGCGTTCGGAGTCTTCGGACACCGAACCTCCGGCCATGTGCGCATGGCTGACCGCGATCAGGGCCTGACCCGGCTGACGTTTTACGTTGGCGGCTTCGATCAGCAATTCATGGACTTTGGCAATGCCACGCAGGTAATCGTCGCCCAGGGTTGCGCCCGTGACTTCGGCCGGGCGCAGAAACGGCAAGGCCAGACACCATGCCCGAACCTCACCTTTTGCATCAGGCAACGGCAGCAACAGGCGGTCGACATCCAGCGAACCATCATCCAGCCACAGCACCCGCCCCAGCGCGTGAGTACGCAAGCGGCGCATCAGTGGGGCAGGCAATTCGATGCGTGAGCCAGAGTCGTGGTTACCGGCAATCATGACGATGGTCAGCAGCGGCTGTTGCTCATGGGCGTTGACGATAAAGTCGTACAGACGCTCCTGGGCTTTGACCGGCGGGTTGACCGTGTCGAAGATATCGCCTGCGATCAGCAATACATCAGGTTGACGTTCGGCCAGACGGGCCAGCAGCCAGCTCAGAAAGCTGGCGTGTTCGAAGTCCCGCTCCTGACCGTGGAGGTTCTGACCCAGATGCCAGTCGGAGGTGTGAAACAAACGCATTGATTGACCTGTAAGCGGTATTTTTGGGGCGGGTGTGTTGGTTTTTCTGGCCCTGTCGCGGGCAAGCCCCCTCCCGCGTTGATTGTGTGGGAAGGGCTACCACCATCTCACTTCGGATAAAGCGGCGGCAACCCTGCATCGCCCGTCGGGTCCTGTATCCGCTCGGCAGCGGGCAGGGTGCGGATGGCACGCCATAGTTCTTCACCCAGCCAGAATTTGCCGGTTTCGCTGTACAGCGCGCCGTTCAGGCCATCCAGCGCATCGGACAGCGGCACGAAACGGGCGGCCATATCGGCCAGGGTTTCGGGTTGCTGGCGTGCCCAGGCATCGAGGGCCTGACGGGTTGCATGGGGATCGTTGGCCGTACATGCGCGCTTGAGATCGTCCAGCACGGTGCGCGGGCTTGGCCCGGTCTGTACCGTGCGAGTCACCGCTGGCATGCCGCGTGCCCGCCACCAGAGGATCAGGCTCACCAGGGTGGTGAAGGCAAAAAACAGGGTGCTCAGTTGCCACGGCCAGACCGGTGGGCCAATGATCGTCAGGCCACCTTGCTCGTTGTTGACTGGGGTATCCACTGCAAGCCCCGGATTGTTGTTGATCTGCAGGGTCCGCGCAGGCAGGCTGCTGTGCTCCAGATGATCTTCGCGGGTGTTCCACCAGGTCACGTCCACGGTAGGCAGGTCGATGGCGCCGGGACGATTGGGCACCAGGGCTTCACGTTCTTCGCGAGTGCCGATCAGGCCGCGTTCACTGACCAGATTACCCAGTTGCGGTTGATCCGGGTAATGCCTCAGGCCCGCGACTTGCGTGGCAGGCAGCGGCGGCAGTTGCGAGCCGGACAGGCCTTCGGCCTTGAGAATGATGGTGCGGGTCAGGGAGTCGCCGACCTGACTGTTGCCCGGTTCGGGGTTCCAGTTTTCTTCGAGGGTCACACTGCGGGCTGGCAGCCAGGGCACATCGGCCGGGTAGTCGGCAGGCTTGGGTTTGACATTCAGGGGGATCCTGGCAGAGCTGACCCGCATCAGCTTGCCCGGCTGCGGACCGAACGGGCTGGCTTCCTGGTTCTGGAGGCCGGTCTGCACCAGCGTTGCACTGAAGACCAGCGCCGGAACCTGAAGCGTGCCGCTCTGTTGGGGATAGATCGCATAGCGCGTTTCGATCACGCCATGGCGTACGCCATTGATCAGTTTTTCATAGGTGCGCGAGTCGCCGAGCTTGTCGACCCGCGCCTCGGCGATCTGCAAGGCGCTCAGGCTGCTGTCGTCGAACAGCGATACCGAGTGATAGATGCGCAGCGTCAGTACCGCCTGGGCCTGAACGTAGACGCTGTCCTGATCCAGACTTGCCTCAATGAAGATCGGCGCCAGTTTGCTGCCTTGCTCCCGTGTGTCGCTCTGCATGACTTGCAGGCTGACCGGCTGGCTTTTCATTTCACCCAGTTGCAGCGAAGGGATTACCACAATGCCGGACTGTCTGGGCAACAGGGTAATGATCCAGCGTGTCGTGGCCTGGTTGCCGCCATCCAGTGTGGTCAGCCGGTTGATCTGGCGGGTGCCGCGCACATCGAAACTGTCATCCAGAGGGCTCAGGTCGGGCTTGCCGAACAGCGTGACATCGGTGGTTTCCAGAGTCAGCTCCACGGTCTCGCCGGAATTGAGGCGCGTGCGATCGACCTTGGCGATCAGTTCCGCTGCCTGTGACGACAAGACGACCAGCCCCAGAATCAGGCCGGTCAAAAGGGTGTAAACACGACTCATCGGGTCTTTTCCTGATGTTGCTGTTCGTAGCGAAATTTGCGCCGCAGCAGCTCGCCGGGATCGTCCGGGATCTGCCTCAGCCATTGATCCAGTGCCTGGCGTCGTTCGACAGTGATCTGGCTCTCGGCCGGCTGGATCGGTGGACGAGTGGTTTGTTCGTCGTCCAGCGTCGAGCCTGACTTGTCGTTTCCTGCCGATTCAGGCGGCTGATTGTCGGTACTGTTTTCCTCCTCGGATTGAGGGGGGGTCTGGTCCGCTTCGGGTGTGCTGCTTGTCTGTTGATGTGGAGCCTCTTGGCCGTCTTCGCCTTGCTCGCTCTTGTCCTGCCCTGTTTCTGACGGGGTTGGACTGTTGGCCTGATCCAGCAGGCGCTGGATCAAGGCCTTGTTGAATTGTGCTGCCGGGAAGTCCGGTTGACGCTCCAGAGCCTGTTCGTAAGCGTCCAGTGCGGCTTCCAGTTCCCCGCTATGGGCCAGGGCATTGCCGCGATTGTAATGATCGGCAGCCGTGTTGCCCTCGGCGAAGCGTTGTGCCGCCGTGGCGTAATCGCCTGCTTCATAGAAGGCCATGCCTTTCCATTGCGGGTTTTCAAAGTGCTGCGCGGCTTCGGCCGGGCGGCGTTGCTCCAGCAAACGCTGGCCCTGTTGATCCGGGCGCAGCCAAAGGTCCTGAAACTCGAATGCCTGACTGTTCTGCGGCAGCATGAACAGCAGCGGCAGACAGAACAGCCAGCCCCGTCGCCCGGCACAGGCTGCCAGCAACAGCAGTGGCAACAGGAACCAGTAACCCTGATCGGCCCAGGTATCCAGGCGCAGGACCTGCCCGTCGCTGCGCAGGTTCTGCGGACCGGCAAACAGGCCCAGGCTGCGCAGGTCTTCGTCGTCCATTCTGGCTTGACGATAGCTGCCGCCAAGGTTGTTGGCGAAATCGTTGAGGCTGGCGCTGTCCAGACGCGGTACCAGAATCGCGCCCTGGGCGTCCTTGAGCAGGCTGCCGTTTTCCAGTGTTACCGGAGCACCTTCGGCGGTGCCGATGCCCAGGATCAGCAAGGGTGGCGATTGTCCTTTGAGAAGCTGCTCGATGCCCTGGCGTTCCTGTTCGTTCAACGAGGAGCCGAGCAACAGAATCCGGCCCTGACCCAGTGCGCCTTGCTTGAGCAGGTCGAGTGCTTTCTTGACGGCCAGATCGGCGCGTTGACCGGCCTGGGGCATGATCGATGGCTTGATGGCATCCAGCAGGTTATGACTGGTCACCTGATCGTCGGACAGCGGCACCAGCGTGTGGGCGCTGCCGGCATAAACGATGATTGCGGTCTGTGAGTCGCTGCGCGCCTGCAACAGGTCGAGCAGTTTGCGTTTGGCCTGTTCCAGACGTGTCGGTGGGCTGTCGGTGGCGAGCATTTGTGGTGTCAGTTCCAGCAACACCACCAGCGGATCGACCGGTTTCTGGCTGATCTGTTCGACACGCTGCCAGCCGGGACCGAGCAAGGCCAGTACGGCCAGGGCCCAGCAGAGTCCCAGAATGACCCACGGCAATTTGTTGTTACGGCCGCGTCCGCCGCTGAGCAGCACGGAATGGAACGCCACGGGCATGATCATCTGCCAGCGTCCGGCGCGTTTCTGCCGGTGCCAGAGGTGCCAGATCAACAAGCCCAGCAGTGGCAGGATCAGCAGCCACCAGGGTCGCAGCCAGTGAGGCCAGAGTGCGATCATCGTGGCCTCCGGATACGTTCCAGACGTTTACGCAGGCGCACCAGACGTTGCTGGTTGAGCAGGCGTTGCAGGGCGTTGTTGGCCCACAGATCGAGCAGAACCAGCAACACACTCGCCACCAGTGCCGCCGCCAGCGGCCATTGATACAGCGCCATGGCCGGACGAGCCTGGGTGGGCTGCTGGGCAACGGGCTCCAGTGAATCGAGGGTGAGGCGGATCTTTCTCAGCTCATCGCCGTCACGGGCGCGGAAGTACTGGCCGCCGCTGAGGGTTGCGATTTCCTTGAGGGTGGGCTCATCCAGATCCAGGCTGGGATTGAGGCCGAGCATGCTTTGCACACCGCTGCTGTCGGGGTCGGAGCCGATGCCGATGGGGTAAATTTTCACTCCTTCCTCAGCGGCCAGCCGTGCAGCGGTCACCGGGTCGATCTGCCCGCCGTTGTTGGCGCCGTCGGTCACCAGCACCAGCACCCGGCTGTTGGCCGGACGCAGGCGCAAGCGTTTGAGCGCCAGGCCGATGGCGTCACCGATGGCTGTGTTCTTTCCGGCGATGCCGATCCGGGCCTCATCGAGCCAGATGCGGACGGTGCGGCGGTCGAAGGTGAGGGGCGCTTGCAGAAATGCCTGACTGCCAAACAGGATCAGGCCGACGCGATCACCCTGGCGGCTTTCAAGAAAGTCGCCCAGCAGGTGCTGGACCAGAACCAGCCGGCTGACGTCTTCGCCTTTCCACTGCATGTCGGGGTAGTCCATGGAGCCGGACACATCCACGGCCACCAGCAGATCCCGGCCGCTGGCGGCAATCGGCAGCGGTTCGCCCAGCCATTGCGGGCGCGCCGCAGCGATCAGCAGCAGAAGCCAGATCAGCAGCAGTGGCAAGCGTTGCCGCCATGCAGGCAGATTGGCCTTGGCCCGGCGTCCGCTCAACTCTTCAAGTTCGTTGAGAAAGCTGACTTTGAGCGCCGCTTCACCGCTGTCTGCAATTGGCAGCAAAAACCGCATCAGCCAGGGCAATGGCAGCAGGGCGAAGACCCAGGGCCAGGCGAATTCAAACATGTTTGCGAATCCAGGTTTCGACCGACTGTGTCAGGCCGGTAATGGCCTTGTCGTCGAGTTTGCATTCGGGTTTATAAGCGCCTTCGACCAGAATCATCCAGCGGGTCAGGCCCGCGGCGGGGCAGCGGTTATCGAGGAAAGCCAGCCATTTTCGACCGTTGAGGGTATGGCTCTGGCTGTGCGGATAGTGATTGCGGCACACGCGCTTGAGCAGGCCATTGATCTGTTGCAGCCAGGCACCGGCCGGTGCGCCGTCGTAGGGCTTGGGCAGGCTGGCCAGCTCGGCCAGCGCCGCAAGGCGGACCGGGTCCAGAGGTTGCTCGCTGCGACGGTTGCTGGATTTGACCGGCAGCAGCACGCGCAGCCGCCAGAAACCCCAGGCCACGGCAGGTATCAGCAGCATCAGCAACCACCAGCCCGGTGCCGGCGGCCAGAAGCCCACGGGAGCAGGGGTGATCAGTGGTTGTAGCTGATCCAGAGGATTCATTTGTTTTTTACCGGACGCCGGGCATCCAGATAGTCACGCAACTGCTCGACCATGGCGGTTTGGGTGCTCAGGGGCATGAGCAAGACCCGCAGCTTTTTCGCCAGCAGTTCCCAACGGTCGGAGCGAGCCTGGCCTTGCGCGCGATAGGCCTTGCGCAGTTCGGGGTCCAGAGTGTCGAGTTCCAGCTGGGCACCGCGTTCGGCAAAACGCAGCAGGCCGGCAGCAGGCAGTGCCCGGTCCAGAGGATCGGAAATGGGCAGCAACAGCAGGTCGCAATGCCGTGATAGCAGGCTCAACTGCTGTTCTGCCGCCTCCGACAGGGCGCGCTCGTCACACAGCACAATGACCAGACTGCCAGGGCGCAGCACTTCGCGTGCCCGACGCAGGGCAATGCCGAATGCGTCGCGGTCGGCGGCGATTTCGGTATGCAGCGACTGATTGACCCGCACCAGTCGATTCAAGAGCTGCAACAGGCATTGCTTGCTGCGCCGGGGCTTGATTTCGTAATGCTCGTTGTCGCCGAACACCAGCCCGCCGATCCGGTCGTTATGTTCCAGTGCGGCCCAGCCGATCAAGGCCGCAGCCTGAGCCGCCAGCACCGACTTGAACATCAGGCCTGAACCAAAGAACAGACGACGGCTTTGTTCCACCATGATGAAGATCGGGCGTTCGCGTTCTTCATGAAACAGTTTGGTATGCGGCTCCTGGGTTCGGGCCGTGACCCGCCAGTCGATGCTGCGCACATCGTCGCCGGCCTGATAGACCCGCACCTGATCGAAGTCCACGCCACGCCCGCGCAATTTGGAGTGGTGCAGGCCGATCAGGGGGCTGCGCCTGCTTGGCGTTGAGAACAGTTGCACTTCCCGCACGCGATGGCGCATCTCGATCAGCTCGCTGAGGCTGACACGAATGCCCGGCTGTGAGATCAGGTAGGGTTGCATGGCTTCAGGCAACGGCGACGACGTCGAGGATCCGCTGGATTACGCGGTCCTGATCAATACCGGCAGCCTCGGCTTCAAACGACAGAATGATGCGATGGCGCAGCACGTCGAACAGCACTGCCTGAATGTCTTCAGGGCTGACGAAGTCACGCCCGGCCAGCCATGCGTGGGCACGAGCGCAGCGGTCCAGGGAAATGGAGCCGCGAGGGCTGGCACCATAGCCGATCCATTCGGCCAGTTCCTGATCGAACTTGGCCGGAGTGCGGGTGGCCATGACCAGTTGCACCAGGTATTCCTCTACTGCGTCGGCCATGTACAGGCCGAGAATTTCCTTGCGGGCAGCAAAGATTGCCTGCTGGCTGATCCGGCGCTCGGGCTTGGTTTCACCGTTGAGTGCTTCACCGCGGGCCTGTTGCAGGATCTTGCGCTCTACGGCCGCGTCCGGGAAACCGATCTTGACGTGCATCAGGAAGCGGTCCAGCTGCGCTTCGGGCAGCGGATAGGTGCCTTCCTGTTCGATGGGGTTCTGCGTGGCCATGACCAGAAACAGCGGTGACAGGTCATAGGTACTGCGCCCGACGCTGACCTGACGTTCGGCCATGGCTTCGAGCAGGGCCGATTGCACCTTGGCCGGAGCACGGTTGATTTCGTCGGCCAGTACCAGATTGTGGAAGATCGGCCCTTGCTGGAAGACGAAGCTGCCGGTTTCCGGACGGTAGATCTCGGTGCCGGTGATATCGGCCGGCAGGAGGTCCGGAGTGAACTGAATTCGGTGGAACTGCGCTTCGACGCCTTCGGCCAGCTCCTTGATGGCCTTGGTCTTGGCCAGACCCGGAGCGCCTTCGACCAGCATGTGGCCGTCGGCAAGCAAGGCGATCAGCAAGCGTTCGATCAGCTTTTCCTGGCCGAGGATCTGCGTTGAAAGAAATGTTCGCAGCGCAATCAGCGCTTCACGATGTTCCATCGATGAGTGTTCCTGGCAAGGTAATCAGCGGTGTCACACGACACCGAAGCTGGGGGCGATACTTTAATCCATCCCGATAGGGATCGACTAACCGCTACAGGGTTTTTTATACACTTTCAGGAAGTAGGTGGCGTTTATTTGGGAATCGTCCCACATGTTTTGTCAAGGATGCGTGTAGGTGTGTGAACTGGGAGGGTCCTTGGCCGCGACGACCAGCTTCCAGTCACCGCATTTTCGGAGCCTTCAACATGCTGTCGCGGCCAAGGCCCCTCCCACGGATTGCCTGCTCACTCAATCGCAATATGAGTGTCAGAAGACGCTATCTACCCTGTGTCGTTCGGGCGACGTTTTATAGCCGATAGAAGTCTGCGGCGTTCTCCCATAGAACCTTGTGTGCAGCCTTTTCGCCCAGTGACTCCATGACCAGTTCGATATCGCTCGCCTGGAAAGGGCGTGGTGCGCGGGTCGAGGGCAGGTCGGTGCCGAACATCAAGGCATGGGGGTTGGCCGAGTAAATGTCCTTGAGCGCTTGCTCCACCGGAAAGTCCACACGCCCGAAGCCACACGCCTTTACCCGTATACCCCGCTCTGCAAGACGCAACACGGTGGGCAGGCCTTCCCGGCTCAGGCCCAGATGATCGATGCTGATGGCGGGTAATTGCAGCAGACGGGTTTCGATTTCGGCCAGTTCCCGGGAGTCGATATAAAGCTCCGAATGCCAGCCCAGTTGCCGATGCACACGTCTGGCCAGTGATTCGAGTTGATCCAGTTGCTCCGAGCCGCCGCGCTTGAGGTTGAAGCGCAGAGCTCGCACGCCGAAGCCATTGAGGGTTTCAAGCTCGGCATCGGTGACGCTGGCGGGCAATTGGGTTACGCCGACGAAGTCTGGCCCGAGCCGACGCAGGGCCTCAAGCAGATAGCCCTGGTCGAAAGCCTGAAACGACCCGGAAACCACTGCCCCGCCCGCGACACCCAGCGCAGACGTGGCTGCCCGGTAGTCGGCGACGCCGAAAGGGTCGGGCAAGTAGCCGTTGTTGGCCTTGAGCGGGAAGTGCGGATCGATGATATGGCAGTGGGCATCGAAGATAGGCTGCATGACAGGCTCCAGATAGCGAAGCCCTCACCTTACTCCTTTGCGTTGCTCGAATTCGCTGATGTATGTACCGACATTTTCAAGAATGATCTGCACTGTCTGTTGCACCTCGCTCAAATCATCAGCCGAAGTGTTGTGCAGAATCTCGTATCGGGTATCGCCACCCAGGGCTTCTGCATCCTCGGCTGAAATCTCTACCACCAGATGCGTGGTATTCAAGGAAACCTTCAGGTCGGTTACATACACCGTGTCATCGCAGACGGTGATTTCGACTTCGTCTTCATCCGGAAAACGCGCCAGGGAAAACAGCTCGTTCTTTTCGTCATGGCAGCAAAGCAGCGCCATGTCGTCGTTCTCGTCGTCGCAAGGATTGGCGAGTAAAAGGGCGGTCTTGATTTGCATGTCGAGGTCCTGGCTGGGCTAGCGGACGAGTGTGCCAGCCCCGGAAAAAATTTGCTGGGTAATTCACCCGGGCAGGACCTGTACACCCGCCGCATCTTTATCTGAAGAAATAATGCCTTCCCGAATGAATTCGGTCCCACAGATTTGCCATGCAGGGTTTATGTGACGGCACCTGTTCGCGGATGTCCGAATATGTCGCAGCCCTGTAAGTATCGGCCAGCCTGCTCTCGTTAAGCTGCGATCAGATGAGTGGTCAAAGAGCCACTCCGTTCCGTGTCGATCTCATTTGTGAAATGGAATGTGACGACTCGTTCGCGGCAAGCGTTATTTCTTTAGCTTTACACTCTGCCATGCTGTGCCTCTGCCCGTTACATCCCGGTGCAGTCTGGTACGAGACACTTCCATCAAGCTTCCTCCTTATAAAAGCAAAGCGGAGTACCACAGATGGCGTTCTTCACCGCAGCCAGCAAGTCCGATTTCCAGCACCAACTGAAATCGGCACTGGCTCAGCACATCAACGAACAGGCATTGCCACAAGTAGCGCTGTTCGCTGAGCAATTCTTCGGCATCATTTCCCTGGATGAACTGACCCAGCGTCGCCTTTCCGACCTGGCAGGCTGCACCTTGTCCGCCTGGCGCCTGCTGGAGCGTTTCGAGCATGGCAAGCCTCAGGTGCGGGTCTATAACCCTGATTACGAGCGTCATGGCTGGCAGTCGACTCACAGCGCCGTTGAAGTGCTGCATCATGACCTGCCGTTTCTGGTCGACTCGGTTCGTACCGAACTGAACCGTCGCGGTTACAGCATCCATACCCTGCAAACCACCGTCTTGAGCGTGCGTCGCGGTGCTGCGGGCGAGTTGCTTGAGTTGCTGCCCAAGGGCACGACAGGCGAGGGTGTGCTGCAAGAGTCGCTGATGTATCTGGAGATCGACCGCTGCGCCAATGCCAACGAACTGAGTGTGCTGGCGCGTGAGCTGGAGCAGGTGCTGGGTGAAGTCCGTGCTGCGGTAGAAGATTTCGAGCCGATGAAAGCGCGCCTGCACGAGTTGCTGGCAAGCATCGACACCAACGAATACAACGTTGATGAGCAAGAGAAGGCCGAGATCAAGGTCTTCCTGCAATGGTTGGTGGATAACCACTTCACCTTCCTGGGTTATGAAGAATTTGAAGTTCGCGGTGAAGGCGATGGCGGTCAACTGATCTACGACGAGTCGTCTCTGCTGGGTCTGGCCAAGCTGCTGCGCCCGGGGCTTTCCAGCGAAGACCTGCATATCGAAGGTTATGCGGTGAATTACCTGCGCGAGCCGACACTGCTGTCGTTCGCCAAGGCCGCGCACCCAAGCCGTGTACACCGTCCGGCTTACCCTGATTACGTTTCGATCCGTCAGATCGATGCATCGGGCAAGGTCATCAAGGAATGCCGCTTCATGGGCCTGTACACCTCGTCGGTGTATGGCGAGAGCGTGCGTCAGATCCCGTACATCCGTCGCAAGGTCGCTGAAATCGAGCGTCGTTCCGGCTTCGATGCCAAGGCTCACCTGGGCAAGGAACTGGCGCAGGTCGTTGAAGTGCTGCCACGCGACGATCTGTTCCAGACGCCGGTGGACGAACTGTTCAGCACCGTGATGTCCATCGTGCAGATCCAGGAGCGCAACAAGATTCGCGTGTTCCTGCGCAAAGACCCGTATGGCCGTTTCTGCTACTGCCTGGCCTACGTGCCACGCGACGTGTATTCCACCGAAGTGCGCCAGAAGATCCAGCAGGTCTTGATGGAGCGCCTGAAGGCCAGCGACTGCGAGTTCTGGACCTTCTTCTCCGAATCGGTCCTGGCCCGTGTGCAGTTGATCCTGCGCGTGGACCCGAAGGTCAATCTGGATATCGACCCGGTACAACTGGAAAACGAAGTCATCCAGGCCTGCCGTTCGTGGAAAGACGATTATTCGAGCCTGGTGGTCGAGAGCTTCGGCGAAGCCCATGGCACCAATGTGCTGGCCGACTTCCCCAAAGGCTTCCCGGCAGGCTACCGCGAGCGCTTCGCTGCGCACTCTGCTGTCGTGGACATGCAGCATGTCCTGAGCCTGAGCGAAACCAACCCGTTGGTCATGAGCTTCTATCAGCCGCTGGCCGGTGGTCGTCAGCAACTGCATTGCAAGCTGTACCACGCCGACACGCCGCTGGCGCTCTCGGATGTGCTGCCGATTCTGGAAAACCTCGGCCTGCGCGTGCTGGGCGAGTTCCCGTACCGCCTGCAACACGCCAATGGCCGTGAGTTCTGGATTCACGACTTTGCCTTTACCTATGGTGAAGGCCTGAACCTCGACATCCAGCAGCTCAACGATACGTTGCAGGATGCTTTCGTCCATATCGTGAGCGGCGATGCCGAAAACGATGCCTTCAACCGTCTGGTGCTGACCGCCGGCCTGCCATGGCGCGACGTGGCGCTGCTGCGTGCTTATGCCCGTTACCTGAAGCAGATTCGCCTGGGCTTCGATCTGGGTTATATCGCCAGTACCCTGAACAACCACACCGACATTGCCCGTGAACTGACGCGCCTGTTCAAGACCCGTTTCTATCTGGCACGCAAGCTGGGTTCCGACGATCTTGACGACAAGCAACTGCGTCTGGAGCAGGCGATTCTCACGGCGCTGGACAACGTTCAGGTGCTCAACGAAGACCGCATCCTGCGTCGCTACCTTGACCTGATCAAAGCGACTCTGCGGACCAACTTCTACCAGACCGACGCCAACGGCCAGAACAAGAGCTACTTCAGCTTCAAGTTCAACCCGCGCCTGATCCCTGAGCTGCCCAAGCCGGTGCCGAAGTTCGAGATCTTCGTCTACTCGCCGCGCGTCGAGGGCGTTCACTTGCGTTTCGGCAATGTGGCCCGTGGCGGCCTGCGCTGGTCGGATCGCGAAGAAGACTTCCGTACCGAAGTGCTGGGGCTGGTAAAAGCCCAGCAGGTGAAGAACTCGGTCATCGTGCCGGTCGGTGCCAAAGGCGGTTTCCTGCCTCGTCGCCTGCCGCTGGGTGGCAGCCGCGATGACATCCAGGCTGAAGGCATCGCGTGCTACCGCATCTTCATCTCGGGTCTGCTGGATATCACCGACAACCTCAAGGAAGGCGTGCTGGTGCCGCCTGCCAACGTGGTTCGTCACGATGACGACGACCCGTACCTGGTCGTGGCAGCCGACAAAGGCACTGCGACTTTCTCCGATATCGCCAACGGCATTGCCATCGACTACGGCTTCTGGCTGGGCGATGCCTTTGCTTCCGGTGGTTCGGCCGGTTATGACCACAAGAAGATGGGCATCACCGCCAAGGGCGCGTGGGTGGGTGTGCAGCGTCACTTCCGTGAGCGCGACATCAATGTCCAGCAGGACAGCATCAGCGTGATCGGTATCGGCGACATGGCCGGTGACGTGTTCGGCAATGGCTTGCTGATGTCCGACAAGCTGCAACTGGTCGCCGCCTTCAACCACCTGCATATCTTCATCGATCCAAACCCGGATCCTGCCACCAGCTTCGTTGAGCGTCAGCGCCTGTTCAACCTGCCGCGTTCGGCCTGGACCGACTACGACACCAGCATCATGTCCGCTGGCGGCGGTATCTTCCCGCGCAGCGCGAAGAGCATCGCGATCACCGAGCAGATGAAAGCGCGCTTCGACATCAAGGCCGACAAGCTGACCCCGACCGAGCTGCTGCACGCGCTGCTCAAGGCTCCGGTGGATCTGTTGTGGAACGGCGGTATTGGTACTTACGTCAAGTCCAGCGAAGAATCCCATGCCGATGTGGGTGACAAGGCCAACGATGCACTGCGCGTCGATGGCAACGAGTTGCGCTGCAAGGTCGTGGGCGAGGGCGGCAACCTGGGCATGACCCAACTGGGCCGTGTCGAGTTCGGCCTCAATGGCGGCGCGACCAACACCGACTTCATCGATAACGCCGGTGGTGTGGACTGCTCCGACCACGAAGTGAACATCAAGATCCTGCTCAACGAAGTGGTGCAGGCCGGTGACATGACCGAGAAGCAACGTAACCAGTTGCTCGAAAGCATGACCGACGAAGTCGGCAACCTGGTGCTTGGCAACAACTACAAGCAGACCCAGGCTCTGTCGCTGGCGGCACGTCGCGCCTACGACCGTATCGCTGAATACAAGCGCTTGATGAATGACCTCGAAGTTCGCGGCAAGCTGGATCGCGCCATCGAGTTCCTGCCGGCCGAAGACCAGATCGCCGAGCGCGTTGCCGCCGGTCAGGGCTTGAGCCGTGCCGAGCTGTCGGTATTGATCTCCTACAGCAAGATCGACCTCAAGGAAGCCTTGCTGGAGTCCCGTGTTCCGGATGACGATTACCTGACCCGCGACATGGAGACGGCGTTCCCGCCGTCGCTGAGCGCCAAGTTCTCGACCGCCATGCGTGCTCACCGCCTCAAGCGCGAAATCGTCAGCACCCAGATCGCCAATGATCTGGTCAACCACATGGGCATCACCTTTGTGCAGCGGCTCAAGGAGTCCACTGGCATGAGCGCGGCCAACGTGGCGGCTGCCTACGTGACCGTACGTGACATCTTCCACCTGCCGCACTGGTTCCGTCAGATCGAGGCGCTGGATTACAAGGTTCCTGCTGAAATCCAGTTGTCGCTGATGGATGAGCTGATGCGTCTGGGCCGTCGTGCCACACGCTGGTTCCTGCGCAGCCGTCGCAACGAACTGGACGCCGGTCGTGACGTTGCTCACTTCGGTCCGCATCTGGCGGCATTGGGCCTCAAGCTCGATGAGTTGCTGGAAGGACCGACCCGTGAGGTCTGGCAGGCTCGCTACGAAGCTTATGTCGAAGCCGGCGTGCCCGAGTTGCTGGCCCGCATGGTTGCAGGCACCAGCCACCTGTACACCCTGCTGCCGATCATCGAGGCTTCCGACGTCACCGGGCATAACGCTGCCGATGTGGCCAAGGTGTATTTCGCTGTGGGTAGCGCGCTGGACGTGACTTGGTATCTGCAACAGATCAGCAATCTGCCGGTGGAAAACAACTGGCAGGCGCTGGCCCGTGAAGCGTTCCGTGACGATATCGACTGGCAACAACGTGCGATCACCATCTCCGTGCTGCAAATTCCGGAAGGCCCTGCCGATCTGGAAGAGCGTCTGGCCTTGTGGCTGGAGCAACACGCACCGATGGTCGAGCGCTGGCGTGCCATGCTGGTCGAGCTGCGTGCGGCCAGCGGCACTGACTACGCCATGTATGCAGTTGCCAACCGCGAGTTGCTGGACCTGGCAATGAGTGGGCAAGCCGTCGCGGTCTGATGGTCTAGCCCGGTTGTAACGAAAAGCCCTGCATCGTCGCGATGCGGGGCTTTTTGTTTTCAGGGTGCAGGATTTGAAGGCAACATGTTTTCGCGAATGAATTCGCTACCGTAGGAGCGAATTCATTCGCGAAAGCTCACAGAATCACTGCCGCGTGCGAGACATGGAAAGCGCACGCAAGCCATCGTCTGTCGACAGCGGCACGCCGGGTATCGGCTCTTGCACGGCGAGCAGTCCGTCTTCGTAACCTTCGGGGCTCGTGCATTGCCAGTGCCAGGCATCGCGCAACATGGTTTCCAGGCCATGCCGGGCTACCCAGCCCAGTTCACGCAACGCCCGTGACGGATCGGCCCAGCATTGCGCGACATCGCCGGGACGCCGCTCGCGCATTTGTACAGGCACCTTCATCCCGGTGACCCGCTCGAAGGTACTCACCACTTGCAGCACCGAATAGTCGATGCCTGTTCCCAGGTTCCAGGCGCGGATTCCGCTGTTGTTGCGCAGGTAGCGCAACGCATCGAGATGTCCGGCGACCAGGTCTTGAACGTGTATGTAGTCCCGCACGCCGCTGCCGTCCACCGTCGGGTAATCCCCGCCATAGACCGGTAGCACCGGCAACTGCCCGTCAGCGACGCGCAGCAGGTAGGGCAACAGGTTGTTCGGGATCGCGGTGGGCGATTCGCCGATCAGCCCCGACGGGTGAGCGCCAACCGGATTGAAATAGCGCAGCAGCGCGATGCGCCAGCGTTGATCGGCACGCGCCAGACTGCCGAGCACCTGTTCGGCCATCAGCTTCGATTGGCCGTAGGGATTGGTTGGCCGGCCTCGGCGTGCCTGTTCGTCGATAGGCATCTTGCGGCAACTGCCATAAACGGTAGCCGACGAACTGAACACCAGAGTGAAAACACCGGCGGCTGCCATCGCCTGGCACAGGTTGATACTGCCGCTGACATTGGTGTCGTAGTAGTGCAGCGGCTTGCGCACGCTTTCGCTCACCGCCTTGAGGCCAGCGAAGTGCAGCACTGCCCGGATCGGGTAGCGTGCAAACAGTTTGGCGAGCACTTCGCGGTTGCGCACATCGCCTTGCACCAACACAGGACGACGGCCACAGATCTGTTCTATTCGTGTCAGAGCATGTGGGCTGCTGTTGCAGAAATTGTCCAGAACCAGCACATCTTCGCCTACCTCCAGAAGGGCGAGTACCGCGTGGGCTCCGATGTAACCAGCTCCACCGGTCACAAGGATCATAGAGTCACCTTCGCATGAAATAAGTGGGGTGCGACCGCTGTTGCGCTATGGCGAAGGTCTGCGCGGATGAAATGGATCGCTTACTTCATAACGAAAGGCAGTTCCGATCCCCGGTTCCGGGAATTGGCCGGACGGTCATGTCACTGGTCGGCCATCAAGGTGTCTCGACTGAACGCTCGTCGCAGGGCACTCGTCCATAACTCTGTGTCGGGTGTCTTGCTCATCGCCACGACATCACTTGCTCTGGAGAGAACCTCATGATTGCAACCCCGGCTGCATACCCCATCGCAGAGCATTTGGCCGAAGGCCATGAAGCAGTTGCCAGCATACGTCCCTTGCTTGTTTGCCTTTCACATTTGCGTTGGGGGTTCGTCTATCAGCGCCCGCAACACCTGATGACGCGCATGGCTCGGCGCTACGATGTGCTTTTCTTCGAGGAGCCGCTGGCGGCCGAAGGTGAGCAGGCTTATCTGCAACTGTCCCTTCAGAGCAGCGGGGTCACGGTGGCAACGCCGCACCTGCCGGTCGGGCTGGATGCCGCACAGACCGAACAGAAACTTCGTGAGTTGCTGGATGACTACCTGCTGCGCAATCCTCGCGAGGTGCTATTGCGCTGGTATTTCACGCCCATGAGCCTGGGGTTCAGCGAGCACCTGCCGGCCCGAGGGACGGTTTATGACTGCATGGATGAACTCTCGGCATTCAAGGGCGCGCCGCCGCAGTTGCTTGAGCGCGAGCGGCGTCTGTTGGCCTTGGCGGATGTGGTTTTCACGGGCGGTGTCAGCCTGTGGGAAGCCAAGCGTGCCCAGCATGGCAATGTCCATGCGATGCCCAGCAGTGTTGATATCGAACATTTCGCCAGCGCCCGGCAGGCTTTGCCCGAGCCAGTCGATCAGGCGGTTATTGCCCATCCGCGACTGGGTTTTTTTGGTGTGGTCGACGAGCGTCTTGATCTTGCGTTGCTCGAAGGTCTGGCCAGGCAGCGCCCCTACTGGCAACTGGTGATTCTGGGGCCTGTCGTCAAGATCGACGAGGCCAGCTTGCCGAGGCTGCCCAACATCCATTACCTGGGCGGCAAGGCTTACAGTGAATTGCCCGCCTACCTGAGCGGATGGGATGTGGCCCTGATGCCCTTTGCCCGCAATGAAGCCACACGCTTCATCAGCCCGACCAAGACGCCTGAGTATCTCGCGGGTGGTTGCCCTGTAGTCAGTACGCCGATCCGCGATGTAGTGCGCACCTATGGCGCTTGCCCGGTGGTGCATATTGCCGAGGATGGGCCCGGTTTCGTCGCTGCCGTCGAAGCTGCACTGATCCAGCGCAAGGACCGTGAGGCATTGTTTCGCCTGGCGGATCAGGCCCTGAACGGCATGAGCTGGGACACAACCTGGAACGCCATGATGGAGCACATTGCATGCCTGGCCTGACACTCGAACAGGCCCGGGAGCGTGCCGGGCAATTACAGGAGGGCGGCGCACCCTTCTACGACTATCTCATCGTCGGTGCCGGTTTTGCGGGTAGCGTGCTGGCCGAGCGTCTGGCTTGCGGGTTGGGCCTGAAGGTCTTGTTGATCGACCGTCGCGGGCACATCGGCGGTAATGCCTACGATCATCTGGACGAGGCCGGGATTCTGGTGCATCGCTATGGGCCGCATATCTTCCATACCAATGCCCAACGGATCGTCGACTACCTGTCGCGCTTCACCGAATGGCGGCCTTATGAGCATCGGGTATTGGCTCAGGTGCGTGGGCAACAGGTGCCGATACCGATAAACCTGACCACGCTCAATCGGCTCTATGACCTGGAGCTGGACGAGGCAGGTGCCGAGGCGTTTCTTGCCGAGCGCGCCGAAGCTGTCGAGCCGATACGTAGCGCCGAGGACGTGGTGGTCGGTCAGGTCGGGCGCGAGCTGTATGAGCTGTTCTTTCGTGGTTATACCCGCAAGCAGTGGGGGCTCGATCCGGCGCAGCTCGATCGTTCGGTCACGGCCCGTGTGCCAGCGCGGACCAACACCGATGACCGTTATTTCACTGACAGCTTTCAGATGATGCCTCAGCAGGGTTACACCGCCATGTTCGAGCGAATGCTGGATCATCCGGGTATCGACATTCTGCTGGATGTGGATTTCGCCGAGGTCGACCGGTTACTGCCCCGTGGCCATCTGGTTTATTGCGGGCCGGTGGACGAATACTTCAGCTATTCGCTTGGGCGTCTGCCTTACCGTTCCCTGCGTTTCGAGCACCGGACCCTGGCGCAGGAACACTTTCAAGACGTGGCCGTGGTCAACTATCCCGACGAGAACGTGCCCCATACCCGCATCACCGAGTACAAGCACCTGACCGGTCAGGAACATGCGCAAACCAGTGTGACCTACGAATACCCCTGTGCTGAAGGTGATCCCTATTACCCGGTCCCGGCTCCAGAGAATGCCGAGTTGTATCAGCGCTACAAGGTGCTGGCCGAGTCCACCGAAGGCGTGACCTTCCTCGGGCGCTTAGGGACTTACAAGTACTACAACATGGATCAAGTGGTGGGGCAGGCGTTGGCGCTTTACCAACGTATTGCCCAGACCCGCGGCGCAACTGCCGAGGGCGCGTCCCATGAGTGGGCTTGAGCCATTCGCCAGTTTTCTCATGGGAGGTTTTGAATGCACCAGCAGCCGTAGAGGCGACGGGCGACGTCTGGACCTGATCGCCTCAACCGGGCATGACCGCTGGGCCGAGCAGGATTACAGCAGCCTTGCCGGGCACGGAATGCGCACTGTGCGCGACGGGGTGCGTTGGCACCTGATCGAGCCGCGCCCCGGCCATTATGACTTCAGCAGTCTGGATCCGCTGTTGCTGGCCGCCACGAGGGCTGGCACCCAGGTGATCTGGGATCTGGGGCACTACGGATATCCGGACGATCTGGATATCTGGCGACCGGTCTTCGTCGAACGTTTTGCCCGGATGGCCCAGGCAGTCGCCAGACGGGTGCGCGAGTCCAGCGATGCCGTGCCGTTTTATTGTCCGATCAACGAGCCGTCTTTCTGGGCATGGGGCGGTGGCGAGGTGGGCTATTTCTATCCGCTGGGGCATCGGCGCGGCACCGAACTCAAACACCAGTTGGTGCGCGCCAGCATTGCAGCCATGACAGCCATTCGCGAGGTCGATTCACGGGCGCGTTTCATCCATGCCGACCCGCTGATTCATGTGCGCGCCATGCGTCAGCGGTCGGCTGATATCGAAGCGGCCGAGGTCTACCGCATGGCTCAGTACGAAAGCTGGGACCTGATCAGCGGCCGAAGCTGGCCGGGCCTGGGCGGTCAGGAGGATTTTCTGGATATCCTCGGTGTGAACTTCTATCCACATAACCAGTGGTACCTCGATGGACCGACGATCCGTCCTGGTGATCCGCACTTTCGGCCATTGGCTGGCATGCTGATGGAAGTCCATGTCCGCTATGGTCGCCCGCTGGTGATCAGTGAAACCGGGACCGAAGGTATCGGGCGTGAATCGTGGCTGGATTACGTCGGCGAGCAGGCAATTCTTGCGCTGAGCAAAGGTGTCGACTTGCGCGGCCTGTGCCTGTACCCGGTTCTCGACTATCCCGGCTGGGATGACGACCGTCACTGCGACAGCGGTCTGCTTGGCTATGCCGATGCCAGTGGATTTCGTCCCGAAGACCCTCCGACCCGTGCTGCTCTGGCCCGGTTTGCGTTGCGGCTGGCCGAGGCCCAAGTGCGTATTGCCAAGAGGCCGCCAGCATGAACATCGCGCAAAGTGTGCCGCCCAACCCCAATCCCGGACGCTTTCTGTGGGGCTACGCCAGGCGTCGGCCATGGGCTTATGGCGGTATGGTCACGCTGGTGATTGCCGCCGCCAGTTGTGCGGTGGTCGTGCAGTACGGCATGAAGCTGCTGGTCGACAGTATGGGAGAAGAGGGAAATCGTTCCGGGGTCTGGTTCGCCTTCGGGTTGTTCATTTTTCTGATTGCCATCGAAAATCTGTTCTGGCGTCTGGGCGGCTGGCTGGGCTGTCGCACGGTGGTTGCCAGTTGCGCGGACATGCGGGTGGACCTGTTCAGCCATCTGACCGGACACCCGATGCGCTACTTTGCCGAGCACTACGCCGGAGCCCTGGGCAGCCGCATTTCGGCTACCGGCGCGGCGGCGGGGCAGATCTACAGTGCGCTGTTGTGGAAAATCATTCCGCCCTGCGTCGACTTTCTAGGGGCTGTGGTGCTGCTGGCCATGGTGCGTATCCAGATGGCTCTGGCACTGGTGGCTTTCGTGGTGCTGGTGGCGGCGATCATTACCTTCTTCGGTATTCGCGGGCGCAGTCGTCATCAGCTTTATGCGGCGCAGGCTGCCAGTGTGGGCGGTGAGCTTGTGGATCTGGTCAACAATGTCTGGACGATCAAGGCCTTCACGGCGCGGGAGCGGGAGCGCCTGCGTCTGGATGCGAAAATCCGCACCGAGGCGCGGGCTCAGAGTCGCAGCTGGATGTACGTGGAAAAGGCCCGGGTACTGCATGACCTGTGTCTGGCGAGCATGGCGGGAACCATGCTCGCCTGGTCCATTCTGCTCTGGACTCGCGGTGCAGTGAGCATTGGCGATGTGGTGATGGTCAGTGCTCTGACGTTTCGTATCCTGCATGGCTCACGCGATCTGGCGCTGGCCCTGGTCGAGACCAGCCAGCATCTGGGCGCTGTCGGCGACACATTGGCAGTGATCGCCAAACCCTATGACCTCAGCGACTCCGAGCTGGACTGGGCTGTGCCATCCGGCACCATCGAGTTGCAGGATGTCGGGTACGCCTATCCCGGTGCTCGCAAGGTGCTGTGTGGATTGAGCCTGCGCATCGAGCCCGGGCAGCGGGTTGGCATCGTCGGCCCGTCCGGCGCAGGCAAGACCACTCTGCTGGGGCTGTTGCAACGCCTGGATGACGTCAGCACGGGGAGCATTCGCATCGATGGCCGCGACCTTCGGCAGATCAGCCAGGACAGCCTGCGCCGACAGATAGCCGTAGTGCCTCAGGAGCCAACCCTGTTCAACCGCAGTATCTACGAAAACATTGCCTACGGCCGACCCGAGGCCACCCGCGAGGAAGTGATCGCCGCCGCTCGCAGTGCTTATTGTCACGAGTTCATCGACCAGTTGCTCCAAGGCTATGAAACCCTGGTGGGCGAGCGGGGCGTGATGCTTTCCGGTGGTCAGCGCCAGCGCCTGGGCATTGCACGGGCCTTCCTCAAGAACGCTCCGATCCTGTTGCTCGACGAAGCCACTGCTGCTCTGGATTCAAGCTCCGAAGCCATCATCCAGTCGGCGCTCGGCAGCCTGATGCGCGGTCGAACGGTACTGGCCATCGCCCATCGGCTCACCACCCTCAGTGCGTTTGACAGGGTGCTGGTGATGCAACAAGGCTGCATCGTCGAAGACGGCCCGCCCGGGCGGCTGCGTAGCGCGGGCGGACTGTTCCAGACATTCTGGCAGGCTCAGGAAATGGGCCGCCAGGATTGATGGGGCTCAAGGTGAAATCGGATCGCTGGCGGGGAAGGTTTCCTCGATGGCATGATCGATCTTCTCCTCGCTCGGCTCCTCTGGCTCGTTCTGAGTGGGGGCGTTGTCCAGATCGCCTTCGGTTCCGGATTGATCTGGCGTGCTTGGGGTGTTGGGCAGGGACGTGTTCATCGGTTCACCTCGGGTTGGGTTCTACCTGAGTTGAGGAGGGTGCCGGGAGGAATGTTCAGTAGGATTGAAGCGGGGCGGACGGACGGGGCCGACTTCATCGGTGTCGCTGATAGTGACTATCAGAAACCAGAGATTTTATTCCCTGTAATAAATATGGAAAATGCGCGCATTGGACATACGGCTCGATGAGCCGTTTTTTTATTTCAGGATCTTCACATGCGCCTTTTGACTGTTCCGGCCATTGCCGTCGTTTTTGCGTTGTTGAATGGATGCGCTTCTGCACCGAATCAACCGACGCTTGTCTTGCAAACCAGTAAGGCTCCCGATGAATACGTGCAGTGTGTAATGCCCAAACTGCAAGAACATTCATTGAACCCGGTGTTGTCGCAATCTCAGCGGCACTACAGGATTGTCGTCTCCAGCCCGGTCGCGGCTGACAACGTTATTGAGGCCTACAAGGCTCCGGCAGGCGGAAAAGTGTTTTTGTATGAGCGCCAACTATTGGCATCGACGCTCACTACCTCCCGATTCGAGCGAGCGGCGCAGGAGTGTTTGTAAGTAGCCGGTAGTATATTGAGCGATTTCCAGTTGCTCGTTGGAGCCGATCATTTTGAATGTGCTTTTTATCTGCGGTAAAAACCGACTGCGCAGCCCGACCGCCGAGCATGTATTTGCACAGTGGCCGGGCGTGGAAACCGCGTCGGCGGGTGTTGGCAGGGATGCTGATATCCCAATGGATACCGAGTCTCTGGAATGGGCTGATGTAGTGTTTGTCATGGAGCCTGCGCACCGCAGAAAACTGGCAGCCCGATTCCGCAAGGTATTGGCTGACAAACGCATCGTATGCCTGGATATTCCTGACGATTTTGAATACATGAGCCCGGATCTGATCACGATACTGCGGACACGTGTCGAGCCATATCTACCTGCCGTTAATCCAGGTTAGCCGAGATAAGAAGCGCCAGCATTCCACATAAACCCCATTTAATTCATGATGTTGCGTTTTTTGATGAGAGCGGCGGCATGAAGGTATGACTCGATGTTCGAGCTGACAAGTTATCTGGGGCTTTTTGCCGTGGCGTTTGGCGCTGCCACGCTGTTACCGCTGCAATCCGAAGCCGTGCTGGTCGGCATGCTGCTTTCGGAGCGCTATACGACGATTCTGCTCTTGCTGGTTGCCACGTCAGGCAATGTTCTGGGCTCAGCCGTGAACTGGTATCTGGGCCGCTCTATCGAGCGCTTTCGGCATCGGCGCTGGTTTCCGGTCAGCGAGCGCCATCTGGACAAGGCCCAGCACACTTACAAGCGCTACGGACGCTGGGCGCTGTTGTTCAGTTGGGTGCCGATCATCGGCGACCCCATCACCATGATCGCGGGCGTCATGCGCGAGCCGTTCTGGAGTTTTCTGCTTATCGTCACGCTTGCCAAAGGGCTGCGTTATCTGGTGCTGACAGCGATTACTCTCGGGTGGATGGCCTAAAGGGCCAGAACTGATGATCTGCATGGCGAGCCAGATCATCATGGCGGCTCAACCCTCAACAGCATCTGGAATCCTGGCAATCACCTTGATCTCGAAATCAAAGCCATAAAGCCAGGTGACGCCCACTGCCGTCAGTGTCGGGTACGGTGCCTGGCCCCAGAACTCAGGGAACACCGTCCAGATTTTCTCGAACTTCGATTCGGGGTCGACCATGAAGACGGTGACATCGACTACGTCATCGAAGGTGCAACCCGCCTCCTTAAGGATGGCATTCAGATTGCTGAAGGCTGTCCTGACCTGTATCACCAGATCCTGCTCTGGCGAGCCATCCTCCTTGCTGCCGACCTGACCGGAAACGAACAGAAAGCCATTGGAACGGATCGCGGGCGAATAGCGATTGCGCTCGTAAAGTTCGAGGCGTCCGGCGGGGAAAACTGCATCACGCTTTGTCATGGTTGATCTCCATCGAGGCAGGTCAAGGCGACCCGTCATTAACGATGGGAGAACTCTAAGAGCTTGTATCCGGGCGATAAACGAGCAACTGTAGCCAGCACTGTTTGTAAAATCCAAACAATCCAGCCGTTATCCGGAGTAGAAATGGACCGTTTCGATGCGATGCAGGCTTTTGCGCGGGTGGTAGAGGCGGGGAGTTTTACCAAAGCAGCCGAAACCCTGCACATGAGCAAGACCACTGTGACGCAACTGGTGCAGCAACTGGAGGCCCGCTTGCGGATCAAGTTGCTCAACCGAACGACGCGCAAGGTCAATGTCACGGCTGATGGCGCGGCTTATTACGAGCGCGTTGTCAGGCTGCTGGCTGACCTGGACGATGCCGAGACCAGCCTGTCCAGCGCTTCGGCCTTGCCCAGAGGGCGGCTGCGGGTGGATGTGCCCAGCCCGTTTGCCAGCACGATTCTGATGCCGGCCCTGCCTGAGTTTCATGCGCGATACCCGGATATCCAGATCGATATGGGCGTCAGCGACCGTATCGTGGATGTGATCGGCGAGAATGTGGATTGCGTGGTTCGCGGTGGCGAGTTGGCTGACCAGTCCCTGATGGCCCGGCGTGTGGGTGATCTCAGGCTTGGGGTGTATGCGGCACCGAGTTACCTGGAAAGGGTCGGCACACCTGCGCATCCGCGAGAGCTGGAAGATTCCCACCACCGCATCGTCGGTTTCCTGTGGGCGCGTACCGGCAAGGCCTTGCCTTATGCCATGCACCGCGAGGGTGAAAGCCTTCACGTCCACGGGCGTTACGTGCTGGCGGTGGACGATGGCAATGCCTACCTCGCCGCAGGCCTGGCTGGTATGGGTGTTCTGTGGGTGCCGGATTACATGGCCAAAAACCATCTGGAGCGGGGTGATCTGGTGCCGCTGTTCAAGGATTGGCGCATGGATTCGATGCCGATGTACGTGGCATTTCCGCCCAACCGGCATATCAGCCTCAAGCTTCGGGTATTTATCGATTGGGTTGCTGAACTGATGACGCAACATGCGCCGGTCATTGACCGGCGCGGAGTCTGAATCAGGCCGTCACTGGCTGCGATCCCTGACGGCTGCGAGCCATCTGGAAACAACCTCCATTTCCTCATCGCTGAATGCCTGGGTCAGTTTTTCATTCAGCGGTGCCAGTTCCGATGTGGCCTGCAAGGTCGCTGTCCGGCCTGCATCCGTCAGCCACAAACGAAAGCTGCGCTTGTCATGTTCATCGACGCGGCGCTCGATCAGCCCTGACCTGACCATCCGGTCGGCCAGCCCGGTCATGGCGGAAGGCGCGATATCCAGCGCCAGCGCGACTTCGCCGCTGAGGGCGCCATCCTGCCCATTGAGTACAAAGAGTGCGCCAGCCTGAGTGGCGCTGATGCCGGCGCGATTCGAGATATGCCGCTCGATGTATCGGGACAGGCTTTTTTGAGCAGCATTCAATAAATAGACGTAGCGACGGTCATGCGCCATTTGGATTACCCGGTAACTGAGCTTCCAGCCATCTTGCCACTACGGGCCATAGGGTGTCGGCATGTTGTTGGCGGAAAAAGCCCAGGTGCCCGATGGTCGAACCGTGACTGTCCGCCGGAGCAAACTGACGTCGCTCTACAGCACAGCCGGTCAGATGCTCTGTCATCAGGTCGATGGCTTCGGCGGGTGCCCATGGATCGTCATCGACGCCTATGGCCAGCACCGGCAGTGTGGGCCTGGCAAAACGGGCAGTGGCATTGACTGTTGGGTCGTCAAAAAAGTACTGGCGAAGGCTTGTCCAGCGTGACCACTCGCGCATGACATCGGCTGGCAGGTCTTCACCAATTCCCAGCCTGCGCCCCGGAAAATAGCCCAGGAATTTGGCGCTGAGCGGGCCAAGGACTTTGAGCAGAATCGCCACTTTCAAGCGTTCCTGCCAGGGACTTATGAATCGCAGACAGCCCGCATGGGCGCATAGAGTCACTGCCGCGCTGAGCTTGTTGCTGCTCTCGCATAACCCGATGGCATGCCCGCCGAAGCTATGGCCTATCGCAAGGTGAGCAACCCCCTTGTACTGCCCGGACACCCAGTGGGTGACGGCTTCGACATCGTTGTCAGCCCACGAAACAAAACCCGCCTGAACGGTTTTCGGATGAGGACCTTTCCTGCTGACACCCCGATAGTTGTAGGTGATGACGGTAAAGCCATTGGCGACCAGATACTGGGCGAACGGCAAGTACATGCGCTCGGTGACGCCCGTCGCCGGGTTTATCTGAACCACTGCTTTCACAGGTCCTGCGCCGGTATGGGTCGTGACCTCGACGCTGTGACCATTGGTGCAGGTGATCGAATGGGTTGTCGTTCGCATGGGAGTTATTTCGTATGTGAAGTAAATTATTTAACATACGAAATAAATAGCGGCAAGCATTTTCCACGACGATTGGAGAGTTTGGAAAAACGCACAGCCAATAAAAAACCCCATCACAAGGATGGGGTTCTTTTAACGCTGTGTTTCGTGCTTACGCTTGAACGACCGGGATATTGGCGTTCGCAGCGGCTTCGCGGAACTCGGCGATCTGATCGAAGCTCAGGTAGCGGTATACGTCCGCTGCCATGGTGTCGATCTGGTTCGCGTAGCTCATGTACTCCTCGACGGTCGGCAGGCGACCCAGGATCGAAGCGACGGACGCCAGCTCGGCCGAAGCCAGGTAGACGTTTGCGCCGTCACCCAGACGGTTCGGGAAGTTACGGGTCGAAGTCGAAACCACGGTGGAGTTCGGTTCAACGCGAGCCTGGTTACCCATGCACAGCGAGCAGCCTGGCATTTCCATGCGCGCGCCAGCCTTGCCGTAGATGCCGTAGTAGCCTTCTTCGGTCAACTGGTGAGCGTCCATCTTGGTCGGAGGCGACAGCCACAGGCGAGTCGGCAACTGGCCTTTGACCTGATCCAGCAACTTGCCCGCAGCGCGGAAGTGGCCGATGTTGGTCATGCAGGAACCGATGAACACTTCGTCGATCTTCTCGCCCTGTACCGAAGACAGCAGGCGTGCGTCGTCCGGGTCGTTCGGCGCGCAGAGCACAGGCTCCTTGACGTCGGCCAGGTCGATTTCGATGATTTCGGCGTATTCGGCGTCCTTGTCGGCTTCCAGCAGTTGCGGGTCGGCAATCCAGGCTTCCATCGCCTTGGCGCGGCGTTCCAGAGTGCGTGGATCACCGTAGCCTTGCTCGATCATCCAGCGCAGCAGGGTGATGTTGGAGTTCAGGTACTCGATGATCGGCTCTTTTGCCAGCTTGATGGTGCAACCGGCAGCCGAACGTTCGGCCGAAGCGTCGGACAGCTCGAAAGCCTGTTCGATGCTGAGGTTTTCCAGACCTTCGATTTCCAGGATACGGCCAGAGAAGGCGTTCTTCTTGCCTTTCTTCTCCACGGTCAGCAGGCCAGCCTGGATCGCGTAGTAAGGAATGGCGTGAACCAGGTCGCGCAGGGTGATGCCAGGTTGTAGCTTGCCCTTGAAGCGGACCAGGATCGACTCAGGCATGTCCAGCGGCATGACGCCGGTGGCTGCGGCGAAGGCAACCAGACCGGAACCGGCCGGGAAGGAGATACCGATCGGGAAGCGGGTGTGGGAGTCGCCACCGGTGCCGACGGTGTCCGGCAGCAGCATGCGGTTCAGCCAGCTATGGATGATGCCGTCGCCTGGACGCAGGGAAACACCGCCACGGGTCATGATGAAATCAGGCAGCGTGTGGTGAGTCTTGACGTCGATCGGCTTTGGATAAGCTGCGGTGTGGCAGAAGGACTGCATGACCAGATCGGTGGAGAAGCCCAGGCAAGCCAGGTCTTTCAGCTCGTCGCGGGTCATCGGGCCAGTGGTGTCCTGGGAACCGACGGTAGTCATCTTCGGTTCGCAGTAGGTGCCCGGACGGATACCTTCCACGCCGCATGCCTTGCCGACCATTTTCTGCGCCAGGGTGAAACCCTTGGTGCTGGCAGCCGGCTGATCCGGAGTCTTGAACAGATCCGATGGTGGCAGACCCAGCTCGGCGCGTGCCTTGCCGGTCAGACCACGACCGATGATCAGGGGAATACGGCCACCGGCACGCACTTCGTCGAGCAGGACCGGAGTCTTCATCTCGAAGGTGGTCAGGACTTCGTCGCTGTTGTGCTTGGTGACTTTGCCTTCATGCGGGTACAGGTCGATCACGTCGCCCATGTGCATGTTGGAAACGTCGAATTCGATTGGCAGTGCGCCAGCATCTTCCATGGTGTTGTAGAAGATCGGGGCGATCTTGCTGCCGAAGCAGAAACCACCGGCACGCTTGTTCGGGACATAGGGAACGTCGTCGCCGAAGAACCACAGAACCGAGTTGGTTGCAGATTTACGCGAGGAACCGGTACCGACCACGTCACCGACGTAGGCGATAGGGAAACCCTGGCCGCGCATTTCTTCGATCTGCTTCATCGGACCGATGGAGCCTTGCACGTCAGGAACGATGCCTTCACGGGCCATTTTCAGCATGGCCAGGGCGTGCAGCGGGATATCCGGACGGGACCAGGCATCAGGTGCCGGGGACAGGTCGTCGGTGTTGGTTTCGCCGGTGACCTTGAAGACGCGCAGGCTGATCTTGTCAGCCAGTACAGGGCGCTTCTTGAACCACTCGCCGTCAGCCCAGGATTGCAGGACTGCCTGAGCGTGCGCATTGCCGCTCTTGGCTTTTTCAGCAACGTCGTGGAAGGCGTCGAACATCAGCAGCGTGTGCTTGAGCTGTTCGGCAGCGACCGGTGCCAGCTCTGCATCGTCGAGCAGGGCAACCAGAGTAACGATGTTGTAGCCACCTTGCATGGTGCCCAACAGTTCGGTAGCGCGTTTTTTGTCGATCAGCGGGGAAGTGGCTTCGCCCTTGGCCAGAGCAGACAGGAAGCCGGCCTTGACGTAGGCCGCTTCGTCCACGCCCGGTGGAATGCGGTTGGTGATCAGATCGACAAGAAAGTCTTCTTCGCCAGCGGGGGGATTCTTCAGCAACTCAATAAGGGCTGCGGTTTGTTCGGCGTTAAGCGGCTGGGGCACGATACCCTGGGCGGCACGCTCTTCGATGTGTTTGCGGTAGGCTTCAAGCACAGTATTACCCTCATCAGTGGTCCCAAATGGGTGTCCGGGACGCTCATCCAGAAATTGTCCGCACCCACGCAAGGCTTTCGAGCCTTGTTTGCAGGGTATCGGCAATTCCTTACGAAGCTGTTTTCAAAGTTTTACGCCAGCAGGACGGGGGGAGTGTAGGTCGACATGGCCATTCGTGATGAGGGAACGGCCTGCCGACACCGGACTGCGGGATTAACTTGACTGTGCTCGTGACGCTTTGAAAACAGCTTCTAACGGACATTGGCGCCATCTAAGGCCCGATGATTCTACGGCAAAACTTCGTTAAAGGTAAGTTAGACCCTACATCTTCGGGGGTGACCCTTGTTAGACAAAGGGCTAACATGCCTTCTCGTTTCGCCTGCCCTTGTCCTGCCAGCCATGCCTGATCAAATCATCAAAACGCCTTGTGTCGGCCTTTGCTCCACTGTTTACGGGGACCTGGTGTGCCGTGGCTGCAAGCGTTTCCATCATGAAGTGGTCCACTGGAACGGCTATAACGAAGACGAGAAAAGAGCGGTCTGGCTGCGCCTGGAGCAATTGCTGGTTCAGGTGATGGCGGCCAAGCTCGAAATTTTCGATGTCGAGAAGCTGCGCATGCAGCTCGTCCAGCGCAAGATCCGCTTTGTGGCGCATCAGTCCGAATATTGCTGGGCCTATCAATTGATCGCTCGCGGTGCGCGGGTCATCAATCAGGTCGAGGCTTATGGCTTCGTGCTGCTGCCGGAGTTTCGCGACTGGGCACTGCCTGAATTGCGCGATGCCATCGACCGTGAGTTTTTTCTGTTGTCCGAAGCTCATTACCAGCGATATATCGCGCCGGGTTTCCTGAAGGATGCGCTCGGTTTGTAGGAGTAATGCCGACCTTGAGAGGCTGATTTCAAAAGTCGGGTGGCTGAAATCAAAATCCGTGAGAGGGGCCTTGACCGCGACAGCCCGGTTTCAGGCGCTGAAAATGTGTTGCCTGTCAGCAGGTCGTCGCGGCCAAGGCCCCTCCCTCAGGTGACATGTATGCCTTGAGTGATCGGCATTGGTTTGTAGGCGTTCATTCGCTACGCATCAAACATCTCCTCCAGATGCCGGATGATTTCCTCGGTCTTGAGAACCAGCACATCACTTTCCAGCGAGTCGAGTACCACTTCGGCGGTGTTGCCGATCAGTGCGCCTGAAAGACCGGTACGCGCCACGGTGCCGATGATGGTGACCACTGCGTCGAGCTGGTTGGCCGTAAAGGGAATCAGCACATCAGCCGGACCTTCTGCGATATGCAGGTGGGTGTCGTCGATATCGAATTCCGTCTGGAACGCCTGGCATTGCTCTCGATAGCGGGTTTCGATGCTTTCCTTGAGCTGGTAGATCGGGTCGGCAGCCGACAGCATGGGCGACGGATGGGCGGTTATGACGTGCAAGTGCCCCTTGGCCAGTGCTGCAATGTCATAGCCGTGATCGACGATGCTGTAATGCAGCGTCTTGTGTTCTCCATCCGCATTGCCGACATCCACAGCCGCGAGAATCACGCCGCCTGTCCAGGGCCGTGACGTCTTGACCATCAACACCGGGCTTGGGCAGTAGCGCAGCAGTTTCCAGTCGTCGGGAGTGAGCAGGGCCTTTTTCAGCGGGTTGTCCGGCAGGTGCTGCTTTATGACCAGGCCGCAGCCCTCGGTTTGCTGCACCTTGCAGATGGTCTTGTGGGTGGACTCTTCCCAGTGCTGTTCCGCGCTGGCGGTGAAGCCTTCTTCCTGAAGGTTTCTTTTCAGCTCGTTGAGTTGTTGCGTATGGGGATGATCCTTGTCACAGATCAGCAGGTGCAGATGAGCCTGAGTGACCCCGGCAATCAGTTTCGCGCGCTTTAGGGCCAGGCTATCGGCGTGGTTGGGATCGATGACCACCAGGATGCTGCGAATAGACTGCATGGGGCTAACCTCCACAAGGCAAATTGTGTTCCACAACTATAGTTGCAGCGCATCGGGTCGTCGCTTGATCTGGATCACTGCATTTCTATCGCCGCAGACGCACGCCCCTCGTATAATGCGCGGCCTTGCAAACCCGCTATCTGTGAGCTTATGTACCCGATCCCTGAAATCGAAGCCTTCCTGCTTTGCCGCACGCCCGACAGTTGGGTTCAGGCCGCTTTGCGCAATCTGGACATCCTGTTGATCGATCATGCGAACAACGAGAAAAAGGCGGCCGGGGCGGCGTTTCAGTTCATGTTCCAGTACAACGACAAGTTCGACCTGCTGAGCAAGATGTCGCGGCTGGCCCGTGAAGAGCTGCGGCATTTCGAGCAGGTGCTGAGCATTATCCGCAAGCGCGAAATCCCGATGGCCAACGTCAGTTCGGCGCGTTATGCGGGGGCATTGCGCAAGCTGGTGCGCAACCATAATCCCTACCGGCTGACCGACGCCCTGATTGTGGGGGCCATCGTCGAAGCCCGCTCCTGCGAGCGTTTCGCTGCGCTGGTGCCGCATCTGGACGAAGAGCTTGCCAAGTTCTACGGCGGGCTGTTGAAGTCCGAGGCCCGGCATTTTCAGGACTACTTGAAGCTGGCCTATACCTATGGCGATAAAGCCGATGTTGACGCCAAGATCGAAGAGATTCGCCATGCCGAGCGTGAATTGATCGAAAGTCCCGACGAGGAATTTCGCTTCCATAGCGGTGTGCCTGCCGCGGCCTGAGTTATCACTGGCTTCATAAAAAACGACCGCCTTGCCAGCGGTCGTTTTTTATGAAGATATTGTTAGCCAGCTAACAAATGTTTTGACATTAGCTGTCTAGGCAGTAATATCGCCACATTACTGCCTAAGCAGCTTTTATGGTGAGTCCTTGAAACATTTCACGTCCGAGAATTTCGATTCCAGCCTGATGGGTCTGTTGGTCGGTCGCACCAATGCTCTCAAGGACCGCATGCTGGACAAGTATTTGCTGCCTTATGACGTCACCTTTTCGCAGTTCAAGGTGCTGATCATCATTTCCCAGTTCGCCCTCGATACCCCTGTCGAATTGTGTCGGCACCTGTCCCTCGACAGCGGTTCCATGACGCGCATGCTTGATCGTCTGGAGCAAAAGGAGTTGATCGTGCGCACCCGTTCGGCAGCCGACCGACGCCAGGTGCATGTGGCCTTGACCGAGCAGGGGCAGAAACTTTCGGACCTGCTGCCGCAGATCGGTGCTGACGCGATGAACGACACATTTGCCGTTCTGGACAAGGAAGAAGTCGAAACCCTGCAAAGAATTCTGACCAAGGTGCTGGTGGCCGCCGACGACCACATCACCCTCACGCGCCTGAGCTTCAAGTCCACAGGGGCGAAATGAACGGCCCCGGTAAAACCTCGATATCCCGCAATTACTGCTTCACCGACTACAGGTAATCGTCATGGCTACTGCCGCTACTGAAAAACCATCTGCCAGCTCGCCGCAAGACACGAATCCGGGCAAGCGCAAATTCATGCTGCTGGTGCTCGCCCTGATCGTCATCCTTGGCGGTGCGGCTGTCTGGGCCTGGCATGAGTTTTATGGCCGCTGGAGCGAAAGTACCGATGACGCCTATGTGAATGGCAACGTCGTCGAAATCACGCCGCTGACCACCGGTACGGTCATCAGCATCGGCGCCGATGACGGTGATCTGGTTCGCGAAGGCCAGGTCCTGATCAAGTTCGATCCCAGCGATGCCGAAGTCAGCCTGCAAAGTGCTGAAGCCAATCTGGCCAAGGTCGTGCGCCAGGTGCGCGGGCTCTACAGCAATGTCGATGGCATGAAGGCGCAACTGGCCGCGCAACGTGCCGAAGTGCAGAAGGCTCAGGACAACTACAACCGTCGCCGTAGCCTGGCCGTAAGCGGGGCGATTTCCCAGGAAGAGCTGTCCCACGCCAAGGATGACCTGACCAGCGCGCAGAGCTCCTTGAACAATATCCAGCAACAACTGGCCAGTAGCGTTGCGCTGGTGGACGACACGGTGGTTTCTTCTCACCCGGACGTAAAAGCTGCCGCTGCGCAATTGCGTCAGGCGTATCTGGCCGATGCCCGTACTACGGTTGTGTCGCCGGTGACCGGTTATGTGGCCAAACGTACCGTGCAACTGGGCCAGCGGATTCAGCCGGGCACTGCAACCATGGCGGTGATTCCGCTGGATCAGCTGTGGATCGACGCGAATTTCAAAGAGACGCAACTGGGCAATATGCGCATTGGCCAGCCGGTGGAGATCACCTCGGACCTGTACGGCAGCCATGTGAAATACAGCGGCACCATCGACAGCCTGGGTGCCGGGACCGGGAGTGCCTTCGCTCTGTTGCCGGCTCAGAACGCGACCGGTAACTGGATCAAGATCGTCCAGCGCGTGCCGGTGCGGATTCACATCAACCCCGATGAGCTGGCGAACAACCCGCTGCGGATCGGTCTGTCGACCACGGTCGATGTCAATCTGCATGACCAGAGTGGTCCGGTACTGGCCCAGCAGCCGCCGAAGAAAGCGAGCTTCAGCACCAATATCTACGCCGAACAACTGGCTGATGCCGACGCGATGATTGCGCGTCTGATCCATGACAACAGTGCAGCCAGTAGCAAAGCGACTGCCCAGCGCTGATCCGCCAATCCGCAAGCCCCGTCCTTCGGGTCGGGGCACCGTCTCAGTTTCCAAGGATTTGCGATGAGCAACAACGCCCCGGCCTCATTTACGCCGCCCAGCCTGCTGATGTGTACCATCGGCCTGTCGCTGGCGACCTTCATGCAGGTCCTCGATACCACTATTGCCAACGTCGCCTTGCCGACCATTTCCGGAAACCTGGGTGTGAGTTCGGAGCAGGGGACCTGGGTCATCACTTCGTTTGCGGTGAGCAACGCGATTGCCTTGCCACTGACTGGCTGGCTCAGCCGCCGTTTCGGTGAGGTCAAGCTGTTCCTGTGGGCAACCCTGCTGTTCGTGCTGGCTTCGTTCCTGTGCGGCATTTCCCAGTCGATGCCCGAACTGGTCGGCTTCCGGGTGCTGCAAGGTGTGGTGGCCGGGCCGCTTTATCCCATGACCCAGACGCTGCTGATCGCGGTTTACCCGCCCGCCAAAAGGGGGATGGCGCTGGCGCTGCTGGCCATGGTCACGGTGGTCGCGCCGATTGCCGGGCCGATTCTGGGCGGCTGGATCACCGACAGTTACAGCTGGCCGTGGATTTTCTTCATCAATGTCCCCATTGGCCTGTTTGCGGCCTGGGTGGTGCGTACGCAAATGGCCAAGCGCCCGGTGAGTACCAGTCGTCAGCCGATGGATTACGTCGGGCTGCTGACCCTGATCATTGGTGTCGGGGCATTGCAGGTCGTCCTGGACAAGGGCAACGACATGGACTGGTTCGAGTCGAACTTCATCGTGATCGGTTCGGTGATCTCCATTGTGGCGTTGTCGGTGTTCGTGATCTGGGAAATGACTGACAAGCATCCCATCGTCAACTTGCGGCTGTTTGCCTACCGCAACTTCCGTATCGGCACTCTGGTGCTGGTCGGTGGCTACTCCGGCTTCTTCGGGATCAACCTGCTGCTGCCACAATGGTTGCAGACCCAGATGGGCTACACCGCGACATGGGCCGGGCTGGCCGTGGCACCTATCGGTATCCTGCCGGTATTGATGTCGCCCTTCGTCGGTAAATACGCCAACAGGTTCGACCTGCGCTTGCTGGCCGGTCTGGCATTCCTGGCCATGGGCCTGAGCTGCTTCATGCGGGCGCAATTCACCAATGAGGTGGATTTCGAGCATGTGGCGCTGGTGCAGTTGTTCATGGGGATCGGCGTGGCGCTGTTCTTCATGCCGACCTTGAGTATCCTGCTATCGGATTTGCCGCCCCATCAGATCGCCGATGGCTCCGGGCTTGCGACATTCCTCAGGACTCTGGGCGGCAGCTTTGCAGCATCCCTCACGACCTGGATATGGATTCGCCGCGCTGATCAGCATCACGCCTACCTGAGTGAAAACATCAGCACCTTCGACCCGGCCACCCGTGACGCGCTCAACAGTTTGGGAGGCGCGAGCCCGCAGGCTTATGCGCAACTGGAACAGACCCTCAATAGCCAGGCTTACATGATGTCCACGGTGGATTATTTCTACATGCTGGGCTGGGTGTTTGCGGGGTTGATTCTGCTGGTCTGGCTGGCCAAACCGCCGTTTGTCGCCAAGGCCGGGCCGGGCGGTCATTAAATAGCCTGGTCGGACACGGTACTGTGGGAGCGACCTTGGTCGCGAAGAGGGCCTGGAGGGTGATGAGTTTTCACATTTACCGGCCCCGTCGCGAGCAAGCTCCCTCCCACTGAGCAGATTCAGTTCAGCAGTGTCATCTGCTCAGGCGGGAAGTCGAAGGCGTTCAGGGAGAAGCCCTGTTCGTCCACCTGCAAGGCCCAGCCCTGGCGGTCCCAGTCGCCCAATACGATGCGTTGCGCTGTCTGGTCGCCTATCTGTAGCTTGTGAATGGCCGGGCGATGGGTGTGTCCGTGAATCAGTGTGCGGACGCCATATTGCTCCATCACCTGGGGAATGAACTCGGGTGTGACATCAACGATGTCATTGGCTTTCATGCGGGTTTTCACACGGCTTTCATTGCGCAGTTTGCGCGCCAGCTTGTGGCGGGTATTCAACGGCAGGTGCCGCAATATCCACAAGGTCAGCGGGTTGCGCAGGTAGCGGCGCATCTTTATATAGCCTTCGTCGCGGGTACACAGGCTGTCGCCATGCATCAACAGCACCGGCTCACCGTTTAGCGCAACCACGCTCGGGTCGTTCAGGAAGGTGCAGCCAGCCGCCTTGCAGAACGCCTTGCCGATCATGAAGTCCCGGTTGCCGTGCATCAGGAAAACCTGAGTGCCGCTGTCGCTCAGTTCGCGCAGGGCCTGACAGATCGAACTCTGGAACGGCGACATTGCATCGTCGCCGACCCAGACCTCGAAGAAGTCCCCGAGGATATACAACGCCTTGGCCTGGCGTGCCCGGCCAGAGAGTAGATCCAGAAACGCCCGGGTAATATCCGGGCGCTTTTCCTCAAGATGCAGGTCGGAGATCAGCAGTATCACTCAACGATCTCTGCTTTCTCGATGATGACGTCTTCGGACGGTACGTCCTGGTGGCCGGATTTGCTGGTGGTTGAAACGCCTTTGATCTTGTCGACCACTTCGCTGCCTTCGATCACTTCACCGAACACGGCATAGCCCCAGCCTTGAACGGTCGGTGCGCTGTGGTTCAGGAAGCTGTTGTCAGCCACGTTGATGAAGAACTGGGCGGATGCCGAATGCGGCTCCATGGTACGGGCCATGGCAACGCTGTACTTCTTGTTCGGCAGGCCGTTGTTGGCTTCGTTCTGAATGCTTGGGCGCTTGTCTTTCTTCTCTTTCATGCCCGGCTCGAAACCGCCGCCCTGGATCATGAAGTTAGGGATGACACGGTGAAAAATGGTGTTGCTGTAATGGCCAGCGTTAACGTATTCGATAAAGTTGGCAACGGTGACCGGAGCCTTCTCTGCGTTCAGTTGCAGAACGATATCGCCGTGGTTGGTGGTCAATTTTACTTTGGACATGCTTACTCGCTCTCTTGGCATTCGTGAATGGGCGCGGTATTACCCTGACGTGCAGTTTACAGGGGTGGTTACATATTTCAGGTATTTTGCTGCTTTTATCACCCTCAAATGCGCACTCTGTTGTCAGGGGCTTGACAGCTTCGGCTATGATAAGCGCTTTGATTTAGTCGGCCTACCCTGGCCGCGCACTTGTATGTCCAAGGATCCTATGAGCAAGCCCACTCCAGAACCCGCTGCGAATTCAAAGGCAGGCCCTGTCGTCCCTACCAATTTCCTGCGTCCGATCGTGCAGGCAGACCTGGATTCAGGCAAGCACACCCAAATCGTGACCCGCTTTCCGCCGGAGCCTAACGGCTATCTGCATATCGGTCATGCCAAGTCGATCTGTGTGAACTTTGGCCTGGCCAACGAGTTCGGTGGCGCGACGCACCTGCGTTTCGACGACACCAACCCGGCCAAGGAAGACCAGGAATACATCGACGCCATCATGAGTGACGTCAAGTGGCTGGGCTTCGAGTGGGCGGGCGAAGTGCGCTATGCCTCGCAGTATTTCGACCAGTTGCACGACTGGGCTGTAGAGCTGATCAAGTCGGGCAAGGCCTATGTCGACGACCTGACCCCCGAGCAGGCCCGCGAGTACCGTGGCAGCCTGACCGAGCCTGGCAAGAACAGCCCGTTCCGTGAGCGCAGCGTCGAGGAAAACCTGGACCTGTTCGCCCGCATGAAAGCCGGTGAGTACGAAGACGGCGCTCGTGTGCTGCGTGCCAAGATCGACATGGCTTCGCCGAACATGAACCTGCGCGACCCGATCCTGTACCGCATTCGTCATGCTCATCACCACCAGACCGGCGACAAGTGGTGCATCTACCCCAACTATGACTTCACCCATGGTCAGTCCGATGCCATCGAAGGCATCACTCACTCGATCTGCACCCTGGAATTCGAAGGCCATCGTCCGCTGTATGACTGGTTCCTGGACAACCTGCCGGTGCCGTGCAAGCCACGTCAGTACGAATTTTCGCGTCTGAACCTGAGCTACACCGTCACCAGCAAGCGCAAGCTCAAGCAACTGGTCGATGAAAAGCACGTCAGTGGCTGGGACGATCCGCGCATGTCGACCCTGTCGGGCTTCCGTCGTCGTGGCTACACGCCGGCTTCGATCCGTAACTTCTGCGAAATGGTCGGTACCAACCGCTCCGACGGCGTGGTTGACTTCGCGATGCTGGAATTCAGCATCCGTGACGATCTGGACCGCAACGCGCCACGCGCCATGTGCGTGCTGCGCCCGTTGAAAGTCGTGATCACCAACTACCCGGAAGGTCAGGTCGAGAAGCTTGAATTGCCACGTCACCCCAAGGAAGACCTGGGCGTGCGCGAGCTGCCGTTCGCCCGCGAGATCTACATCGATCGCGACGATTACATGGAAGAGCCGCCAAAAGGCTACAAGCGCCTGGAGCCAGCCGGTGAAGTGCGCCTGCGCGGCAGCTATGTGATCCGTGCCGACGAAGCCATCAAGGACGCCGACGGCAATATCGTCGAGCTGCGTTGCTCCTACGACCCTGACACCCTGGGCAAGAACCCTGAAGGGCGCAAGGTCAAGGGCGTGATTCACTGGGTTCCGGCGGACGCGAGCGTCGAGTGCGAAGTGCGTCTGTATGACCGCCTGTTCCGCTCCCCGACGCCTGACAAGGCCGAAGATGGCGCCACTTTCCTGGAGAACATCAATCCGGATTCACTGCAAGTACTGACGGGTTGTCGTGCTGAACCTTCATTGGGGCAAGCGCAACCGGAAGACCGTTTCCAGTTCGAACGCGAAGGCTATTTCTGCGCGGACATCAAGGACTCGAAGCCAGGTCGCCCGGTATTCAACCGCACAGTGACATTGCGGGATTCCTGGAGCTGAGGTTAGGACAGTGCTTTCGATCTACAACACGCTCACCAAGAGCAAAGAAGTCTTCAAGCCGCTGGATGGCAACAAGGTGCGGATGTACGTCTGCGGGATGACCGTGTACGACTTCTGCCACCTGGGCCACGGGCGCAGCATGGTGGCCTTCGATCTGGTCACCCGCTGGTTGCGATTCAGCGGTTATGACCTGACCTATGTGCGCAACATCACCGATATCGATGACAAGATCATCAATCGTGCCCGTGAAAACGGCGAATCGTTCGACGCGCTGACGGCGCGCATGATCGACGCGATGCACGAGGACGAAGCTCGTCTGAACATCCTCAAGCCGGACATGGAGCCGCGTGCCACCGATCATATCGACGGCATGCACGCCATGATCCAGACCCTGATCGACAAGGGCTATGCCTACGCGCCGGGTAATGGCGACGTGTACTACCGCGTCGGCAAGTTCCTGGGCTACGGCAAGCTGTCGCGCAAGAAGATCGAAGACCTGCGCATCGGTGCGCGGATCGAAGTGGACGAGTCCAAGGACGATCCGCTGGACTTCGTGCTCTGGAAAGGCGTCAAGCCCGGCGAGCCGAGCTGGGAGTCGCCATGGGGGCCGGGGCGTCCTGGCTGGCACATCGAATGCTCGGTGATGTCCACCTGCTGCCTGGGTGAGACGTTCGATATTCATGGCGGCGGCAGTGACCTCGAGTTCCCGCACCATGAAAACGAAATCGCCCAGAGCGAGGCGGCGACCGGCAAGACCTACGCCAATGCCTGGATGCACTGCGGCATGATCCGCATCAATGGCGAGAAGATGTCCAAGTCCTTGAACAACTTCTTCACCATTCGCGACGTGCTGGATAAATACCATCCGGAAGTGGTGCGTTACCTGCTGGTTTCCAGCCACTACCGCAGCGCGATCAACTACTCCGAAGACAGCCTGAAAGAGTCCAAGAGTGCGCTGGAGCGTTTCTATCACGCGCTCAAGGGCTTGCCGGTGGCCGAGCCTGCGGGTGGCGAGGCGTTCGTCGAGCGTTTCACGGCAGCCATGAACGACGACTTCGGGACGCCTGAAGCCTGTGCGGTGTTGTTCGAGATGGTTCGTGAGATCAACCGTCTTCGTGACAGCGATCAGGCCGCGGCGGCGGGTCTGGCGGCACGTCTGAAGCAACTGGCCAGTGTGCTGGGTGTGTTGCAGCTCGAAGCGGAAGACTTCCTGCGTGCCGGCGCCGAAGGGCGTGTCGATGCGGCTGAAGTCGAAGCGCTGATCCAGGCGCGTCTGAATGCGCGTGCTGCCAAGAACTGGGCCGAGTCTGACCGGATCCGTGACCAGATCACCGCCATGGGCGTGATACTGGAAGACGGCAAGGGCGGGACGACCTGGCGTCTGGCTGACTGACCTGTTTTTTCGCGAATGAATTCGCTCCTACGGTAGGAGCGAATTCATTCGCGAAGCCGTCACCGCTTATTCGCGCACCTCCCGCAACCGCTTGTAAAGCGTATTGCGGCTAACCCCCAACCGTTTGGCCAACTGTGAAATGTTGCCTCCGGCCGCCTGCAACAGGTGGTTCAGGTCTTCGGTACACGGGAAGCTTCCCTTTAGCCGCAGAGCCGCCACCGGCTCGTCTCGCTCTTCATCCAACTGAGCATCCAGAAAGAAATCTTCCGGCAAATGCTCGAAGGTGATCTTCTGCTCGTCTGCCAATGCCAATGCCACCTGAATCACGCTATTGAGCTGGCGAAGATTGCCCGGCCACGGATGATGCTCGAACAGATCAAGCACCTCGTTGCAGAACCCCGCCCGCTGGTGAGGCTCACGATGTTGCTCCCAGATGCGCTGGACCAGCGCCTGCTTGTCGGTGCGTTCGCGTAGCGGCGGCAGTTCGATATTCAGCCCGCTGATCCGGTAATACAGATCCTGACGAAAATGCCCCGTTTGGACCCGTTCGCGCAGGCTGTGGTTGGTGGCCGAGATCAGGCGGATATCCACGGGATACAGCTCGCTGCTGCCCAGCGGCTGAACGCAACGCTCCTGCAATACCCGCAACAGGCGCGCCTGCACTGCCATCGGCATGTCGCCGATTTCGTCGAGAAACAGTGTGCCTTTATCGGCCTTGCGGATCAGGCCGATGCTGCCTTTCTGATGGGCACCGGTGAAAGCCCCTTTGGTGTAGCCAAACAGTTCCGACTCCACCAGTTCGGCCGGAATCGCCGCGCAGTTGACGGCAATCATGGGCTGGCTGGCGCGAGAGCTGGCCAGATGCAGGGCTTTGACAAACACTTCCTTGCCGACCCCGGTTTCACCGTGGATCAACAGCGGGATGTCTTTTTCCAGCAGCCGTTGAGCCTGGCGAACCGCTTTTTCGACTTTCGCATCGCCCAGATCGATGGTCTTCAGGTCGAGTGTCGGTTGCGTTATGGCCTGTTGTGCTGGCCGCACCGGTTGCAATAACTGGATCGGTTTGCGCCGTGGACGCTTGAGCAGGCACTGGAAACGATTATTGCCGAAGGCATGCAATGCGAAAGGGCGTGCTTCGGTTTCGCCAAGCAGTTGCAGGATCGGGCATTTGAACAGGTCTTCGATGCTGACGCCGGTCAGCCTGACTCCCAGCAAATTGTCGGCCCGTCGATTGGCGCAGATGATTGTGCCGCTTTCATCGAAAATCAGCAGGCCTGCCCATTGGCTGTCCAGATTGTTCAGGCCGGTATTGAAGGTCAGCTGGAAATGGCTGTCGCGAAACTGGTCGAGAATCAGCCGGTTTTCCACCGACTGGCTCATCATCTTCACCATGCCCAGAGTGTGAGAGGGCGGCAGGAAGCTGTCGCTGGAGACGTCCAGTATCGCAATCATGCGCCGTTCGGCATCGAATATCGGTGAGGCGGAGCCCGTCATGAAGCGATTGGCTTTGAGAAAGTGCTCGTCCGGCTCGATATGCACTGCCTGCTCACAGGCCAGTGCGGTGCCGATGGCGTTGGTCCCCGCGCCGCGCTCGCTCCAGCTTGCCCCGGCCATGAAACCCTGAGTCTGCGAAGCATCGACGAAGCGCTGGGTGCCCCATGACTTGAGTAACTGGCCTTGATTGTCGGCCAGCAGGATCAGGCAGTTGGAGTTACTGAGGATGTTTTCATAGACCGGCAGCACTTCCTGATGGGTGGTTTGCACCAGAGAGTGATGGCGCTCCAGCAGTTGTGAAACCTGCGCGCCCGGCAGCCCGCCGAACGAGGGGCGCGACTGATGGCTGAGACCGAAGTCCCGACAGCGCGTCCATGAATCCTGAATGATGATGTCGTGAGCAAGCGATGCGCTGGAATTGGCCATGAGCATGGATCCTGCGAGTGCCTTGTTGTTTTTGTTTTAGGTCTTGCATGGAGCGTCCGTGCCCGAAGTGTTCATCCAGTGTCGTTCAGTATTGTTCAAAGTCAATGTTCAATTTGTTCAGGTGTTCATCTTTTTTTGTTCATTTTTGTTCAGCTGTGAAGACGCTTCGTTCGCTCGAAAAGCGCCGGACGCTCTAGCTTGCGCCTTTCATGAAAAGGCAGCGATCTGGCACGAATGTCGCTCTATGCAACCTGTATTGAGCTGTATCCCCGACAAGAAAAAATAACAAAGGGCACGCCATGTCACTTACGTTGGAGCACGTCAGTCGCGCAGTCGATGGCCAGATATGGGTCGACGACGCATCCCTGAGTTTTGAACCCGGATCTTTCAATGTGCTGCTGGGGCGCACGCTGTCTGGCAAGACCAGCCTGATGCGCCTGATGGCCGGTCTGGACAAGCCCGATACGGGGCGGGTGCTGATGAACGGGGTCGATGTCACTCAGCGACCGGTACGCCAGCGCAATGTGTCGATGGTCTATCAGCAGTTCATCAATTACCCGAGCATGACCGTGTTCGAGAATATCGCTTCGCCATTGCGTCAGGCGGGCATGTCCAAAGAGGTTATCCAGAGCCGGGTGCTGGAAACCGCGAAGATGCTGCGCATCGAAAAATTCCTCCAGCGTCATCCTCTGGAGCTGTCCGGCGGACAACAGCAGCGCACGGCCATGGCCAGGGCGCTGGTCAAGGATGCCGAGCTGATCCTGTTCGATGAGCCGCTGGTCAACCTCGACTACAAGCTGCGCGAAGAGCTGCGTCAGGAAATGCGCGAGTTGTTCGCGGCGCGCCACACCATCGCCATCTATGCCACGACCGAGCCCAACGAGGCCCTGGCGCTGGGCGGGACGACCACCATCCTGCATGAAGGGCGCGTGGTGCAGACCGGCAAGGCGGCCGAGGTCTATCAGAGGCCGAGTACTGTATTGGCGGCGGAACTGTTCTCCGAGCCTCCTATCAACCTGATGCCCGGTCGCATCGAAGGCAATGAAGTCAGTTTCGCCAATTTCGTGCATTTCCCCCTCAATGCGGACCTGCGCAAGATCGGTGACGGCGAATACCGTTTTGGCGTGCGGCCCAGCCACCTGAGCCTGGTGCCGTCCAACGATGACGATCTGGAACTGGCGGTGACGGTCGAGCTGGCGGAAATCAGCGGCTCCGAAACCTTTCTGCATGTGCGCAACGAGCTTTTTGCGCTGGTGTTGCACTTGCCTGGCGTGCATGGCTATGACGTCGATGCCGCGATCCGGGTCTATATCCCGACCCACAAACTCTTTGTGTTCGATCAGCAGGGGCGCCTGATCCAGGCGCCCGGTCTGCGCATGGCGAGGGTTGCCTGATGGCCGAGATCCGTTTGCAGAACCTGGCTCACAGCTACAGCGCCAATCCGGGGCCTGACGATTACGCCATCCGGGAAATGACTCATATCTGGGAGCAGGGGGGCGCCTATGCGTTGCTCGGACCTTCCGGGTGCGGCAAGTCGACCTTGCTCAATATCATTTCCGGCCTGCTGAGCCCGTCCCAGGGGCAAGTGCTGTTTGACTCCAAAGAGGTCAATGATCTGAGCCCCGAGCGTCGCAACATCGCTCAGGTTTTCCAGTTTCCCGTGGTCTACGACACCATGACCGTGTTCGATAACCTGGCCTTCCCGCTGCGTAATCAGGGGCTGGATGAGAAGCGGGTTCAGGCCAAGGTGCAGGAAATCGCCGAGGTCCTGGATTTGCAGCCCTTGCTGAAAAAGAAGGCGCGCAACCTGACGGCCGACGAGAAGCAGAAGGTTTCCATGGGGCGCGGGCTGGTTCGTGATGACGTCTCGGCCATCCTGTTCGATGAGCCGTTGACGGTGATCGACCCGCACCTGAAGTGGAAACTGCGCCGCAAGCTCAAGCAGATCCACGAGCAGTTCAATATCACCATGGTCTACGTCACCCACGATCAACTGGAGGCTTCGACCTTCGCCGACAAGATTGCGGTGATGTATGGCGGGCAGATCGTACAGTTCGGTACGCCTCGTGAGCTGTTCGAGAAACCGCGACACACCTTTGTCGGCTACTTCATTGGCAGCCCGGGCATGAACCTGATCGAGGTCCGGCCTCAGGGTGACGGTGTGGTTTTCGGCGATGTGCATGTGCCGCTATCCGGCCCTTTGCAGCAATTGATTGCCAATACACCGTTTACCAGCCTGAAGATCGGCATCCGTCCCGAGTTCATTCACGTCTGGGATGGCCCCTATGAAGAGGCGATGTGTAGCGATGTGGTGCATGTGGCGGATCTGGGCACCTACAAGATTTTGACCCTTTCGCTGGCCGGGCAAACCCTGAAAGTGCGCCTGCCCGAAGACAAGCCCGTGCCACAAGGCCAGGCCTGGATCAGTTTTCCGGCGCAATGGCTGATGGTGTATGCCGATGATTTCTTGCTTGAGTCCGGTCCTGAGCGGGGTGCGCCATGAACAAGGTCCATAACAACAAGGCCTGGTGGCTGGTACTGCCGGTTTTCCTGCTGGTGGCCTTCAGTGCGATTGTGCCGATGGTGACCGTGGTCAATTACTCGGTGCAGGACATCTTCGATCAGACCAACCGTTATTTCGTGGGCGCCGACTGGTATCGCCAGGTCTTGCAGGACCCGCGCTTGCACGACTCGCTGCTGCGGCAGTTCATTTACTCGGGCTGCGTGCTGCTGATCGAGATTCCGCTGGGTATCGCCATCGCACTGACCATGCCGACCAAGGGGCGATGGTCGTCGTTGTGTCTGATCGTCATGACCATTCCGCTGCTGATTCCCTGGAACGTGGTGGGCACCATCTGGCAGATATTTGGCCGTGCCGATATCGGGCTGCTGGGCTGGAGCCTCAATCAGTTGGGCATCAGCTACAACTATGCGGCCAACACCATGGATGCTTGGGTGACAGTGCTGGTCATGGACGTCTGGCACTGGACGTCACTGGTCGCGCTGCTGTGTTACTCGGGGTTGCGGGCCATTCCGGACGTGTACTACCAGGCTGCGCGTATCGATCGTGCGTCGAGCTGGGCCGTGTTTCGGCATATCCAGTTGCCGAAGATGAAGAGTGTGCTGCTGATTGCGGTGATGCTGCGCTTCATGGACAGCTTCATGATCTATACCGAGCCGTTTGTCCTCACCGGTGGCGGGCCGGGCAATGCCACGACCTTCCTGAGCCAGACCCTGACGCAAATGGCTATCGGCCAGTTCGACCTTGGGCCGGCTGCGGCGTTCTCGCTGGTGTACTTCCTGATCATTCTGCTGGTTTCGTGGCTGTTCTATACCGCCATGACCCATAGCGACAAGAACTGAGGATCGGCCATGAATGCACGCAAGGCTGTGCCGTTATTGATCTACATCCTGTTTCTGCTGGTGCCGATCTACTGGCTGCTGAACATGTCGTTCAAGAGCAACACCGAGATTCTCGGTGGCCTGACGCTCTGGCCGCAGGATTTCACCCTGGCCAATTATCGGGTGATTTTCACCGACCCAAGCTGGTACAGCGGTTATATCAACTCGCTGTATTACGTCTGCCTGAACACGGTCATTTCCCTGGCGGTGGCATTGCCGGCGGCTTATGCGTTTTCGCGTTACCGGTTCCTGGGTGACAAGCATCTGTTCTTCTGGCTGCTGACTAACCGCATGGCGCCACCGGCCGTGTTTTTGCTGCCGTTCTTCCAGCTCTATTCCTCGATTGGCCTGTTCGACACCCACATTGCCGTGGCGCTGGCTCACTGCCTGTTCAATGTGCCGTTGGCGGTGTGGATTCTGGAAGGCTTCATGTCGGGTGTACCCAAGGAAATCGACGAGACTGCCTATATCGACGGCTATAGTTTTCCTCGCTTCTTCGTGAAGATTTTCGTGCCGCTGATTGGCTCCGGCATCGGCGTGACGGCGTTCTTCTGCTTCATGTTTTCCTGGGTGGAGCTGTTGCTGGCGCGCACGCTGACGTCGGTCAACGCCAAGCCTATTGCAGCGGTCATGACGCGAACCGTATCGGCTTCGGGGATTGACTGGGGTGTGCTGGCAGCGGCAGGAGTGCTGACCATTCTGCCGGGCATGCTGGTGATCTGGTTCGTTCGCAATCACGTGGTCAAGGGCTTTGCCCTGGGCCGGGTCTGAGGAGTCGAGATATGGAGTGGATGGCCTGGACTTCACTGACGGCGAGTTTCTTCGGCGTCATCGCTTTGTTGCTGGTGGGCATGACGGTGTGGGAACTGAGTTCGCCCTGCGTCGAGCGGCGCGGTTTTCTGCCGATCGAGACCAGTCGGGGGGATCGTTTGTTTATCGGACTGCTGGCAAGTGCCTACCTGCATTTGCTGGTCATCGGCGTGACGGACTGGAGCATCTGGATCGCCTCGCTGGTATCGCTGGTGTGGTTGTTTGTCGTAATGCGTTGGGGGTAGCCGAGCAACTGTTTCGTGCCGGGACTGTCCGGGAGGCGGCAACGTGCCCTGGGTAATAATCATCTGGAGGTGTCTATGTTCTACAAAAACAACAAGCTGAGACATAGCGTGGCGCTGGCTTCGATGCTGGCATGCAGTGGATTGAGCGTGACGGCGTGGGCGGATGCCTATGAGGATGCCGCGAAAAAATGGATCGGCTCCGAATTCAAGCCTTCGACCCTGACCCCTGAGCAGCAGTTGGCCGAGCTGGAATGGTTCATCAAGGCGGCTGAACCGTTTCGCGGGATGGAAATCAAGGTGGTGTCGGAAACCCTGACCACCCACGAATATGAATCCAAGACCCTGGCCAAGGCGTTTACGGAAATCACCGGGATCAAGCTGACTCACGACCTGGTGCAGGAAGGGGACGTGATCGAGAAGATCCAGACCCAGATGCAGTCGGACAAGAATATCTACGACGGCTGGGTAAACGACTCTGACCTGATCGGTACCCATTTCCGCTACGGCAAGGCGCAATCTCTGACCGAACTGATGGCCAGTGATGCTGGCAAGAAAGTGACATCGCCGACCCTGGACCTGAAAGACTTTATCGGTCTGTCCTTCACGACCGCGCCCGACGGCAAGGTCTATCAATTACCTGATCAGCAGTTCGCCAACCTTTACTGGTTCCGCGCAGACTGGTTCGAGCGTGCCGACCTGAAAGCGAAGTTCAAGGCCAAGTACGGCTATGAGCTGGGTGTGCCGGTCAACTGGTCTGCTTACGAGGACATTGCCAAATTCTTCAGCGAAGACGTCAAGGAAATCGACGGCAAGCGCATTTATGGCCATATGGACTACGGCAAGAAAGACCCATCACTGGGCTGGCGCTTCACCGATGCCTGGTTCTCCATGGCGGGTGGCGGCGATAAAGGCCTGCCGAACGGTCTGCCTGTGGACGAGTGGGGGATTCGCGTAGAAAACTGCCGTCCGGTGGGGTCGAGCATTACCCGTGGTGGTGACACCAATGGCCCGGCGGCGGTATTCGCCACTCAGAAATACATCGACTGGCTCAAGGCTTATGCGCCACCGGAAGCGGCGGGCATGACGTTCTCCGAGTCTGGCCCGGTGCCTTCCCAAGGCAACGTCGCGCAGCAGATCTTCTGGTATACCGCGTTTACCGCAGACATGACCAAGCCCGGCTTGCCGGTGATGAATGCCGATGGCACGCCCAAGTGGCGCATGGCTCCTTCACCTAAAGGCCCGTACTGGAAAGACGGTATGAAACTGGGGTATCAGGATGTGGGATCGTGGACTTTCCTGTATTCGACACCAGAGAAACAAAGGTTGGCAGCCTGGCTGTACGCGCAGTTCGTGACCTCGAAAACCGTTTCCCTGAAGAAAACCATCGTAGGGCTGACGCCGATTCGTGAGTCGGACATCAACTCCAGGGAAATGACAGAGCTGGCACCCAAGCTGGGTGGTCTGGTCGAGTTCTATCGCAGCCCGGCCCGTGTGCAATGGTCGCCGACCGGCACCAACGTTCCGGACTACCCGAAACTGGCTCAACTGTGGTGGAGTCACGTAGCGGAAGCGGTCACTGGCGAGAAAACCGCGCAACAGGCTCTGGACGGGCTGGCCAAGGATCAGGACTCCATCCTCATGCGGCTTGAGCGCTCCAAGGCTCAGGAGAAGAGCGGCTGCGCGCCGAAGCTGAACCCGGAAACCACGGCTGAAGAGTGGTACAAGAAGGGCGAAGCGTCTCCGGACGGCTGGGCTGCTCCGCAGCGCAAGCTGGCCAACGAGAAGCCCAAAGGCGAGACCGTGGCGTACTCCGAGCTGCTTAAAAGCTGGGAGGCTGCACGCAAGTAATCGATGACCTGAATGAAAACGGCACCTCATGAGGTGCCGTTTTTCATTGTGGGGACACTCAGTCGTGCAGGGTTTCAGCAGCGTACAGGGTGTTTTCCAGCAGGCAGGCGCGAGTCATCGGGCCGACACCGCCCGGTACGGGGGTGATCCAGCCTGCGCGGGGCAGGGCGGTTTCGTACACGACGTCACCCACCAGCTTGCCGTCTTCCTGGCGGTTGATACCGACGTCGATGACGATTGCGCCAGGCTTGATCCACTCGCCCTTGACCAGGCCGGGTTTGCCAGCGGCTACCACCACCAGGTCGGCGCGGCCGACATGGCCTGCCAGATCCTTGGTGAAGCGGTGGGTCACGGTGACGGTGCAGCCGGCGAGCAGCAATTCCATTGCCATCGGACGACCGACGATATTGGAGGCGCCTACAACCACGGCGTCCAGCCCGTACAGATCGACACCGGTGCTTTCCAGCAGGGTCATGATCCCTTTGGGGGTGCATGGGCGCAGCAGCGGGATGCGCTGGGCCAGACGACCGACGTTATAAGGATGGAAACCATCAACGTCCTTGTCCGGGCGAATGCGCTCCAGCAGCAGGGAAGCGTCCAGATGCGCAGGCAATGGCAGTTGCAGCAGGATACCGTCGACATCGGCGTCGCCGTTGAGACGATCGATCAGCTCGGTCAGCGCAACCTGTGTGGTCTCGGCGGGCAGGTCGTAGGCCTGGGAAATGAAGCCTACTTCCTCGCAGTCCTTGCGCTTGTGAGAGACGTAAACCTGGGAGGCGGGGTCGCTGCCCACCAGAATCACCGCGAGGCCTGGCGTACGCAGGCCTTGCTCGCGACGTTCGGCGACACGTTTGGCGATCTGCTGGCGCAGGCTGGCGGCGATCGCTTTGCCGTCGATAAGTTGTGCAGTCATGACGCGTGATTAACCATCGAGAGGGAAAAAATGAGCGCGCATTCTCGCATGACATGACGCAGGGGCAAAGGCGCTTGGTCTGTATATTCAGCTAACTCCTTTATCTAACTGAATTTTTTTCAAAAAAGAGTTGACGACCCCCAGGGGCGTCTATAAGATTCGTCGCACTTGCCGGGCAGCACCCAGCACTGCTTAAGAAGCTGGCGCTGGTTGATGTAAGTCGGGTGGAGTTGAAAATCAACTCGACGTGATTGAAAGCCTTCTAATTTGTACTCAATAAAGAATGCAGATTATATAAGTGCCCGTAGCTCAGCTGGATAGAGCATCCGCCTTCTAAGCGGATGGTCGCAGGTTCGAGTCCTGCCGGGTGCGCCATTAAAGGCGGCTTTGGCACGGTAGGTGAGTTGTAGTAGATGCATGCAATATGGTGGGCGTAGCTCAGTTGGTAGAGCACAGGATTGTGACTCCTGTTGTCGTGGGTTCGATCCCCATCGTCCACCCCATATTCGGAGAGGCGCCAGATTTATTAATCATAAACTGGCGCCTTTGCTTTAAAAGCTTGTAACGCGGATGTGGTGGAATTGGTAGACACACTGGATTTAGGTTCCAGCGCCGCAAGGTGTGAGAGTTCGAGTCTCTCCGTCCGCACCAAGATATAAATAGTGAAGCCTTGATACATTCACTATTGAAAGAAGCCGCCTAGTGCGGCTTTTTTTGTTTCAGCGTGTTGGTTTTATCGTCTCGCTGGTCGGTTGGCGCGTTGCCGCCGGTCGAGCGGGGCGCGCTACGCGGATGGAATCGGTAGCGGTCCGGTGCACGTGCTTCCTTTATATAGCCCGTGCCAGACGCTTTGCCGGTGCTGTAAAGGCCTTGTTGTCTTTGCTCGCCAGCAGTCCGCTTCCATCCTCTTAAATCTGCCCTTTTTCAGTAGGGTGACTTCTTGAGTTTGACCCACTAGAATGCATGCCCTTGATTCTGGGGTCGGAAACGGCCGGCTAACGTCTGTGCAACGAGGAATATCCATGCAAGTTTCTGTTGAAAATACTTCCGCTCTTGAGCGCCGCATGACCATTGGCGTGCCTGCCGAACGCATCGAGACTGAAGTCAACAAGCGTCTGCAGCAGACCGCACGTAAAGCCAAGATCCCGGGCTTCCGCCCTGGCAAAGTGCCTATGAGCGTAATCCGCCAGCGTTATGAAGATGGCGCGCGCCAGGAAGCACTGGGCGATCTGATTCAGGCTACCTTCTACGAAGCAGTGGTTGAGCAGAAGCTGAACCCGGCTGGCGCACCTGCTGTAGAGCCAAAGTCCTTCGAGAAAGGCAAGGACCTGGAATACATCGCCACTTTTGAAGTGTTCCCTGAGTTCACTGTTGCAGGTTTCGAGTCCATCTCCGTCGAGCGCCTGTCCGCCGACGTAGCTGACAGCGACCTGGACAACATGCTGGAAATCCTGCGCAAGCAGAACGTTCGTTTCGAAGCGGCCGATCGTGCTGCCCAGAACGAAGACCAGCTGAACATCGATTTCGTTGGCAAGGTTGACGGCGAAGTCTTCGCTGGCGGTTCTGCTACTGGCACCCAGCTGGTTCTGGGTTCCGGCCGCATGATCCCTGGTTTTGAAGACGGTCTGGTTGGCGCCAAGGCGGGTGAAGAGCGCGTTCTGAACGTCACCTTCCCTGAGGACTACCAGAACCTGGAGCTGGCTGGCAAAGCCGCTGAGTTCACCGTTACCGTCAACAGTGTTTCCGCACCAACGCTGCCTGAGCTGAACGAAGAGTTCTTCAAGCAGTTCGGTATCAAGGAAACCGGCATCGAAGGTTTCCGCACCGAAGTTCGCAAGAACATGGAGCGCGAACTGCGTCAGGCCATCAAGTCCAAGGTCAAGAACCAGGTCATGGACGGTCTGCTGGCTGCCAACCCGATCGAAGTTCCAAAAGCCCTGCTGGAAAACGAAGTCAATCGTCTGCGCGTCCAGGCTGTTCAACAGTTCGGCGGCAACATCAAGCCTGACCAGTTGCCTGCAGAGCTGTTCGAAGAGCAAGCCAAGCGTCGCGTCGAGCTGGGCCTGATTGTTGCTGAAGTGGTCAAGCAGTTCGAGCTCAAGCCAGACGACGCTCGCGTTCGTGATCTGATCCAGGAAATGGCCTCTGCCTATCAAGAGCCAGAGCAGGTTGTTGCCTGGTACTACAAGAACGAGCAGCAAATGAACGAAGTACGTTCTGTTGTGCTTGAAGAGCAAGTTGTGGATACTGTTTTGCAGAAAGCTAGCGTGACCGACAAATCGGTCTCCTACGAAGAAGCGGTCAAGCCGGTAGAAGCTCCAAAAGCCGACTGATTTCTCTTTTCGTTCGAAAAACACCCACAAGCCAGCCTTCGCGCTGGCTTGTGCGTATTCAAGACTCGACTATTTGGGAGTGAATGCAGGACATGTCCCGCAATTCTTATATTCAGCAGAACTCTGACATCCAGGCCGCTGGCGGCCTGGTCCCGATGGTTATCGAGCAGTCCGCCCGTGGCGAACGCGCCTATGACATCTACTCGCGCCTTCTCAAGGAGCGTGTGATCTTTATGGTAGGTCCTGTAGAAGACTACATGGCCAACCTTATTGCGGCGCAACTGCTGTTCCTGGAAGCGGAAAACCCGGACAAGGATATCCATCTCTACATCAACTCACCTGGCGGTTCGGTGACAGCAGGCATGTCGATCTACGACACCATGCAGTTCATCAAGCCGGACGTGTCGACCATCTGTATCGGTCAGGCGTGCAGCATGGGTGCCTTCCTGCTGGCTGGCGGTGCCGAAGGCAAGCGTCATTGCCTGCCTAACTCGCGGATGATGATTCACCAGCCGTTGGGCGGTTTCCAGGGGCAGGCGTCGGACATCGACATCCATGCCAAGGAAATCCTGCACATTCGTCATCGCCTGAACTCGTTGCTGGCTCACCACACCGGTCAAAGCCTTGAAACCATTGAGCGCGACACCGAGCGTGACAACTTCATGAGCGCAGATCGCGCGGCGGAATACGGCCTGATCGACTCTGTGATCAACAAACGTCAAATGCCTGCCTAAGTAACTCAAAATGTGGGTGGTTGGACCAACCGACCACCTGCGGACTTGAAAAAGCCCGCAATAGCCTTCATCTTGTGTTGCAAGCCTACCGGATTGGATCGATCGAATGACTGACACCCGCAACGGCGAGGACAACGGCAAACTGCTCTATTGCTCCTTCTGTGGCAAAAGCCAGCATGAAGTGCGCAAATTGATTGCCGGCCCCTCGGTCTTTATCTGCGACGAGTGCGTCGACCTGTGCAATGACATCATCCGTGAGGAGGTGCAGGAAGCACAGGCCGAGAGCAGCGCGCATAAATTGCCTTCGCCTAAAGAAATCAGCGGCATCCTTGATCAGTATGTAATTGGTCAGGAACGTGCCAAAAAGGTTCTCGCAGTAGCGGTGTACAACCACTACAAGCGTCTGAACCAGCGCGACAAGAAAAACGATGATGTTGAACTCGGCAAAAGCAACATCCTGCTGATCGGCCCTACCGGCTCCGGCAAGACCTTGCTCGCTGAAACACTGGCTCGTCTGCTCAATGTGCCGTTCACCATCGCCGATGCCACGACCCTGACCGAAGCCGGTTATGTCGGTGAGGACGTGGAAAACATCATTCAGAAGCTGTTGCAGAAATGTGATTACGACGTAGAGAAGGCCCAGATGGGTATTGTCTACATCGACGAAATCGACAAGATTTCCCGCAAATCCGACAACCCTTCGATTACTCGTGACGTTTCCGGTGAAGGCGTGCAGCAAGCCTTGCTGAAGCTGATCGAGGGCACCGTGGCTTCCGTTCCTCCTCAAGGCGGGCGCAAGCATCCACAGCAGGAGTTCCTGCAGGTGGACACGCGCAATATCCTGTTCATATGCGGTGGTGCTTTCTCGGGTCTGGAAAAAGTCATTCAGAACCGTTCCACCCGTGGCGGCATCGGCTTCAACGCCGAAGTCCGCAGCAAGGAAGAAGGCAAGAAGGTTGGCGAATCCTTGCGTGAAGTCGAGCCTGACGATCTGGTCAAGTTTGGTCTGATCCCTGAGTTCGTGGGCCGTCTGCCAGTGCTGGCGACATTGGATGAGCTGGATGAGGCTGCGTTGATGCAGATCCTTACCGAGCCGAAAAACGCCCTTACCAAGCAGTATGCCAAGCTGTTCGAGATGGAAGGTGTGGACCTCGAGTTCCGTACCGACGCGCTGAAATCGGTTGCTCGTCGTGCGCTGGAGCGCAAGACAGGTGCCCGCGGTCTGCGTTCCATCCTGGAAGGCGTATTGCTCGACACCATGTATGAAATCCCGTCGCAGACCGACGTGAGCAAAGTGGTGATCGACGAGAGCGTTATCGATGGTTCGTCCAAGCCACTGTTGATCTACGAAAACAGCGAGCCGCCTGCCAAGGTTGCTCCTGACGCTTAAAGCGTAGAGAGACATACAGAAGGGGGCCTGCGGGCCTCCTTTTGCATTATTAGTGGCATCGTATCCTTCGTCTTTAGGGAACGTTTTTCTCCAATGAGCCACTAGTATCCTGTCCGGGAAGTCATTCTGCTTTTTTTGGCTGCGCCTGTAACCGCCTGATTGTGTTGCCATTCCTCGCCATGACTGGGTGCGGCGTCCTGTCCGATGGCTGTGCTCGTGCGTCAAAAAGAGAGCGTATTTTCAAAACAGGCCACTAAAGCTTGTTTTTTTTGAACGCTACCCCCATCTTGACTTCAAGCAACTTCCACCTGTCCACGGCCAATTGGCCGCCGTAGAGGCGAAATCATGAAGACCACAATTGAATTGCCTCTCTTGCCATTGCGTGATGTTGTGGTTTATCCGCACATGGTTATCCCGCTGTTCGTGGGGCGCGAGAAATCTATCGAAGCTCTAGAAGCAGCGATGACGGGCGACAAGCAAATCCTTTTGCTGGCGCAAAGAAATCCGGCTGACGACGATCCCGATGAAAAGGCTCTTTATAGCGTCGGCACGATTGCAACCGTATTGCAGCTTCTCAAATTGCCTGACGGCACCGTCAAGGTACTGGTTGAGGGCGAGCAGCGTGGCTCTGTCGAGCGTTTCATTGAAGTCGATGGTCATTGCCGCGCAGAAGTCGCGCTGATCGATGAAACCGACGCGCCTGATCGTGAATCCGAAGTCTTTGTGCGCAGCCTGCTGTCGCAGTTCGAGCAGTATGTCCAGCTTGGCAAGAAAGTCCCTGCCGAAGTCCTGTCGTCGCTCAATAGCATCGATGAGCCCGGTCGCCTGGTAGATACTATGGCGGCGCATATGGCGCTGAAGATCGAGCAGAAGCAGGAAATCCTCGAAATCATCGACCTGGCTGCCCGTGTCGAGCACGTGCTGGCCTTGCTGGATGCCGAAATCGACCTGCTGCAGGTTGAAAAGCGCATTCGCGGTCGCGTCAAGAAACAGATGGAGCGCAGCCAGCGCGAGTACTATCTGAATGAGCAGATGAAGGCCATTCAGAAGGAACTGGGCGATGGCGATGAAGGGCACAACGAAATCGAGGAGCTGAAAAAGCGTATCGAAGCCGCTGGCCTGCCTAAAGATGCTCTGACCAAGGCAACTGCCGAGCTGAACAAGCTCAAGCAAATGTCCCCGATGTCGGCTGAAGCGACTGTCGTGCGCTCCTACATCGACTGGCTGGTTCAGGTGCCGTGGAAGGCACAGAGCAAGGTTCGCCTCGATCTGGCGCGTGCCGAAGCCATTCTCGACTCCGATCACTATGGTCTGGAGGAGGTCAAGGAGCGCATCCTTGAATACCTCGCCGTGCAAAAGCGCGTGAAAAAGATTCGCGGCCCTGTGCTGTGCCTCGTAGGGCCTCCGGGCGTCGGTAAAACCTCCCTGGCCGAGTCCATCGCCAGCGCCACCAACCGCAAGTTTGTGCGCATGGCCCTGGGCGGTGTGCGTGACGAGGCTGAGATTCGTGGCCATCGTCGGACCTATATCGGTTCGATGCCGGGTCGATTGATACAGAAAATGACCAAGGTTGGCGTACGCAACCCACTGTTCCTACTCGATGAAATCGACAAGATGGGCAGTGACATGCGTGGCGATCCGGCTTCGGCATTGCTTGAGGTGCTTGATCCCGAGCAGAACCACAACTTCAATGACCACTATCTGGAAGTCGATTACGACCTCTCGGATGTGATGTTCCTGTGTACCTCGAACTCGATGAACATCCCGCCAGCGCTGCTGGACCGGATGGAAGTCATTCGTCTGCCCGGTTACACCGAGGACGAGAAGGTCAACATTGCCGTCAAATACCTTTCGCCAAAACAGATTCAGGCCAATGGCCTGAAAAAAGGCGAAATCGAGTTCGACGACGATGCGATTCGCGACATCATCCGCTACTACACCCGTGAAGCAGGTGTGCGCGGTCTTGAGCGCCAGATTGCCAAGGTCTGCCGCAAGGCGGTCAAAGAGCATGCGCTGGAAAAACGTTTTGCAATTCGTGTCACGGCCGAGATGCTCGAACACTTCCTGGGCGTGCGAAAATTCCGCTACGGTCTGGCCGAGCAGCAGGACCAGATCGGTCAGGTAACCGGCCTTGCCTGGACTCAGGTCGGCGGAGAGTTGCTGACCATCGAAGCGGCTGTGGTTCCCGGCAAAGGGCAGTTGATCAAGACCGGTTCTCTGGGCGATGTCATGGTCGAATCGATCACGGCGGCGCAGACAGTCGTGCGCAGTCGGGCCAAGAGCCTGGGCATTTCGCTGGATTTCCACGAGAAACACGACACTCACATCCACATGCCGGAAGGGGCTACCCCCAAGGATGGCCCTAGCGCGGGTGTAGGCATGTGTACGGCTCTGGTATCGGCGTTGACGCAGATTCCGGTGCGTGCCGATGTGGCGATGACCGGTGAAATTACCCTTCGCGGGCAGGTGCTGGCGATTGGTGGTTTGAAGGAAAAACTTCTGGCGGCGCATCGCGGTGGAATCAAAACCGTGATCATCCCGGAGGAGAATGTGCGCGATTTGAAGGAAATTCCTGACAATATCAAGCAAGACCTGCAGATCAAGCCTGTTAAATGGATTGACGAAGTCCTGCAAATTGCGCTGCAATACGCGCCGGAGCCCTTGCCGGATGTGGCTCCCGATATTGTTGCAAAGGATGAAAAACGCGAGTCTGACTCTAAGGAAAGAATTAGCACGCATTAAGTCTGTGTGGGCTTCCTTGACAGCTTTTTGGAGCCCTTGTTATAAAGCGGCTCTTTCTGGCAAGTACCAGCAAGCCCACCAGTGCTCGTTTTGCTTACCACCAAAAACTTAGAAACATACTCAATATAGAGATAAGGGGACTTAGAGTGAACAAGTCGGAACTGATTGATGCTATCGCTGCATCTGCTGATATCCCGAAAGCTGCTGCTGGCCGTGCGCTGGATGCAGTTATCGAATCCGTCACTGGCGCTCTGAAGGCTGGCGACTCTGTTGTATTGGTTGGCTTTGGTACGTTCTCCGTTACAGATCGTCCTGCTCGTATCGGTCGCAACCCACAGACTGGTAAGACGCTGGAAATCGCTGCTGCTAAAAAACCAGGTTTCAAAGCCGGTAAAGCCCTGAAAGAAGCTGTCAACTAAGCCTCTTGAAGCCTTTGCCCGCCGGGTCAGAGCCAATCTGAACCGGTAGCGCAGCGGTGGTGCAGCCGGTTGCAAGACCGGAGGGTTCGAGCCCTTCCGCTTCGTCAGTTACGAGAAGGCGCATCCTCGGATGCGCCTTTCTTCTATCCGCTTTCTACCCACGCTCTGCGGTTGGTTAGTCGGTTCAACCGTTTTGGGGGACGCAATGCTGCAGAATATCAGGGACAATTCACAAGGCTGGATTGCCAAGACAATTATCGGGATCATCATCGCGTTGATGGCCCTGACGGGCATCGAAGCGATGTTCACCGCCAGTGGTAACAAGCAGAATGCTGCCCAGGTCAATGGCGAGGACGTGACTCAGAATGAACTGAGTCAGGCTGTCGACATGCAACGCCGCCAGCTGGCTCAGCAACTGGCTCAGCAGCTTGGCAAGGATTTCGATCCTGCGATGCTGGATGAAAAGCTGTTGCGTGAATCCGCTCTCAAAGGGCTGATCGACCGCAAGCTGCTGCTGCAAGGTGCGGCCGATGCCAAATTCGCTTTTTCCGAGGCTGCGCTGGATCAGCAGCTTCTGCTGACGCCTGAATTCCAGGTTGATGGCAAGTTCAATGCCGATCGTTTCGATCAGGTCATCCGCCAGTTGGGCTACAGCCGGTTGCAGTTCCGCCAGTTGCTGGGTCAGGAAATGCTGATCGGTCAGGTCCGTGCCGGTATCGCTGGCAGTGCCTTCGTGACCGATACGGAAGTCGAGGCCTTCGCCCGTCTTGAAAAACAGACTCGCGACTTTGCCACCTTGACCCTGCCTGTCGATCTGGCTGCTGCGAAAGTGACCGATGACGAAGTCAAGGCTCACTACGACCAGCATGCCAAGGAGTTCATGAGTCCTGAGCAGGTTGTGCTTGATTACATCGAATTGAAGAAGTCGTCCTTCTTCGACAAGGTGCAGGTCAAGGACGAAGACTTGCAGGATGCTTACCAGAAGGAAATCGCCAATCTGGCGGAGCAGCGTCGTGCTGCGCACATCCTGATCGAAGTGAACGACAAGCTCAATGAAACCCAGGCCAAGGCCAGACTGGAAGAAATCCAGCAGCGTCTGGCCAAGGGCGAAAGCTTTGCAGCGCTGGCCAAGGAGTTCTCCCAGGACCCTGGCTCGTCGAGCAAGGGTGGCGACCTGGGCTATGCCGGCAAGGGCGTCTACGATAAGGCCTTCGAAGAGGCGCTGTATGCCTTGAACAAGGATCAGGTTTCGCAGCCGGTACGCAGTGACTTCGGCTGGCATCTGATCAAGCTGCTGGGCGTTGAAGCACCTTCGGTGCCGAGCTTTGCCAGCCTGAAAGAGAAGCTGACCCATGATCTGAAGGCTCAGCAGGTCGAGCAGAAGTTTGTCGAAGTGACCAAACAGCTGGAAGACTCGGCTTTCGAGTCGTCCGATCTGACTCAGCCGGCTCAGGATCTGGGCCTCAAGGTGCAGACTACCGCGCCGTTCGGTCGTGAAGGCGGCGAAGGTCTGACAGCCAATCGTGCGGTGATCCAGGCAGCATTCAGCCCGGAAGTCCTCGAAGAAGGTTCCAACAGCAACACGCTGGAACTGGACCCGGAGACTGTAGTGGTCGTACGTTCCAAAGAGCACTTGCAGCCTCAGCAGTTGCCGCTTGAAAGCGTCGCCGCCTCCATCCGTACCCAGTTGCTCAAGGAGCACGCCAGTGCCGCAGCCAAGGCCAAGGGCGAAGCGCTCCTGGCAGGCCTGCGCGATGGCAAGACCCCGTTGGCAGCCAAGCAGGATGGTCATGCGTGGGCAGTTCTGGAAGCGGCTACCCGCAGTCAGGACGGTGTCGACCCGGCAGTGCTGCAAGCGGTGTTCCGTATGCCCAAGCCTACCGGCAAGGACAAGCCTGAGTTTGCCAGCCTGACCGCGGCAGACGGCAGCTTTGTGATTGTGCGTCTCAATGGCGTGAATCAGGCAACAGCGCCGAGTGACGCGGAAAAGGCGCAATACCGCCGTTTCCTGGCGTCGCGTGCCGGTCAGCAGGATTTCGCTGCTTATCGCTCGGAACTGGAAAGCAAGGCCAAGATCGAGCGTTTCTAAGCTCGATTTGATTCACTCGAAACGCCCGGTGCATTCACCGGGCGTTTTGCTTTGTGCGGTTTGTGATTTTCTTGTGATTCTTTTCCGCAGCAAGGGAACCGTTTTCAGCGCTTTACCACTCAGTCGAGTACGTAGATCCTTGTTTCGTGCCGAGGGAGAGAAACCGCAATGAGCGATCCCATTTCAAGCACCGGTCGTGGTCCCAGTGGTTTTGGGAGCTTTCCAGTACCGGAAAACCTTACCGAGGTCCCCTTCAGTCTGACCTCGGGTGAGTTTCACAAGTCTACCGGTGGTCTGGCCGGTGTCGAGTATGGCCAGGCTGGCAAGATGGCCGGAACGGCATTGCCAGTTCCTCAGGCCGCTGAAGACTCGTTCCTCCAGCGTCTGCTGCGCGCCTTGAGCAGCCAGATCTCAGGCAAGGCCCAGCCTCCTGTGCGGGAAAATCATGAGTATCTAGACGACTCGAAATACAGCTCGCCCGAGGAACTGGCCAAATGGGACGGTCTGTTGGGTGATATGCCGCCCTCCAAGCGTGAGCAGGCTGCCAAAGAGCTGAACCGCCCGATTGCCGCTGCCAGAATGATTGCCGCCAATGACCCGGATGCGGACAAGGCCTGGGCCTTCCTGGATGAGAACCCGACTCTGAAAACCGCCATGGACACGGCTCAGGGTGGCAAGGCGGACGGCAAGATTACCAAGAAGGACGCCAAGACCTTCGCCAAGAACATGGAGAAACAGGTCGATAAAGGCACAGACAGCCTTAATGACTTCCGCAAGGACAACCCGGATGCCGATGCACAATCGGTGCAGTTGGTGCGTTCGGCAGCCGTGCTGCTGGCTCATGAGCCAATAACCGAAGCCGGTGATCCGTCCAACGCCCAGGGCGTTGAAGGCCAGACCAAGGTCAATGGCCGCACCACCATCGCGGGGCTTGAGTCGGTGAGCGCCAATAACCCGGGGCTTTCCAGTGTCCTGCAGGACTCTGCCGCCACCTGGGCGCAGCCAGGCATGTTCGAGATGATGGACCAGGGCAACATGCGCGGCAAAAAGCTGGCGATGCGGGCTCCTGACGGTGTGATGATCAAGCGGGATATCAGCACCTGGATCAAGCACAAGGCCCCAGCCAATGAAGAGGACTTTTCACGGGTTCTCACCGACGCTGCGACTATCGGTGCGGTTTCAAGTGTGGATATCAGCAAGCTGAACGGCGATGTGTTCAGCAACCCTCAGGCCTACAGCGGCGAGCAGAAAGCCGCCGTACTGGTGGAGTTGCAACAGATTTCCGAGCAGGTCGTGGCGGGACGCTCGATTCGTAACACCTCGGCCACCGAAACCGCTCTGGATGAAAAGATCACCCAGTTGCAGAACGATCCTTCCGTGCAGGCCTTTCTGGCCAGGAATACCGACCGCCAGGCAGAGTTGATTATTAACAGCGACCCGGCACTGGCTCAGGTGGTGAATGAAACCACGACCAAAAAAGCAGCGGCGGGTACCACCGGAATGAGCACCGCATTTACCCCCGGTGGCACTGGCAAGGATACGAATCAGACCAAGGATGATCTGAAGCAGGCTGCCAGCACTATTCACGAGGTGATCGACTTTGGTGACAAGGTGGGTGTGCGCAGGGGCGGTGCAAACGCAGCGGTAGGTATCGGTGGGCGTGTAGCCGCGGCTGTTGGCGGGCGTATTGTCGGGGCGGTTGCCGGTCAGGCGGCGGGTGCAGCGGCAGCTTCGGCGATTGGTGCGGCGGCCGGCCCCGTGGGCTGGGCGGTCAGTGGTGCCATAAGCATCGGCATGGGTATTTCGGAGATCATCAATTCGGTGAAGGAGCGTAAGGAACGCAAGGCCTTCAGCCGTACCGTCAACCCGACTCTGGAGCAGTTCGGCATACCCAAGCCTAAATAGGCGTGGGGGCAGAAACAGAAAATCCGGATCCCTGGCGGGCGTCCGGATTTTCTGTTTTCAGGGCCGACGTCAGACGCCAGCCCCTATCGAAGATCACTCTTCGATGTTGCCCATCGCAGTGGTGTTGAAACCGCCGTCGACGTACATGATTTCACCGCTGATGCCGGACGCCAGGTCCGAGCACAGGAAGGCGCCGGCGTTGCCGACTTCTTCGATGGTGACGTTGCGACGCAGAGGGGTCTGCGCTTCGTTGGCTGCCAGCATCTTGCGGAAGTTCTTGATACCCGAAGCAGCCAGGGTACGGATCGGACCAGCCGATACGGCGTTGACGCGAGTGCCTTCCGGGCCGAGGCTGCCAGCCAGGTAGCGAACGCCGGCTTCCAGGCTGGCCTTGGCCATGCCCATCACGTTGTAGTTAGGCATGGTGCGCTCAGCGCCCAGGTACGACAGGGTCAGCAGGCTGCCATTGCGGCCTTTCATCAGTTCGCGACCGGCTTTGGCCAGGGCAACGAAGCTGTAGGCGCTGATGTCGTGAGCGATGCGGAAGCCGTCACGGGTGGTGGCTTCGGTGAAGTCGCCATCAAGCTGGTCGCCTGGAGCGAAGCCAACGGAGTGAACGATGACGTCCAGGCCGTCCCACTTCTTGCTCAGCTCTTCAAAGACCTTGTTGATCTCTTCGTCGCTTGCCACGTCGCAAGGGAAGCACAGCTCAGGGCCTGAGCCCCAGCCTGCTGCGAACTCTTCGACGCGGCCCTTGAGTTTGTCGTTCTGGTAGGTGAACGCAAGCTCGGCACCTTCACGATGCATGGCGGCAGCGATGCCGGATGCGATGGACAGTTTGCTGGCGACACCGACGATCAGGACGCGCTTACCGGCGAGAAAACCCATGTGTTGTTCCTCTTCAGGTTAATCGACAGCTACCGGCGCCAAAAAGGCTGCTTCCAGTAGCTGCTGTGTATAGGGATGTTGCGGTGCGGCGAAGATATCCTGCGCCACACCCTGTTCGACCACTTTGCCTTGCTTGACCACCATCAACTGGTGGCTCAGCGCTTTGACGACAGCCAGGTCATGGCTGATGAACAAATACGTCAGGTTGTACTTGGTTTGCAGCGAGCGCAGTAACTCGACTACCTGACGCTGCACTGTCCGGTCGAGGGCCGATGTCGGCTCGTCCAGCAGAATCAGCGCCGGTTTTAACACTAATGCACGGGCTATGGCGATTCGCTGCCTTTGCCCACCCGAGAACTCGTGGGGGTAGCGGTGCCGGGTTTCCGGGTCCAGACCTACTTCCCTGAGTGCCTCGATAATTGCCGCTTCCTGCTCGGCGTCCGTCCCCATGCCATGAATGCGCAGGCCTTCGCCCACGATATCGCTTACTGACATGCGCGGGCTCAAACTGCCAAACGGGTCCTGGAACACCACTTGAATCTGTCTGCGCAGCGGACGAATCTGCTGCTGCGACAGGCCATCAAGCGGCTTGCCTTCAAACCGTATGGCGCCCTGGCTGCCGATGAGCCTGAGTATTGCCAGGCCCAGCGTCGATTTGCCCGATCCACTTTCACCGACAATCCCCAGTGTCTGCCCTTGAGGCAGGCTGAAGCGAATACCATCCACCGCCTTGACGTGATCGACGGTTCGCTTGAGCAGGCCTTTCCTGATCGGGAACCAGACTTTCAGGTCCTCGACTTCAAGCAGTGGAGCGCCAGCCGGGTTGGTCGAAGGACCGCCGCTGGGCTCTGCACTGAGCAACACCTGGGTGTACGGATGCTGTGGTGAACGGAACAGCTCTTCGCACAATGCTTGTTCGACGATGCAACCGCGCTGCATGACACATACACGATTGGCTATTTGCCTCACAACGTTCAAATCATGGCTGATCAGCAGCAATGCCATGCCCAGACGAGCCTGTAATTGCTTGAGCAATTCGAGGATTTTCAGCTGTACCGTAACATCCAGTGCGGTGGTCGGTTCGTCGGCAATCAGCAGTTCGGGCTCGTTGGCCAGGGCCATGGCGATCATGACGCGCTGGCGCTGGCCGCCTGACAGCTCGTGGGGCAGGGCCTTGAGCCGTTTGTGCGGCTCGCTGATGCCGACCATTTCCAGCAGCTCCAGCGTACGCGCCGTGGCTGCCTTGCCGGTGAGCCCCTTGTGCAGGCCGAGCACCTCGTTGATCTGCTTTTCCACCGAATGCAGCGGATTGAGCGAGGTCATGGGCTCCTGGAAAATCATGGCAATGCGATTGCCACGAATGGAGCGCAGTTTTTTCTCGTCCATCTTCAGCAGGTCATCGCCCGCATAGCGGATGGTGCCGGCAGGATGGGTGGCGATGGGGTAGGGCAGCAGGCGCAGGATCGAGTGCGCGGTGACCGACTTGCCGGAGCCGCTTTCACCCACCAGAGCCAGGGTTTCGCCGCGACGGATATCGAAGCTGATGTTTTCGACCACGCGCTGGCGCGACTCGCCTGTCACGAACTCGACCGCCAGATCGCGGATTTCGATCAGATTGTCATTGTTCATTTCATTTCCTTGGGTCGAAAGCATCGCGGGCGGATTCGCCGATGAACACCAGCAGGCTCAGCATCAATGCCAGTACGGCAAAGGCGCTGATGCCGAGCCACGGGGCTTGCAGGTTGGATTTGCCCTGCGCGACCAGTTCGCCCAGCGAAGGCGAGCCGGCGGGCAGGCCGAAGCCCAGGAAGTCCAGCGCTGTCAGGGTACCGATGGCGCCGGTCAGAATGAACGGCATGAACGTCATGGTCGACACCATGGCATTGGGCAGGATATGGCGGAACATGATCGCGCCGTTCTCCATGCCCAGCGCCCTGGCAGCGCGCACGTATTCCAGATTGCGGCCGCGCAGGAATTCGGCGCGTACCACGTCCACCAGGCTCATCCAGGAAAACAGCAGCATGATGCCCAGCAGCCACCAGAAATTGGGCTGCACGAAGCTGGCCAGGATAATCAGCAGGTACAGCACCGGCAGGCCCGACCAGACTTCCAGGAAGCGCTGGCCCATCAGGTCCACCCAGCCGCCATAGAAACCCTGCAAGGCACCGGCAATCACGCCGATGATGGAACTGAGCACCGTCAGGATCAGGGCGAACAATACCGAGATGCGGAAACCATAGATCACGCGAGCCAATACATCGCGCCCTTGATCGTCGGTGCCCAGCAGGTTCTCGCTGGAGGGCGGCGCCGGGGCGGGGACTTTCAGGTCGTAGTTGATGCTCTGGTAGCTGAACGGAATGGGTGCCCAAAGGGTCCAGCCGTTCTTTTGCGCGACCAGTTCCTTGATGTAGGGACTCTTGTAATTGGCTTCCAGCGGGAATTCCCCGCCGAAGGTGGTTTCCGGGTAACGCTTGAACACCGGGAAGTACCATTCGCCGTCATAGCGCACAGCCAGCGGCTTGTCGTTGGCGATCAGTTCCGCGCCCATGCTCAGGCCGAACAGGATCAGAAACAGCCACAGCGACCACCAGCCGCGCTTGTTGGCCTTGAAACGCTCGAAGCGGCGGCGATTGAGAGGAGACAGCTTCATATCAATGCTTCCTGCTTTCAAAGTCGATGCGCGGGTCTACCAGGGTGTACGTGAGGTCACCGATCAGTTTCACCAGCAGCCCCAGCAGGGTGAAGATGAACAGGGTGCCGAAGACCACCGGGTAATCACGGTTGATGGCCGCTTCAAAACTCATCAGGCCAAGGCCGTCCAGGGAAAAGATCACCTCCACCAGCAGCGAGCCGGTAAAGAAGATCCCCATGAAGGCCGAAGGGAAACCTGCTATCACCAACAGCATGGCGTTGCGGAACACATGGCCGTACAACACGCGGTTATTGCTCAGGCCCTTGGCCTTGGCGGTCACTACGTATTGCTTGCTGATTTCGTCCAGGAAGCTGTTCTTGGTCAGCAGGGTCATGGTGGCGAAGTTGCCGATCACCAGCGCTGTCACCGGCAGCACCAGATGCCAGAAGTAATCACCTATCTTGCCCAGCGTGCTCATCTCGTCGAAGCCATTGGACGTCAGGCCGCGCAGCGGGAACCAGTTGAAATAACTGCCACCGGCAAATACCACGATCAACAAGATGGCGAACAGGAACGCGGGAATTGCATAACCGACGATGATTGCCGAACTGGTCCAGACATCGAAATGGCTGCCATGGCGAGTGGCCTTGGCGATACCCAGCGGGATCGACACCAGATACATGATCAGGGTGCTCCATAGCCCGAGGGATATGGACACCGGCATCTTCTCGACAATCAGGTCGATCACTTTTGCATCGCGGAAGAAACTGTCACCGAAATCCAGCTGCGCGTAGTTCTTGATCATGATCCACAAGCGCTCCGGTGCCGACTTGTCGAAGCCGTACATGCGCTCGATTTCTTTGATCAGCGCCGGGTCCAGGCCCTGTGCGCCGCGGTAGTTGGAGCCTGCCACCGCGACTTCCGAGCCACCACCGGCGATGCGGCTGGTGGCGCCGTCGAAACCTTCGATCTTGGCGATCATCTGTTCCACAGGTCCGCCGGGAGCGGCCTGGATGATGATGAAGTTGATGATCAGGATGCCGAACAGGGTCGGGATAATCAGCAGCAAGCGCCGGAGAATATAAGCCAGCATGTTATTGCTCCGTACTCGCAGGTTCAGCTTGCCCGTTGGCAGGCTGCGCGGGAATCGCCGGTTTTGCGTCCGGTTTCATCCACCAGGTCATGACGCCGATGTCCGACAGTGGCGGGGCCTTGGGGTGGGCGATATGGTCCCAGTAGGCCACGCGCCAGGTCTTGATGTGCCAGTTGGGAACCACATAGAAGCCCCACAGCAGGACGCGGTCCATGGCCTTGGTATGGGTGATCAGGTTCTGGCGCGAGTCGGCATTGATCAGGCCGTCCACCAGGGTATCGATGGCCGGGTCCTTGAGGCCCATGAAGTTGCGGCTGCCAGGGTTGTCGGCGCTGGAGGAGTGGAAGTAGATCCGCTGTTCGTTGCCCGGCGAGCTGGATTGCGGGTAGCTGCTGACGATCATCTCGTAGTCCCGCGAGCGCAGGCGGTTGATGTACTCCGAGACGTCCACCCGGCGAATGCTCAGTTCGATACCCAGATCGTTCAGGTTGCGCTTGTAGGGCAGCAGGACGCGCTCAAACTCGGTCTGGGCCAGCAGAAACTCCAGTTTGACCGGGTTGCCCTGGGCATCGACCATCTTGTCGTTGACGATTTTCCAGCCCGCTTCCTGCAATAACTGGAAGGCGCGGCGCAATTGAGGACGGATCATGCCGCTGCCATCGTTGACCGGCAGTTTGTATTCTTCGCTGAAGACCCGGTCAGGGATCTTGCCGCGCAACGGTTCCAGGATGGCAAGTTCCTGTGCCGAAGGCAGGCCGCTGGAGGCCATCTCGGAGTTGTCGAAGTAGCTTTTGGTCCGGCTGTAGGAGCCGTTGAACAGCTGCTTGTTGGTCCACTCGAAATCCAGCAGCAGGGTCAGGGCCTCGCGGACCCTTATGTCCTGAAACACCGGTTTGCGCAGGTTGAAGATGAAACCCTGCATGCCGGTGGGGTTGCCGTTGGGCAACTCTTCCTTGATCAGGCGACCGTCCCGCACCGCTGGCGTGTTGTAGGCCGTGGCCCAGTTCTTGGCGCTGGTTTCCAGCCAGTAATCGAACTGCCCGGCCTTGCCGGCTTCCAGAGCGACCGTGTTGTCACGGTAGTAATCGGTGGTCAGGACATCGAAGTTGTAGGAGCCTTTGTTGATCGGCAGATCCTTGGCCCAGTAATCCTTGACCCGCTCATAACGCATCGAGCGCCCGGCCTTGACCTCGGCGACCTTGTAAGGCCCGCTGCCCAGCGGGATCTCCAGATTGCTCTTGCTGAAGTCCCGTGTGGCCCAGAAATGCTTGGGCAGCACTGGCAACTGACCCAGGATCAGTGGCATTTCGCGGTTGTTCTTGTGTTTGAACTTGAACAGCACGCGCAAAGGATCTTCGGCAATCACCTGATCGACATCGGCGTAGTAGCCACGGTACATGGGTGAGCCATGTTTCATCAGCGACTCGAAGCTGAATACCACGTCTTCGGCGCGTATCGGATGGCCGTCATGGAAGCGCGCTTCAGGGCGCAGGTAGAAACGTACCCAGTCATTGTCCGGAGATTTTTCAATCTTGCCGGCAATCAGCCCGTACTCGGTAAACGGCTCATCCAGGCTGCGGCTGGTCAAGGTGTCGTAGATCAGGCTGATATCTTCAGCGGCCACGCCCTTGTTGATGAACGGGTTAAGGCTGTCGAAACTGCCGAAGCCTGCCTGACGGAAAATCCCGCCCTTGGGCGCGTCGGGGTTCACGTAATCGAAATGCTTGAAGTTGGCCGGATATTTCGGGGCTTCGTCATACAGCGTCACGGCATGCTGGGGAGCAGCCTGGACGGTGCAGACGATACCGGCCAGCAACAGGCCGCCAGCCTGCATGAACAGGGAACGCAGTGGGGTCATCGGGTCTTCTCCGGAGTCTTGAGCCACCACGCACGCAACCCCATGGTATAGGGCGGGGTGGTGACCATGGCGAATCGATTGCGATAGGCCAGGCGATGATTGTTCAGGTACCAGTTCGGAATGCTGTAATGCTGGGACAGCAATACGCGATCAAGTGCGCGTGCCGTTGCGACTTGTTCATCATGCGTCTGTGCGGCCAGCAGCTTGTTGAGCAGGCTGTCGACCACAGGATTGGCGACGCCAGCGTAGTTCTTGCTGCCATTGACCGTGGCCTGGCTGGAGTGGAAATACTGCCACTGTTCAAGGCCGGGGCTGAGTGTCTGTTGCAGGGTCATGAGGATCATGTCGAAGTCGAAATGGTCCAGCCGCTGTTTGTACTGGGCGCGGTCCACCGTGCGCAGGCTTGCTTCGATCCCTATGCGGCGCAGGTCTTCTATATAGGGTTGCAGGATGCGTTCGAGATTGGGGTTCACCAGCAGAATCTCGAAATGCAGCGGTTGTTGGTCCGCATTGAGCAGGCCTCGCTCCGACAGCGTCCAGCCGGCCTTGGCAAGCAGGCCCAGTGCCTTGCGCAGGGTTTCACGCGGAATGCCGCGGGCATCGGTCTTCGATGGGCTGAAGGGGGAGGTGAACAGGCTGGCGGGTAACTGGTCCCGGTAAGGCTCCAGCAGGGCCAGCTCGCGGCCGGTGGGCAGATCCGTCGCGGAAAACTCGCTGTTGGGGTAGTAACTGGTGGAGCGGGAGTAGGCATCACTGAACAGTGCGCGGTTGGTCCACTCGAAATTGAACATCAGCCCCAGTGCTTCACGCACCCGGATATCGGCAAAGGTGCCGCGCCGGGTGTTCATGAACAGCCCCTGAGTCTGGGTCGGGATCTTGTGCGGGATCTGCGCCTTGATCACCTGACCATTGGCGACGGCCGGGAAGTTGTAGCCATTGGCCCAGTTCTTGGCCTGATGTTCGATATAGATGTCGAATTCACCGGCCTTGAAGGCCTCGAAGGCTACATCGCTGTCGCGGTAGAACTCCACTTCGACGCGATCGAAGTTGTATTTGCCGCGATTGACCGGCAAGTCCTTGCCCCAGTAATCCTTCACCCGCTCGAACACCAGTTGGCGTCCTGGCTGTACTCGGGTAATGCGATAGGGGCCGCTGCCCAGTGGCGGCTCGAAAGTCGTGGCCTTGAAGTCGCGGTCTTTCCAGTAATGCTGCGGCAGTACCGGCAGCTCACCCAGACGCAGGATCAGCAGGGGATTGCCGGAACGCTTCAAGACAAAGCGGATGCGATGGCGATTGAGAATGTCGACTCGCTGCACTTCCTGCAAGGCCGTGCGGTATTGCGGGTGACCGTCCTTGAGCAGTGTGCGATAGGAGAAGGCCACGTCATAGGCCGTGATCGGCTTGCCATCGTGAAAGCGCGCCTGGGGACGAAGATTGAATACCACCCAGCTGCGGTCCTCGCTGAACTCCACCGACTGTGCGATCAGCCCGTAACTGGACGTGGGCTCGTCGCCGGACGGGTCGTACTGGCCGGTGCCGACCATCAGGGGTTCGTTCAGCTCATTGACGCCGTATTGCAGGAAGTTGCCTGTCGACACAGGGCTGGTGCCCTTGAAGGTGTAAGGGTTGAGTGTGTCGAACGTGCCGAAGGCCATGATTCGCAAGGTGCCACCTTTCGGCGCCTCGGGATTGACCCAGTCGAAATGAGTGAAACTGGCCGGGTACTTGAGAACGCCAAATTGCGCATAGCCATTGCTTTCGCTGATGGCAGCGTTGGCACAGAAGCTCAAGACCAGACAGATGACTAGCAGGAAGGGACGTATCACGATCCAGACGGCTTGGGCTTTCGGGTCGCTAACAGTAACAGCTTGTCCGGATTGGAAAAAGACCGCCGGCAATGCGGGAGCGATGGTCTGGACGACCACTTGCCCCGAGGTTGCTTCAGGGCAGGTGGCCGGCGTCATCAATGAGGCAGGTAGACAGTCAGGGTCTGGCCGGGTTTAAGGGCCTGACCGGTACGTGGATTCCAGCGCTTGAGATGCTTCATCTCGACGTTGAAGCGCTTGGCGACCAGATACATCGAGTCGCCTTTCTGGATCTTGTACTGCATGGATTTCTTTTCGGGCTCGGCGCTGGCCGTTGCAGTGGCTGCTTTCTCGGCCTTGCCGCCCTGAACGATCAGCGTCTGGCCAATCTTGAGCTTGTTGCCGGACAGCTTGTTCCAGCGCTGCAACTCTTCGACATCAACCTTGTGGGCCTGAGCGATGCTCGACAGGTTGTCGCCATTCCTGACCTTGTAGCTGCGGCTGGTGGCCGGTTTGTCGTTGCTGGCCAGCTCCTCGAACACAGGCTGCGAAGACTTCATGCCCGGCTGGACCGGAATGCTCAAGGACTGACCGGCCTTGAGTTTGTTGCCAGCCAGCCTGTTGTTGCTCTTGATCGAGCTGACCGGCACCTGATAACGGCTGGCAAGGCTTTCGAGCGTATCGCCACGACGTACGCGGTAGGGTTGCCATGCGGTCAGTTCTTCGGACTTCATGGCCGACAGGCTTGCTGTCAGTATGTGCGCCTTTGAAGTCGGCACCAGCAAATGCTGAGGGCCATCAATGGTCAGGCGCTTCTTGAAGGCCGGGTTGAGCTGGATGAGTTCGTCTTCGTCGATATTGGCCAGGCTTGCGACCTTGGACAGATCGACACGCTTGTTGAGCTCGACGACTTCGAAATAGGGTTCGTTGGCAATCGGGTTCAGGTTGACGCCATAGGCATCCGGCGACAGAACCACCTGGGAAAGTGCCAGCAGCTTGGGCACATAGTCGCGTGTTTCCTGAGGCAGCGGCAGGTTCCAGTAGTCCGTTGGCAGGCCGAGCTTCTCGTTGCGTTCGATGGCGCGGCTGACTGTGCCTTCGCCCGCATTGTAGGCCGCCAGTGCCAACAGCCAGTCGCCGTTGAACATGTCATGCAGTTTGGTCAGGTAATCCATTGCCGCCACGGTGGACGCCTGGATATCGCGTCGACCGTCATAGAAGCTGGTCTGGCGCAGATTGAAGTAGCGCCCCGTGGACGGGATGAACTGCCACAGGCCTACAGCCTGGCTGCGGGAGATCGCCATCGGGTTGTAGGCGCTTTCGATCACTGGCAGCAGGGCCAGCTCAAGCGGCATGTTGCGTTCTTCCAGGCGCTCGACGATGTAGTGCATATAGAGGCTGCCGCGCTCGCCCGCGTTTTCAAGAAAGGACGGGTTGTTGGCGAACCACAGGCGCTGCTGATCGATACGGGGGTTCTGGTCGTTGTTCTGTTGCAACTGGAAACCCTGGCGCATCCGGTCCCAGATATCCTGGGGCGGGGCCGACTGGTTTGGCGTCTGGGTAATGAAGATGGGTTTTTGCTTGATGCCGGTGGACAGGTTGGGCGTGCGGTAAGTGCTGCTTGGCTCCACATGACTTGTGGTCTGGCAGCCTGCCAGTAGCGCACTCGCGGCTACAGCCACAGCCTGAGCCAACCGAGTCAATGCGTCCGAATTTAGGTGTTTGCGTGTAAGTGACGACATTGGCTGGGGGGGACTTCCAGGCGAAAATGTCGGGCGATTCTAGAAAGCGTCCCCCCAACGGTCAACCTTTCAGAATTTTCGTGCCGATTCCACGCGCTTTAGAACGTATCTTTCCAAGCCCTCAAGCTAGCAAAAACCTCGCTCGGCGAGCTGTTTTCACGGCCGGTCCGTTCGTCCGCTTTTTCTTTAACAGATGTTTCCCGGACCCTGAGGAAGGGGTTTGTGCGTCGTTCCAGAGCTAGATTGGAAGGCAGGCTGATACGATTTTCACTGCGCCATTGGCTGACTTGCGCCAGACGTTCGGCAATATCCCGATTTTCGGGTTCCACGGCCTGGGCGAAACGCAGGTTGCTCAGTGTGTATTCATGGGCGCAGTAGATCAGCGTGCTGTTGGGTAAGGCCGCCAGTCGGCTCAGGGAATCATGCATCTGCTGCGGCGTCCCTTCAAAAAGGCGTCCGCAGCCAGCGGCAAAAAGGGTATCGCCACTGAACAGCACGGGAGCCGTCGCGTCATCGTGATAAAAGGCGATATGGCCAAGGGTATGGCCCGGGACGGCATGGACCGCGAAATCCAGGCCCAGAACGGATACCCTGTCGTTGTCCACCAGCGCGATGTCACGGGCGGGGATGTTTTCCGTGGCCGGGCCGAGCACTCTGGCGCCAGTGGCCTGCTTGAGCTGCACGACACCACCGACATGGTCGTTGTGATGATGAGTGATCAGGATATCGGTCAGTTGCCAGCCGGGATTGTGCTCCAGCCAGTCGAGTACTGGCTGCGCATCACCCGGATCGACCACTGCGCAGCGTTGAGTGGAAAGGTCTTGTAACAACCAGATGTAGTTATCGTTGAAAGCGTGCAGGGCGTGGATCTGTATCATGGCGCAGTTCGCACATCGGGAAACAATGGTGCATCTTAGTCTTTGATACGGCTGCAAGCGAACCCCCAAGGAGACCTCAAATGACCGATGAAGCGTTCGCCCAGGCCGATCCTGAATGGCTTGCTTTGATCCAGGCCGCCCGCAAGTGGCTGTCCGGGCCGTTGGGACAACTCCTGCTTGAGGAGGAGCGTCGGATTCTCGAAGACGAACTGGGGCGTTATTTCGGTGGTTATCTTGTGCATTACGGGCCATCTGCCGAAAACCCGCCCGTGGCGAAGCAGGTACAACGCAATGTCAGGCTTGGCGCGCCGCTGCCCGGCGTAGAGATCGTCTGCGAAGAAGAAGCCTGGCCATTGAGCGAGCATGCCGCCGATGTGGTGGTCCTGCAGCATGGCCTGGATTTCTGCCTTTCGCCCCATGGCCTGCTGCGCGAAGCCGCCAGCAGCGTCAGGCCGGGCGGGCACCTGCTGATTATCGGTATCAACCCCTGGAGCACCTGGGGTTTACGGCATGTCTTCGCTCGCGATGCCTTGCGCAAGGCGCGCTGCATTTCACCGTCCCGTGTCGCCGACTGGCTGAACCTGCTGGGGTTCGCACTGGAGAAGCGGCGCTTCGGGTGTTATCGTCCGCCCCTTTCTTCGGCAGCATGGCAGGCACGCTTCAGCGGTCTGGAAAGCCTCGGTGAGGGGCGGCAAAGTCCGGGCGGCGGCTTCTATCTATTGGTGGCGCGCAAACTGGTGGTTGGCTTGCGCCCCTTGCGTCAGGTCCGTCGCGAGCCGATGGGCAAGCTGATCCCGTTGCCGATGGCCAAGGTCAACCGCAACACGCCGCAACCTTGATGGTCTGGCCTGTCGTCCTGCCCGAATAATCCCTTGATTCTGGAACGGTCGTAATGAGCGAAAGCGTTGAACTCTTCACTGATGGCGCCTGCAAGGGCAACCCTGGCCCCGGCGGCTGGGGTGCATTGCTCATCTACAAGGGCGTCGAAAAGGAATTGTGGGGCGGCGAGGCCAATACCACCAATAACCGCATGGAGCTGACCGGTGCCATTCGCGGCCTGGAAGAACTCAAGCGTCCTTGCGAAGTGACCCTGGTGACGGACTCGCAATACGTCATGAAAGGCATCACCGAATGGATGGTCAACTGGAAGAAGCGCGGCTGGAAAACCGCTGCCAAGGAGCCGGTCAAGAATGCCGACCTCTGGCAGCAACTGGACGAACAGGTCAGCCGTCATACCGTGAAGTGGCAGTGGGTGCGTGGCCATATCGGCCATCCCGGCAACGAGCGTGCCGACCAGTTGGCCAACCGTGGTGTGGATGAGGTGCGCGGCATCAAGCAGGGCTGACCGTTTGCCCGATGAGCTGAACGGCTCATCCGGCCTTGCAGCGTGCTAAGATCGCGGCCTGTAGACGAGGCAACAGTCAATGGCAGTGCAAAACACAGATAACAGATCCGTAGTACTCGATACCGAAACCACCGGTATGCCCGTCACCGACGGCCACCGCATCATCGAGATCGGTTGCGTCGAGTTGATTGGCCGCCGCCTGACCGGGCGGCATTTTCACGTCTATCTGCAACCTGATCGCGAGAGCGATGAAGGTGCGATTGGCGTTCACGGTATCACCAACGAATTTCTGGTTGGCAAACCGCGCTTCAATGAAGTCGCCGAAGAATTCTTCGAGTTCATCAAGGGCGCCCGGCTGATCATCCATAACGCGGCGTTCGACGTTGGCTTCATCAACAACGAATTCGCGTTGATGGGCGCGCACGACAAGGCCGATATCACCCAGCATTGCTCGGTGCTCGATACGCTGTTGATGGCCCGTGAGCGTCACCCGGGCCAGCGCAACAGCCTCGATGCCTTGTGCAAGCGCTATGGCGTAGACAACTCGGGCCGTGAGCTGCACGGCGCATTGCTCGACTCCGAGATCCTGGCCGATGTCTATCTGGCCATGACCGGTGGGCAGACCAGCCTGTCTCTGGCCGGTAACGCGAGCGATGACAACGGCTCCAGTGGTGGGAATGCCAACCGCGGCAGCGAGATTCGCCGCCTGTCCGGCCGTCAGCCGTCGCGCATCATTCGTGCGACCGAAAGTGAACTGGCAGAGCATGAAGCACGCCTGGCCATTATTGCCAAGGCGGCAGGCGCGCCGCCGTTGTGGGTTCAGTTGCAAGAGGCCAAGGCTCAGGCTTCGTCCTGACCGGGCCATGGTTTGCACCAGCATGGCAGCGGTGAGATGACGGCAGCAAACCCCTTTCTGAGCATTCGTGTCGCAGACGAATGCTTCGAGGACTATATCCTCAACAGCGAATTCACCTTCACGGTCCAGGGTTATGCCCGGGTGGTCGTGGGGCAGAGTGTCGAGTCCTGGGTCATCGATTCGGTAGAGCCTTATCTCAAGAACTACGGCATCGACTCACAGGAATTCTGCGATTACCGCGACGCCGCCGACAGTACGGTGCTGGTCGCCTGGCTGGGAGAGCAGGCGGTCGGGCATATCGTGCTCAGTACCCACTGGAATGGTTTTGCCCATATCGATGAGCTGGCGGTCGACGAGTCGGCACGTCGTTGCGGGGTTGCCCGATCCTTGCTGGATGTGGCGCAGTTCTGGAGCCGCCAGCGCAATCTGCCGGGGATAATGCTCGAAACCCAGAACAATAATCTGGCGGCCTGCAGGCTGTATGAGCGGTGCGGGTATGTGGTGGGAGGTTTCGATCACATGCGTTACCGCAGCATCGACCCGCAGACTCGTGAGACAGCGATTTTCTGGTATCTGATATTTCCCTGAAGGGTGGGAGCGAAGAAATATCTTCCCGGATAAATCCGGTCCCACACCTGCACACGGATGTTATGGGATTCGGGTCATCTTCACGCCGGACTGGATCACTTCAAAATCATCCCCGCCTAAATGGTTGACCCTGTCTCCGATAGCCAGGCGATACGTTTTGACAGGCTCCTTGCCGTCAGCCTCATCAGGCTGTGATTCCTGGAATTCATGCACCGGGTAGATACGGCCTGCCGCATCTCTTGCATGAAACTGTCCGACGAGAACTGAAGCCATCTGCTTTGTAACCTCTGAAACTGAAGATAACCGTTGGATTAAGAATCCACCGAGGCTTGTAGACCACTGATTCATAGGTGAGTTTGGCGGGCACGAAAAAATAGTGGGCTATTCCATTCGCCTCTTGAACATGACTTGGGCTATACCTGATGGTTCCTTGAATCAGATGACGGATATCTCCATGAGCCAGGTTCACTCCATCGCCGTATTGGTCGGCAGTCTGAGAAAAGATTCCATCAACCGTAAGATCGCGCTCGCATTGGCTGATCTGGCCCCTGACACACTGAAGCTGAACATCGTCGAGATCGGTGACCTGCCGCTGTACAACGAAGACATTGATGGCGCTTCGGCCCCGCAGGCCTACACGAGATTTCGCGAACAGCTTGCAGCCGCAGACGGCCTGTTGTTCGTTACCCCGGAATATAACCGTTCAGTGCCAGGCGCCCTGAAGAATGCCATTGACGTGGGCTCGCGGCCTTATGGCAAAAGTGCTTTCAGTGGCAAGCCGGGCGCGGTGATCAGTGCTTCACCCGGCGCGATCGGTGGTTTTGGTGCCAATCACCATTTGCGCCAGTCACTGGTGTTTCTGGACGTTCCTTGCCTGCAACAGCCCGAAGCCTATCTGGGCAATGCAGGTACCTTTTTCGACGAGGCCGGTACGCTGTCGGAGAAGACCCGGCCGTTCCTGCAAACCTTCATCAATGCCTACGCTGTCTGGGTAGAGAAAAACAGCAAGGTCACCGCCAACTGACATTGCTCGAGGCTTCATTTCAATATCCGGCAATCAATTGCTTTATGTAACGCAGCCATTTCGACGCCCTCCATAAGCTGTTTCTTTTCCTTGCCTGCGCCGGTCATCCGGCGTGTGGCGAGATTTCATGAAAAGGAAATGGCACATGTCATCACCCCCGTATTTTTTCAGCGAGTCGCTCAAAGTGCGATTCGAGCAGAGTATCAAGGCGGCAATCGACACATCCCGTATCCGGGGCGACGAGGGCAGATGGCTACAGCGACTGGTGGGCGAAACCGGCAAGTCGGACGTGCCTCCTCCCCGTGTCGACAGGCTGGTCATGGATGATGGCTCCACGCCCAACGCTGAGCTGGCCGGCGCATTATTGATAAGCGATACGCAGGACAGCAAAGCTCCGGTGTTCCTGAGTACCTTGTTGTTCGGTATCGAGCGTTTCAAGAGCAGGGCTGCGTTGCTCGTCAGCCTCAAGAAAAGGTTCGACGAGATCCGGGAAATGTCGCTGGAGGTCGATGCGCGCTTGATCGATGGCCCGCTGTTCGAGGTTCAGATGCAGTCTGTTGTCCAGCAACAGGTGCAGCATCTTGATCAGTTGTCCGAACGACTGCACGGCATGCCGTCCCTGCAGACTGCGCTCGGTAAAGCCTTGCAGCAAAGGCTTGCACAGCTTCTGCCCGGCAATGATATCGATGTCTTCCACCATCCCGTGCAAATCGTCGAGGAACGCTCATCCGAAAGCGTCATGACGACCAGTCTGGTGGCATGCACCCAGACACTGGTCGAGGTCGCGACCCATAAATATGCGGGTGAAGAGCCTGGAAAAGGGCTTGTCCTGAGATTTCTGGATGCTCAAGGCCGGATTCTGACCCCGGTCCAGGCGCAGCCATACGTCCAGGCGCTCGATGAGTTGAGGTCTATCGTCACCGATACGTACGAGCAGTTGCTGGATGAGTACTGGAGTCAGGTTACGAATGATGGCCGCACGCTACGAGATGTTGTCGCCCATGCCCTGGCCGAGTCCTTGCGCCAGACCTTGTTGACCGGTACAGAACAAGGGGCGCTGACGGGACACGAATGCCGTCATCTGAGTTCACTGCTGCCGTATCCCGGTGCGCCTGAGGATTTGAAATCGGTCACGGTCAGCAGGCTGGCTGTCAGTATCGGTGATCAGGAGCCGGTCAAGCTGGTCGGTGTATTCCTGATCGAGTTTCGGGTCGAGCAGTTACCGGTGCTGTATCTGTTTTCATCGTTGTACGGGTTCAGGCATTACGTTGACAGGAAGCAGATCAGCGAGCATTTCTCCAGTGTTCAGGGGCGAGCCGAACTGCTGAGTTTTTCCTCGCTGGACGATCACCCCCTGATCGACATGCAAGGCCCGCTCAAGCTGCGTGTGGATGCACTGACTGTTCCATGGTTCCCCGAATTCATCAGGTCGATCATCGGCTTGCAGAAGCGCAATGTTCGTTATGTGCTGGGCCTGCCGGCAATCGTTTATCAAAAGGCATCGGTCCGGGTCGACGATGCGCTCGATGTGCGTGGCCTGCTGGATGCCCGGCTGTTGCGCCTGCGCGATTCTGGACGCTGGCAGGCCGGGCAGATTGAATTCGAGCCGCTCTGGGATCACTTGCCTTCGGTCCCGACGGTCGATCAAGGGGATCACGATTACCCCGTACTGCAAGCCTGGGCTGACAGAATGATCAGCCTCGATGCGCGAATGGAGCGTCTGGCCACGCTGCATTCGGGAGTGGAGACGTGCATGCGTCATGCACTTGATCGCTATCTGGCACTGATCGGCGGTGAACCTCTGGATGCGCGTGAACTCTGGGTCGTGAGGGCCAGCTCCGGCGAGCCCGCGATTCGACTGGTTTCGCTGGCTCTTCAACGGGTCAGTCAACCAGGCCTTGTACCGCTCCTGGACGGAACGGTGGTGAAAGGGCAGGCCGCTGCGCTTCAGAATCAACCCGAGATCCGTTTGCCGCTGACGTTATTCGAGTCGATGCTCAAATGGATACTGCCCGATTTTGCAGAGCGTTATGACCGCCAGCAGCGAGACTTCTATTCTCTGCCGACTCGTCGACTCGATACGCAAATACACCCTGGCGTATGGGCGGCTCATTCCCGTGAAGACGCTCTACGTCTGGAACTCTCTCTGGAACGGCATCTGGAAGTATTCGATACGAAGGTCCTGGATATGCTCCAGCAAGTGCTGGACAGACCGCTGCCGCACCTGCGCGAGGTACTGGGCGATGAGCGGGTCGAGGTCTGCATGCTGTCATTGCATTACGAGCCGGATCTGCCACCGATTCCACTGGCGAATGCTTTCGTGCTCTACAACCCCCGGCAACCCGGCTCCAATGTTCTGTGGACAATGTTGAACGGTCTGACGAAATTCGATTCTCGCCAGGCACTGGCAGACAATTTGCTGGCCTGCCTGAGACGTGTGGACAGGATCGATAATGTGCTTGAACTCTTGTCCGGGGCGGACAGGCATGCATTGCTCAAGTACCTTGAGCGACCTGGCGAATTGGGTATCCGTGTCATGTTCCAGGTGATTGAGGGGCATCTGGTTCACGCGCTACAGGAGGCTGAAAACCAGCGACAGCGGATGACCGTGAATTTTATCTACAACCGGGCGCAGACCTGGGGCCTGACCCCAGATCTGTTTGGCAAAGCGCTCGCGGTTACCGAGCGCGACGATGGAACCCGTCAGGCAGTGAATGATCTGGGCGCGGCTCTTCAGGTGTTGATCTATAAAGCCATTGCGCCGACCTGGGTGACCGAATCTTCGTTTGATGACCTGATTACGCTTACCAATCTGGTGCAGCGTTTTTATATCTCCAGCAGTACGCACGAAGATTTCCTGTTTGATATTCCCGATATTCGTGACCATGCAAAGGAAAAGCTGAGCGAGAGGCTTTCGGTCGATTTTCCGGGCGCGAATCTGGACTCCGATCAACTGATCGTGACCCTGACGCACTATGTACCCGCGATTGTTGCGACCGGCCAGACACCCCAAGGCATACCCGCAGCAACTCAGAAAATAAGCGAAACGCTCACCGATTTTTCCATCAACCGCTTTTCATCCATACAGGATGGCGTCATTTCCATTGCGCACAAGGACGGCAGCCCTTTGAGCGCGTCGTTGACCCCCGAATACATTCGAGACTTGTTGCAGTCGCTGGATGTCGCTACCGACTATCGGCAACTGGTCGATTCGGCGCTCGATAACCGTAGCCCTTCCCATCTTGTGCGCAAGAGTAACTTTGCCGAGCAGATTCCGGTTACAGAGGTCTTGAAGGCATTTGTACTCAAACTCAGGAACAAGCTGTCGGCTGAGGCATATGACTTTATCGAGTCTGTATTCAATATGCCTGACGGTATTGCCCGCTTGCCGGTCCGTGGGTGGGACGTGGTGCTGAGTCCCTTGCTGATCCTGCCCGCTCCCAAAGGCTGGGAGCCGACTCCGGTTCTTGGCGTTTACGTGATTACTCCTAAAGCTTCGCAGCAGCCGGGGCCCTGGGTGATCTATGCGCCGCTGTGCGAGCAGTGGACATTCAGAGAGTATGCCGACCAGGCAGCTCTGGTGACCGACCTGTGTACTTCCGGCAGTCTCCAGACGTATGTCCTTGACCGCATTGACCCGACCATGCGCCACATCTATGACCATGGTGGCTTTCACGAGCCACATCTGCCTTTCAGCATTGAAGACTCGATGGGCCTTCCCTTTGAGCGCCCGCTGCCGGTGACTTTCATGCTGGAGCCCTGCGAGGGGAATGCGCTGGAGTATCTGTTACCGGGGGTTCTTGAGGCTTTCAAGTTCGATATACGTCAGCAAAGCGTTACCAATGACGAGAACCGGCGCACCTCGTCAAAGTACTTGTTCGGCCTTGCGGTTGAACAAGTACTGGCATTCGTGCCGGGGCGTCTCGGTGCGTTGGTCGGTGTATGGCAGAGCCGCGATCTGTTTCACTCTTCGGCTGTTTCCATTGGCGAGCAGAGGTGGGGCAAGGCCGTATCGGAACTTGCAGCAGGTTTGAGCGTGCTGATTTCATCCCGGCAAGAACCACATAAAGGTCTTTTATCCGAAGAGGAGGTGACAGTCGGGTCTGCAGAGTCCACGTCCTTCCCTGAGTTTTCCTGGAGCACCAATGCGCTTACCGAGGAATTACGCAGCCGCCTGAGTGCGTTCGAGGTACATGACGTCGCTCTGAACGCGCTCCGCAAGGATGAAGTGCTCAACGTTTCCAGGGATGAGAATACGGGCAGGCAGTACGCCGCCGTCAATGGCAAGGTCTATCAGGTCCAGTCCAGCAAGGACGGTTGGTTTATCGTCATGCAGGACAAGGTCGGACCTTCCATCAAGCTTGATACTAACCAGCACTGGGCACTGCAATTGCAGGGTGGCCTCAAGGGCGGCGGTGGCGTTGTTACCCGCATGAAAAACAACCTGGTGGAAATGGAAGTCAGTGAGAGTCTGGTCGTCGATGCCCGCGGCATACACGAGATTCGTCAGATCTACCGTGACAGGGCGCAATGTATCGAGCAGGGGCATACTCAGGCTCGTCGTTACCTGGAAAACTGCCTTGATAATCTTAACCGGCGCTCTGCAGAGGGCACGCTCGATCCTCGTGTCGAACATATTGTCGCCAGCTTCTTTGATGCCAGGCATCCGGATACGCGCCTGTACGATGCGGTCAAGCAAGTCGTGACACCCATCTACGAAGAGCTGATTTCCCCGTCATTGTCGCCCATCAATTCGCAGCGTTATATCGTCGGATTCAATAAAAGAGGGAATGAGACATCCAGTGCCTTTGTCTTTTCCAAAGACCCTTTGAAAAGGATTTTTCTGACCGAGCAGTTTTTTCGTTTGCCCCGCTATCGCTTCAAGGTCAAGGTCATCAGGTCGGGCAGTTTCAACTATGGCGACCATTACCGTGCGACGATTCTGATTCATGAATTGTCCCATCTGGTTGCAGGTACCGAAGATATTGCCTACGTGGATTCCTATGCCCCCTTTGTCGACTTGCTGGAAGATGCTCCGGGCTATCGGCTACGCATCAAGAACGAACAGATCATCCAGCAACAGAAATCCCTGTCCTACCAGACCGATCGCAGCCAGTTGTTCAAGCAGATTGAAAATGATGACTGGAAGGATCTGAGGCGAGGGGATGCAAAGAACGCGATCCTGCGTATAACCGGCAAGAGAACCCTAGAGGAGGCCAGGGAAGTGTTCTATGCCGATATCCAGAAACGCACCGATGTCATGCTCAGTAATGCCGACTCGGTTACCTTGCTGATCTCCTTGCTGGGGCGACAGCGGTTCACCTGAGCGTCAGGCCTAAACCAGATAATGGCGTAGTTCCCTGGCAATCAACAGGCGCTGAATTTCACTTGAACCTTCATAGATCTGGGTAATGCGGGCATCCCGGTAATAGCGCTCCACGGGGTAGTCCTCCAGATAGCCATAGCCACCATGAATCTGTATCGCCTTGGAGCAGACCCACTCGGCCATTTCCGAGGCGAACAGCTTGGCCTGCGAGGCTTCGGACAGGCAGGGCAGACCTGCACTGCGCAAGCGGGCGGCATGCAGGACCAGCAGTCGTGTTGCGTTGATGCGCGTGTGCATGTCGGCGAGCATGTTTGACACGCTTTGGTGCTCGATAATCGGCTTGTCGAACTGCACCCGCTCCCGGGCATAGGCCAGTGCAGCCTCGAATGCGGCGCGGGCTATTCCCAATGCCTGCGCGGCAATTCCGATACGCCCGCCTTCCAGGTTCGACAAGGCAATGGCCAGGCCCTTGCCGCGTTCGCCCAGCAGGCTGGCTGCGGGAATCCGACAATCGTTGAGCGTCACGGCGCAGGTGTCCGAGGCGCGAATGCCCATCTTGTGTTCGCTGCGATCAACCACGAAGCCCGGGTTATCTGTGGGCACCAGAAAGGCTGAAAGGCCTTTCTTGCCCAGTTCGGGATCGGTTACGGCAAACACGATTGCCAGTTGCGCACGCTTGCCGTTGCTGACGAATTGTTTGGAACCGTTGATGACCCAGTGATCCCCCTGCAACTCGGCGCGGGTGCGCAGGTTATGCGCTTCGGAACCGGCGTGGGGTTCGGTCAGGCAGAAACAGCCGATAGCCTTGCCGCTGGCCAGTTTCGCCAGCCAGGTCTGCTTCTGTTCTTCGTTGCCGTAATTGAGGATGGGGCCGCAGCCTACCGAACTGTGGACGCTCATCAGCGTGCCGGTGGCGGCGTCGGCGGCGGAGACTTCTTCGACCGCCAGGGCATAGGCCACGTAATCGATATAAGTCCCGCCCCATTGTTCGGGCACGATCATGCCCAGCAAGCCCAGTTCTCCGAGCTTTTCGACCAGAGCATTGTCTATCCAGCCAGCCTTTTCCCAGGCCTGGGCATGTGGCGCTATCTCGTTGCAGGCGAAGTCTCGCGCCATGTCGCGGATCATCACCTGCTCTTCAGTGAGTTCGATATCGTGCATGATTCACGCCTCCAGACTGCTGAAGAAACCCTGCACATGCTCGGGGTTCAGACCCTGCACGCTGGAAGGGTTCCATTGCGGCCTCCTGTCCTTGTCGATGATCAGGGCGCGTACGCCTTCGATCAGGTCTCCATGCTTGAACCACAGTCGATCCAGATGCAGCTCCATGGCAAAGCAGGATTGCAGTGACAGATGCCGACCGTGGCGGATCATCTCCAGGGTCACGGCCATCGCCAGGGGAGAGTGGTTCTGCATCAGCCGGACGGTTTCCAGTGCCCACTGATGAGTGTTGGCGACCGTAACCTGCTGCAATTGCTCGATGATGCTCGGTAAATCCGGCAATCCAAAGAAGTGGTCGATGGCTGGCCGCAAGGCTTCCAGTGGCGGAGAAGGCAGGCGCTGAGTGGCCAGCTTTGCCATGGCTCCCTGCAGATCCTTGAGAGGCGTGGACTTCCATTTCAGGTGGTCGAGCATATGGTCCAGTCGAGGCAGCATTTCGCTTTTCATGGACCAGTCGGCAAGGCCGCAATACAAGGCGTCGGCCGCTCCGATCTGGGTGCCGGTAAGCCCCAGGTAAGTCCCCAGCTCGCCGGGAAGGCGTGGCAGAAAATAACTGCCGCCGACGTCCGGAAAATAACCGATGGCCACTTCCGGCATGCCCAGCCGGCTGCGCTCGGTAACCACCCGCAGGTCGGCCCCCTGAACCAGCCCCATGCCACCGCCCAGTACCAGGCCATCCATCAGGGCCAGTACCGGTTTTCGGTAATCATGGATCGCCAGATCCAGCGCATACTCTTCGACGAAAAATGTCTGGTGCTGGTTCTGTCCGCTCTTGTAACTTTCATACAGCGAGCGGATATCTCCACCGGCACAAAACGCCTTGCTGCCCGCGCCACGCAATACCACGGCATATACCGTGGGGTCTTCGGCCCAGGTATCGAGCTGGCGTTGCAGGGTGCGAATCATTTCCAGGTCAATGGCGTTCAGGCTGGCGGGACGATTCAGAGTGAGATGGCCGATATGATTGCGCACCTCGACCAGAATCGGTTTCTGGCTGGGCTTGCGAACCGAGAGAGCGGGTGACACCTGTGAACTCATTCTGAACTCCTTGTTCGTTTGCTCTTCTTCTACTTATTATTTTTAGCGTGAAGCAGATCCTAACAGCGCCAATGAGCAAAACAAAATTGCGCTTAAGCATAGTCTGAAGCAGCAATTTGCCAGCTGTTGTTTGGACCTTTCGCGAATAAATTCGCTCCTACAGTGCTTGAACGGGCGCGAATTCATTCGCGAAACCCCAGAAAGGAATCCATGAACGATAAATACGCTCCCCGCCAATGGCAGCCCCATGAGCGGCCGACCATGCCGGGCTCGCCTTCCACGCCCCTGCACTCCACGCGCAGGCGTTGGGCCTTCGCACTGGTGGGTGTCATCGTTGCCCTGACCGGCGGACTGGGCAATGCGCTAGTGGTCGCCAACCTGCCTTATCTGCAAGGCGCACTGGGCGCTACTTCTGCGGACATTGCCTGGTTACCGGCGGCCTACGTCATGACCAACGTGTCCATGAACCTGCTGCTGGTTAAGTTTCGCCAGCAGTTTGGCCTGCGCGCCTTCACCGAGTTGTTCCTGGTGCTCTATTCGCTGGTGACTCTGGCCCACTTGTTCGTCAATGACATCGAGTCGGCGGTTGCGGTGCGTGCGGCCCATGGCATGGTGGGCGCCGCGCTCAGCACTCTCGGGCTGTATTACATGATCCAGGCCTTCCCCCAGAAGTGGCGGCTCAAGGCATTGGTACTCGGGCTCGGTACAGCGCAACTGGCGACGCCGCTGGCGCGACTGGTGTCCGAAGACCTGTTACAGATTGCCGAGTGGCGAGGTTTGTACCTGTTCGAGCTGGGCATGGCGCTGTTGTCGCTGGGCTGTGTGTTGATGCTCAAACTGCCGCCCGGTGATCGCTTCAAGGCGTTCGAGAAACTCGACTTCCTGACCTTTGGCCTGCTGGCCAGCGGTTTTGCCCTGTTGTGTGCGGTGCTGTCATTGGGGCGGATCGAGTGGTGGCTGGAAGCGCCCTGGATAGGCATCGCTTCTGCTGCTTCCATCGCGCTGATCTGTGCGGGGCTGGCCATCGAGCATAATCGCAGCAACCCTTTGCTGATTACCCGCTGGCTGGGCAGTGGCGCGATTCTGCGCCTGGGGTTGGCGGTGATCCTGTTTCGCATCGTGCTGTCGGAGCAGTCCACGGGGGCCGTGGGTTTCCTGCAGACGCTGAACATGGGCAGCGAGCAGTTGCATACCCTTTATCTGGTCATGCTACTGGGCAGCATTGCCGGTCTGGCGGTCAGCGCCCTGACCATCAACCCTGCACACCTGATCAAGCCGCTGCTGATTTCCCTGGCCATGATGGCGGTGGGAGCCTGGATGGACAGCGGCTCCACCAGCCTGACCCGGCAATCGAACATGTACTTCAGCCAGTTTCTGCTGGCGTTCGGAGGGACGTTTTTCCTGGGGCCGACACTGGTGCTGGGCATCAGTGGCGTCATTGCCAACCCGCGCAACATGGTGAGTTTTTCCGTGCTGTTCGGGATCACCCAGAACATTGGCGGGCTGATCGGGGCGGCTGCTCTGGGCACTTTTCAGGTCGTACGTGAGAAATTCCATTCCAGCCATCTGGTCGAGCACCTGACCCTGATCGACCCGCTGGTGCAGTCCCGCCTGCAAAGCGCCGCTGCCGGTTATGCTTCGACCATTGCCGACCCCGCGTTGCGCACGACCCAGGGTATTCGCTCACTTTCGACACTGGCGACCCGCGAAGCCAATGTTCTGGCCTATAACGATGTATTCATGTTGATTGCAGTGATCGCCGTGCTGACGATGATCTGGATTTCAGCCCGCATGCTGTGGCTGAAAATGACCACCCGACCCATTGCACCGACGCCTGCTTCACCTGTCACTCCACCTTCCGTCCCTAGCCGTGGCGCCAACCTTTCATGAATGAACCGACCCAGCCAAAAACACCGTCCCCCAGCTCTCAGGACAATGATGAGGCCATTCAGGCGCCCGATACTCCGCCGCCGCCTCCGGTAACCACGCCACCCACCACCGAACCGCGCTCAAGGCGCAAGCGCATCATCTCGTCGGCGATCTTTGCCGGCATCGCGTTGGCGGGCGTTCTGATCGTGCTGTATGCCTGGGAACTGCCGCCGTTCAAAAGCCCGATCCAGAGCACCGAAAACGCTCTGGTTCGCGGCCAGACGACCATCATCGGTCCGCAGTTGAGCGGTTATGTGCATGAAGTGCCGGTGCAGGACTTCCAGTTCGTCAAGGCCGGCGACTTGCTGGTGCGCCTGGATGACCGCATCTATCGCCGTAATCTGGAACAGGCCATGGCGCAACTGGCGGTGCAGAAAGCCGCATTGGCCAATAACCTGCAACAACGGCGCAGTGCCGAAGCGACCATTGCCCAGCGTCAGGCGGCCTTGCAGAGCAGCATCGCCCAAGGCAGCAAGAGCGCGGCGGACCTTCGTCGCAATCAGGCGCTGGTGACTGACGGCTCGGTATCGCGCAGCGAACTGGACGTCACCCGTGCTGCCGATGCCCAGGCCATTGCGGCAGTGGCCGAGGCCAGGGCCGCGTTGCAGATATCACGTGAGGACCTGCAAACAGTGATCGTCAATCGCGACTCGTTGCAGGCCTCGGTGGAAAGCGCCCAGGCAGCCATCGAGCTGGCGCGTATCGATCTGGACAATACCCGCATCCTGGCCCCCCGAGACGGGCAATTGGGGCAGATTGGCGTGCGTCTGGGCGCTTATGTGAACTCGGGTGCGCAATTGATGGCGCTGGTCCCCAACCGGTTGTGGATCATCGCCAACATGAAGGAAACCCAGATGGCCAATGTGCGTCTCGGCCAGTCGGTGAGCTTTACCGTCGATGCCTTGAACAACACCCGGCTCACCGGGCGTGTACAACGTATCTCGCCTGCGGCCGGCTCGGAATTCAGCCTGCTGCCCGCCGACAACGCCACGGGCAACTTCGTGAAAATCTCCCAGCGCATACCGGTACGTATCATTGTCGACCCCGATCAACCAGCGGCCGAACGCCTGAGGCCGGGGATGTCGGTGGTGGTCAGTATCGATACCCAATCGCAAGGCGAGGTGCCAGCGGACCCTCAGTAATCCCCGCGCTTGCGAAAGGCCCAGCGACCGGCAATCAGGGTAAAGGTCGCAACCAGCGCCACCAGTATCCAGAATCCTTCTGGGTCCGAGGCCAGCGGGATACCGCCGACGTTCATGCCGAAGAAACCGGCGACGATGTTGATCGGCAAGGCCAGCACCGTGACCACGGTCAGGGTGAAGAGGGTGCGGCTGCTTTGCTCGTTGAGGTTGGCGGCGATCTCTTCCTGCAACAGTTTGATGCGCTCGCCCAGGGCCGTCAGGTCGCTGATGACCAGGGCCGACTCTTCTGTCGATTGACGCAACGCCTGCATGTCCTCTTCGCGCAGCCAGTGGGGAGGGCGGTGCAGCAGGCGCATCAGCGAACCGGGTTCCAGCGCCAGCAGACGTTGCAGACGCACCAGCACCCGGCGCATCGCTCCGAGTTCGGAGCGGTTGTTGCTCAGGCGCTGGGACAGCAATTGGTCTTCGATCTTGTCCACGCTGATGCTGGTCTTGCGCAGGAACTGGGTCAGTACCTCGCCCTGATCGCTCAGCAGATGGGCCAGCAACTCCAGGGGTGAGTGAAATTGCTCGCCACGCTTGACCGCAGAACGCAGCTTGTCGACGGAGCGCAAGGGTTGCAGGCGCGCTGTGATCATCAAGTGACTGCGTGTACAGACCCACAAGGTCGAGATATCGGTCGACAGCATGTTGAAGTCGAACACTACATCGTTGACCACCGCCAGCAGTGCCGAGTCGATATGTTCGATCCGGGTCGAGCGCGAGCCTTCGTTCAAGGCCTCGAAGAACTCGTCCGGCAGTTCCAGATGGGTTTTCATCCAGCGCTCGCAGGCCGCGTGAGACAGGTTCAGGTGCAGCCAGATGAAGTCGTCGTTGTCCGGGGTGTTTTGCAGGTAATCCATGACAGCGGCAGAATCGATTTCCCGACCCCGCTCACCCGGACAAAAACGAAAGCCATAAAGCAGGCCGAAAAGGTCTGAATCCTGATGCCGCGCAATGCTGTGGTTCATGGCTTTCCACGTGCAAGCCTGCCCGGAGCGGGGAGGTGAAGCGCGCATCATGACAAGCCGGTATTACATATTTGTGACGGAATATTGCTGGCTGTTTCCGGGGCTCTACGTCTAAACCATCGCCAATGGCCGCTTGCGGGTCGGCGTTGGCCAGGCCCTGTCCAGGTCGGCCAGATCCTGTGGCGTCAGGACGATTTTTTCGGCCTCGATATTCAGGCGAATGTGCTCAGGATTGGTCGCCTTGGGAATGGCAATCATGTTCGGCTGGCGCAGCACCCAGGCCAGGCTGATCTGTGCTGGCGTGGCGCTGTGACGATTGGCGACTTCGTGCAGTGCAGGGTGATAGAGCAGGTCGCCCGCCTGACCGATCGGGCAGTACGCCATGATCGGCAAATGCCGGTCATTGGCCCAGGGCAAAAGGTCGAACTCGATACCACGTTGCTCGGGATTGTAGAGCACCTGATTGGTGGCGCAGCGTGGGTTGTCCAATTCCATCATGTCCGACACATCGAAGTTGGAAACGCCCCAACTGCCGATCTTGCCAGCCTCGCGCAGCCGCTCGAAAGCCTCGACGGTTTCGCCCAGCGGGTATTCGCCCGGCCAATGCAGCAGGTAGAGGTCGATGTAATCGGTATTCATTCGCCTGAGGCTGGCTTCGCAAGCCTTGGGAATGCCTTGGCGGCTGGCATTGAACGGGTAGACCTTGCTGACCACGAATACCTTGTCGCGTTGCCCGGCAATCGCTTGCCTGACCACTTCTTCGGCACCGCCGTCGGCATACATCTCGGCGGTGTCGATCAAGGTCATGCCTTGTTCGATGCCCATGCACAGCGCGGCGATTTCCGCAGAGCGTTGATGGCTGACTTCGCCCATGTGCCAAGTGCCTTGACCCAGTACGGGGACGCTTTGACCTGCCAGTTCCAGTGTGCGCATACGACCCCCTGCAATAAATGGACAGGCCTCAGGCAACAAAGGCTGCACGAGGTTCCGTGCAGCCTGTCGAACACAACGAGTTAAACGCGGAATTGTTTCAGCAAGCCATTCAACTGTTCGCTCAATCCTCTCAGATGCTGGCTGGCAGCGGTGGACTGTTCAGCGGCAAGGGCCGTGCCTTGGGAGAGTTGCGCGGCCTGAGTGACGTTCTGGTTGATGTCATCGACCACATGGGATTGCTGCAGGGTGGCGCTGGCAATCGAGGCATTGAGGCTGTTGAGGTTACGCAAGGCCTGGCTGATGGACGTCAGGCTCTGGCCGGCCTGATTGGCCTGCTCGATGGTCAGTTGCGAGGAGCGGCTGCTGTCGCCGATCACCTTGACCGCTGCGTCGGAGTGACGTTGCAGACGCTCGATCATGCCCTGAATCTCGGCCGTGGACTTCTGGGTCCGCTGGGCCAGCAGGCGCACTTCGTCGGCCACCACGGCAAAACCACGGCCCTGTTCCCCGGCCCGTGCGGCTTCAATGGCCGCGTTGAGTGCCAGCAGGTTGGTCTGTTCGGCAATCGAGCTGATGACTTCCAGTACGCCACCAATCTGTGTGCTTTCGCTGGCCAGGGTTTGCATCACTTCCACTGCCTGGCCGATGGTGCCGGACAGATGGTCGATCTGACGCAGGCTGTTATCGATATTGACCTGGCCCTGTTGCGCCTGGGACTCGGCATCGCGCATTTCGCTGGCCGCGTGCTCGGCGTTCTTGGCCACGTCCTGCACGCCATAGGTCACTTCATTGACGGCGGTGGCTACCAGATCCATTTGCTGGGATTGCTGCTGGCTGCGCGCCTGAGCCTGCTCGGCGCTGTTGCCCAGATCGGTGGAGGCCTGGCCCAGCCCTACAGCCGAAGACTGCAACTCGATGACCACGCTGCGCAGCTTGGCGGTGAAAGCATTGAAGTGTTTGCCCAACTGGGTGATTTCATCGTTGCCCTGGGTTTCCAGAGTGCGGGTCAGGTCGCTTTCCCCGCTGGCGATGTTGGCCATGGCGCTGACAGTCAAGCGCAATGGCAGGACGATGCTGCGCAGAATCAGCGTCACCAGCAGCGTCAGGACCAGCACAATGCCTGCGCTGAACAGAACGGCATTCCACATTTGTTGCTTGAACTCGGCAGCCACGTCATCGACATACACGCCCGAGCCGATGATCCAGCCCCATGGCTGGAACAGTTGCACGTAAGAAGTTTTCTTCACCGGCTCGCTGGCACCCGGTTTTGGCCAGCGATAATGGATCAGGCCGGCACCTTTGCTCTTGGCCACTGCCACCATTTCATTGAACAGCGCAAAACCGTCCGGGTCTTTCACGCCCGACAGATCCTGGCCATCAAGCTTGGGGTTGGCGGGGTGCATGACCATTACCGGGCGCAGATCGTTGATCCAGAAATAATCGTTCTGGCCATAACGCAGGGCCTTGATGGTACTGAGAGCCTGCTGCTGCGCGGCTTCACGAGTCAGGGTGCCAGCGGCTTCCAGCCCCTGGTAGTAAGTGAGAATGCCGCTGGCTGTCTGGACCACATGCGTGGTTTTCTCGGCCTTGGCCAGATAGAGATCGTCATTGATCTGCTTGAGCATGGCGGCCGCGAGCACAAAGAGCATCAGCACAGAGACAATGAGAATCAGCCATAGACGGCGGCTGATAGATAAGCTGCGCATATTCATGATGTTCACCCTAATTCGTTGTTTTTTCTTTTTTTATGAGTCATCAGGCAGATCCTTGCACTGACTCTCAACGCTATCTTCATGATGTCGGCTTAACATGACTAAATCTGAGACAACAGTCACGCTTTTTTAGACGTCGGCGCCATATAGCCAAAGGCTTACACGAACAGGCGCGATTGGCTCTATCCCCAGCGTCGTGGCAAATGTAGGATCCAATTCAACAACTGCAGCGAAGGATCGATGCAGCGATAAGGGAAGATCGGCCACTGCCAGGAGGCTACTGACAGGATGTCGGGATGGTGTTGTGTGCAAAACGACCCGCTTCGGCGGGTTTTTTGCTTTCTGGAGAACAGGATTGCGCCATGTCTGTGGGAGGGGCCTTGGCCGCGACGACGGCATTGATGACGATAAAGATCCGACCCCTCGCAAAATTTACGTCCGCTAACGAAAATCCTGCCTCTCATCAAACATAAACACAACGTCATGAATTAAAACGCTTTTCTGTAGGAGCGCGCTTGCCCGCGATCGGCTGCGTAGCAGTCGTAGATTTTGCGAGCGCTGCGCACTCTATCGTCGGAGTGCCGCCCAAGGCAATCGCGCTCACACAGTCCTCTGTTTGCTGTGCGACAGTGCAGTGTCAGAGATACGGCACAATCTTGCTGTTTTGTTTTTACATGATCATTTATCAGTAGTCAGGAAGTATTTTTCAGGGGCTGCCCAACTGATCATTGAGTACTTTCCGGTTAAAAGTCCTTTGTCTCTGAGGTGTTCAAAAATTTCCGCAGGGCACCACTCTCTGCCATTGGAAAAGTACACTCCAAGATTCCTTAACTGGTTAAAAACTTCTGCTTTGTCTTCATCTGTTTTTGTGATTTTTCTATATTTTTTTGTATGTGTTTTGTTTATGAATCCAATTTCTGAGATTTTTTCTTTTATGCAGTTGTCAAGAATTTCAATTTCAATTTCAATTTCAATTTCAATTTCAATTTCAATTTCAATTTCAATTTCAATTTCAATTTCAATTTCAATTTCAATGAAATTGTCATCGGATCTGGTGACATATGCTTGGGTTTTATTCATATAAACTTTATTTCTTGGCTGCCAAATGTGTGTTCAAATATGGCTGATCAATCTCTAGTTTGATTTTTCCCGTATCCTGACGGCAGCCATGAACTCACTTAATTGCTGCTGCTTTTTTCTCAACAAGCCCCGCCCCCATTACTAACATTTCCGGAAGGTTTCGTTTGTCCTCCTCTGAAGCAGGGCCTAAATGGTTATCGCCTTGCCAGAGCTCAGCAGCTACAACTCTCAGGTCAAGATTCTTTTGGGTTGGTTTCAGCTCTTCATGCCCTATATAGAACCAGCGCTCTTTCCGGATAGGTATTTTTGACGTGTATAACAGAAGCTCAAATGTGTCAGGAAGGTCAGTGGGCATTTCCTGGTTGTCAACTGAGTTTTTATAAATGCCAAGCAATATGACGCCTTGGTATCGCTTTGAGACGTAGAGGACTTTTGCTGGTTTAAAACCTTTTTCAAGAGGAATTAGTATTATGTCACCAGCGATTGTTTTCTTTGTTGTCATTGCCCGATTTTCCTCAAGGTTTCAGTAAATAATTGATCTGTAGCTGAGTCGCGATAAAGCTGAGCATTTGGGTTTTCTGGTGCATAGGACCGATACTCGTTCAGCAATGGTGTATCAGGGTTTTGTCTACGAGCTCCACCATATAAATTCATGAGTCGTTGCTCTAATCCTTTTGCCTGAGCTTTTGTCAAATTGTTTTCCCAAAGGGTTTGGGCGACCAGATCGTCTTTCCCAGGAGTGATGGCATGCTTATCTATCCTGGCGGGTGCGTCGCCTCTTCCTACGTACATGACATCCCCTGCTTCATTTTTCAGTACATAAAGCCCCTGTCCATTGACCTTGTCATAATTCGCCCCTGTGCCCCCCACGCCAGAAGGCATTGGGGGAGCTGGTTCACCAGGGGTCACGTGGGCGCTATTTTCCGGATCTGCCACTTCAGGCGCAGAGGACTTGGTCGCCCCCGGACACGTCTCCAACCCCAACGGATCCACCCACCCCGTAGGGTTAGGCACATACCGATAGTTATTCAACCCACCCGCCAGCTTGATCGGGTCTGGCGTCAGAAACCGTCCAGTCCCCGGATTGTAGTAGCGATGCCGGTTGTAATGTAAGCCCGTTTCCGCATCGAAGTACTGGCCCTGGAAGCGCAGCGGGTTGTCGATTTCAGCGATGTCGAGTGTGGCGAGGTTGCCGTAGGCGCGGTATTTGGCGGACCACATGATCTCGCCGCTGTAGTCGGTGAGTTCCTGTGGGGTGCCGAGGTGGTCGAGCTGGTAGTAGAACGGCGTGGCCTTGCGTGGGCCTTCGCCGTCGAGCATGGCCAGTGGGCGGAAGCTGCCGGGTTCGTAGATGTAGCTGCGATAACGGTTGTCGGCGCTTTCGGCGACGAGGCGTTCGCCTTGCCAGAGGAATTCGGTGGTTTGGCCGTCGACGGTTTTGGCGATGCGGCGGCCAAAGGCGTCGTATTTGTAGCTGGCGACACTGCCGCCCGGCAGGCTGACGCCGATCAGGCGATGTTGGGCGTCGTAGCGGTATTCGGTGACGAGTTTCTGGCCGGCGCCACGACGTTCGCGGATCTGGTTGCCGTAGGCGTCGTAGTCGTAATGGCGGTCGCCCTGCATCAGCAGGCGGTTGCCTTTGACGTTGGCCAGGTTGGCGGTTGGTAGATCGCCTTGGCCCAGCAGGTTACCGGCCGGGTCGTGGGCGAAGCTTTCCGGCGTGGCACCACGGACGTTGATCAGGCGGTCCAGCGGGTCGTAGTGAAAGCTGCGATTGCCCTTGCGGCTGTCATCGATCCCCGCCAGGTTGCCGTTGGCATCGTAGGCGTAGCGACGATGGAACAGGCTGCGATCCTGCTGGCTGACGCTGTGTGCCTGCAATCGACCTTGTTCGTCGTACTGATACTGGCTGAGCAACAGACCTTGCTGACGCTGCCGCTCCCGACCGCCACTGAACTGGTGAGCGGTCAGGCGCGAGCCGTTGAGGTCGATGCTGCTCAACTGACCGCCGCGCTGATGGTGGTAATCCAGCGTGCTGCCGTCGGGCAGGCGGCAGTGTTTGAGCTGGCCGACGCTGTCGTACTCGTAGCGCAGGGTGCCCCAGCCCTGGTGCTCGGTGATGAGGCGGTCTTGCAGGTCGTATTCGTAAGCCAGCGGCCAGTTGCCGTCGTCGACGTTGACCAGACGGCCAAGGGCGTCGTAGCTGTAGTGAATCTCTTCGCCGTCGGGCAGGGTCTTGACCAGCAGGCGGCCTGCGGCATCGCGCTGGTACTCGGTCACTAACTCGCTTTCGTCATCGCCGAATTCGGTTTTCTTCAGCAACTGGCCGTTGAGGTCGTATTCATACGCGGTGCGGCGACCGTCGAAGCCGGTTTCCTGCTGGATCAGGCCGTTGGCGTAGTAATCGAGGTGGTAATGCTCGCCACGTTCGTTCTCGATCTCGGTGAGCAGCAGGCGCGAGTTGTCGTAGCGGTAGCGCAACTGGCTGCCGTCGGGATTGATGCGGCGGCTGACCAGATGCAGGTTGTCGGCGTATTCGTAACGGGTGATGCGGCCCAGCTCATCGCGCTCGGCGGTGACGCGGCCATACGGGTTGTAAGTGAAGGCGCGGGTGGCACCGCCTGGCAAGGTGACCTGGCTCAGGCGATTGACCGCATCCCATTGGTAATGGGTGATGGCACCGTAGAGTTTAAATATTAATTAAGTTTCTATCAGGATTTATATCTAAAGTGTTCAATTTTTAAATGTTTTTAGCTTTTTAACTATTAGGGGGCGTGTGACATTTCTTGCAATGTCATACGCGCCACTTACTAAATGTTCCAGTATTCTGAAGGCAGCCATGAGCTCACTTAATTGCTGCTGCTTTTTTCTCCACAAGCCCCGCCCCCATTACTAACATTTCCGGAAGGTTTCGTTTGTCTTCCTCTGAAGCTGGGCCTAAATGGTTATCGCCTTGCCAGAGCTCAGCAGCTACCACTCTCAGGTCAAGATTCTTTTGGTTTGGTTTCAGCTCTTCATGCCCTACATAGAACCAGCGCTCTTTCCGGATAGGTATTTTTGACGTGTATAACAGAGGCTCAAATGTGTCAGGAAGGTCAGTGGGCATTTCCTGGCTGTAAATTGAGTCCAAGCAATATGACACCTTGGTATCGCTTTGACACGTAGAGGATTTTTGCTGGTTTAAAACCCTTCTCAAGAGGGATTAGTATTATGTCGCCGGCGACTGCTTTCTTTGTTGTCATTGCCCGAGCCTAACTCTCTGAGCTGTTTAATTCATTTATCATCTGCTCCTCAGTTATCTTTAGAAGATCTGAGTTGGGATCAATTTCGCCCCAGTCTTCATTGTCACCTATTTCTAGGATGTTTAATGGTATATTTTTACTTTGGAAAAAATTTATGACTGCTCTTATTTTTTTATCGTGCTCAGTGTGGTCGCTCAAATAAAGCTGGCATGTATAAAAAAAACCTTTCTCGCCCATCATTAACATGCGTGAAGCACTACTAAGTCCCCATCCTAGATTTTTATGTAGGAATTTTGTGGCTTCAATATCTTTTACGGGAATACTGCATGAGATGCTTATTTTAGGCATGTCAAAACTCCTCTGGGACTAATGGGTTGAGCGGTTTGCCCATGGTGTCATTTTGAAAGTTTCCACCGTGCCAGCGATATTGATGTTCACTTCTCGTTGCAGGGTAGATATTAAGCCTATCATTCGCTAGGTGAGGATAATCCAAAGCATTATACATGTGGTGCCCCTCAATGGACTTGTCGTTAAATTTCGGGGTCTTTTTATTCAAAATATCTTCTTTTTGGGCGTCGGACCAGTTTCTTGTTCCCGGCTCCCCTCTCTTGAGTCTTGCTCTTTCGTCAGACCAAAAGCCACGTACGCCTTGGCGTCTTCTCAGGCTGAAACGCCTATCCCAATCTAAATGAGCAACTTCATCTTGGGTGGCCGTCCTGTTTTCAACTTTTCCTTGCAATGCTTCTTTTTGAGGGCCGCTTAGCGGTTTGTAAGGCGTTTCGTAGCTTGGTACATCTGGAGTCCCCTCATCTACAGCAGGTTTGGTTGCAGTATCTTCGGGTGCAAGCGGATTAGATCCTTTATTTCCCGCACACGTCTCCAACCCCAACGGATCCACCCACCCCGTAGGGTTAGGTACATACTGGTAGTTATTCAACCCACCCGCCAGCTTGATCGGGTCTGGCGTCAAGAACCGTCCAGTCCCCGGATTGTAGTAGCGATGCCGGTTGTAATGTAAGCCCGTCTCCGCATCGAAGTACTGGCCCTGGAAGCGCAGCGGGTTGTCGATTTCGGCGACGTCCAGGGCGGCGAGGTTGCCGTAGGCGCGGTATTTGGCGGACCACATGATCTCGCCGCTGTAGTCGGTGAGTTCCTGCGGGGTGCCGAGGTGGTCGAGCTGGTAGTAGAACGGCGTGGCCTTGCGCGGGCCTTCGCCGTCGAGCATGGCCAGCGGGCGGAAGCTGCCGGGTTCGTAGATGTAGCTGCGATAACGGTTGTCGGCGCTTTCGGCGACGAGGCGTTCGCCTTGCCAGAGGAATTCGGTGGTGTGGCCGTCGACGGTCTTGGCGATGCGGCGGCCAAAGGCGTCGTATTTGTAAGTGGCGGTACTGCCGCCCGGCAGGCTGACGCCGATCAGGCGGTGTTGGGCGTCGTAGCGGTATTCGGTGACGAGTTTCTGCCCGGCGCCGCGACGTTCGCGGATCTGGTTGCCGTAGGCGTCGTAGTCGTAATGGCGGTCGCCCTGCATCAGCAGGCGGTTGCCTTTGACGTTGGCCAGGTTGGCGGTTGGTAGATCGCCTTGGCCCAGCAGGTTACCGGCTGGGTCGTGGGCGAAGCTTTCCGGCGTGGCACCACGGACGTTGATCAGGCGGTCCAGCGGGTCGTAATGATAGCTGCGGTTGCCTTTGCGGCTGTCATCGATCCCCGCCAGATTGCCGTTGGCATCGTAGTCGTAGCGACGATGGAACAGATTACGATCCTGTTGGCTGACGCTATGAGCCTGCAATCGACCTTGTTCGTCGTACTGATACTGGCTGAGCAACAGACCTTGCTGACGCTGCCGCTCCCGACCGCCACTGAACTGGTGAGCGGTCAGGCGCGAGCCGTTGAGGTCGATGCTGCTTAGTTGACCGCCGCGCTGGTGGTGGTAATCCAGCGTGCTGCCGTCCGGGAGGCGGCAGTGTTTGAGCTGGCCGACGCTGTCGTACTCGTAGCGCAGGGTGCCCCAGCCCTGGTGTTCAGTGATGAGGCGGTCTTGCAGGTCGTATTCGTAGGCCAGCGGCCAGTTGCCGTCGTCGACGTTGACCAGACGGCCAAGGGCGTCGTAGCTGTAGTGAATCTCTTCGCCGTCGGGCAGGGTCTTGACCAGCAGGCGGCCTGCGGCATCGCGCTGGTACTCGGTCACTAACTCGCTTTCGTCATCGCCGAATTCGGTTTTCTTCAGCAACTGGCCGTTGAGGTCGTACTCGTACGCGGTGCGACGACCGTCGAAGCCGGTTTCCTGCTGGATCAGGCCGTTGGCGTAGTAATCGAGGTTGTAATGCTCGCCACGTTCGTTCTCGATCTCGGTGAGCAGCAGGCGCGAGTTGTCGTAGCGGTAGCGCAACTGGCTGCCGTCCGGATTGATGCGGCGGCTGACCAGATGCAGGTTGTCGGCGTATTCGTAACGGGTGACACGGCCCAGTTCATCGCGTTCGGCGGTGACGCGGCCATACGGGTTGTAAGTGAAGGCGCGAGTGGCGCCGCCGGGCAGGGTGACCTGGCTCAGGCGATTGACCGCGTCCCATTGGTAATGGGTGATGGCACCGGTTTCGTCCTGACGGGTGATCTGCCGACCCAAGGCGTCATAACGGTACTTGCGCTGGCCGCCGTCAGGCAGACGTTCTTCCAGCAGTTGACCCAGGCCGTTCCAGCCCAGTTGATGGCGGCTGCCATCGGGATGACGGATTTCCAGCAGACGGCCCTGACGGTCGTAGCGGTAATGGGTTTCGTTGCCCTGAGGGTCGATCTGCTGAGTGATATCGCCTTGTTCATTGCGATCATATTGCCAGCGAGCCTTGCCACGCTTGACCTCGATCAGTTGCCCGTCGAAGTAGTTGTAACGGGTCGGTTCGTCTTCCGGCGGGATCACGGCCACCAGTCGCCCGGCTTCGCTGTACTGGTACTCGGTAATGGCCCCCAGCGGATCTTTTACGGCAATCAGGCGGCCTTTATCGTCATAGGCTTTCTGGGTTTCTGCGCCATCGGGAGTGGTTTCGCTGATCAGGCGTGCATTTTCGTCATGCACGTAAACCTGTTCGCTGCCGTCGGCGTTATGGACTTTGACCGTGCCCTTGTCGTCCCACTCATAACGCGCTTCGAGTTGTGAGTAGTTGGCCCAGTGGCGCACGCACCGTGAGAATTTGCCTTCACGTTCCCATTCCCAGAAGAAGCTCGCACCACCGGCCATTTGCCGCTTCAGAATGACGTGCTGGTCGTTGTAGCGGTAATACTCGGTTTCACCGACCGCATTGGTTGCAGACACGAGTTGGTGAAGGGCGTTGTAGTCGTAGGTAACAAGGGTCTGGATGGTCAGCCACGGGTCCTGGCGCTCGCCACGCTCGTTATATTCCGGGCGTTGTTGCTGGTGATCCACGGCAACGATATGGCGGTCGTCGTAGCGCAGGAGCAGGGCGCGGCCAGCTCCGTTGTCGATGCGCTGAATACGGTCAACCAGGTCGTAAGTGATGTGAACCTGGTTTTCATACGGGTCGCTGATGGTGGTCAAGCGACCGGCCCGGAAATGATAGAAGCGTGCTTTTGGCCCGGCCTGGGTGAGGATCAGTTCGCCAGGAGCATCGCCCAGGTAAATGGCGGCCTGGGCAAGGCTGTTAGTGATGGCCGGACGTTGCTCGGTCGGCAGCGGGAAGCGGGTCTGACGGTTTTCATTGTCAGTCCAGAGCACGCCTTCGTCGTCCAGTTGCAGACGATGGGACAGGGAATGGCTCCAGCCGTAGCCAAGACGGCTATCGATTTCGACCGCGCTGCTGCGGTACAGGCGTGTCCATTCCAGAGGCAACAAACCACCGAGTTCGCCCTCGGTCAGGGTCAGCAGTTCTTCGCCGGTCACCATCGATACCGGTTCGCCGTTGGTGCAGGTCTTGTCTGCGCACTGGGCGGGCTGCTTGGCAGGAGTTTGCGATTGCTTGGCTGCGTCGTCGGTCTTTTCCGCCTGTTCGAGGCGCGTTGCGTTTTCCGTCTTGGCCCGTGCGCTAATCTGCGCATCCGTTTCAACGGTACCGCCTGTAACGGGCGGCTTGCGCTTGGGAGCCGTCGCGGTTTCGGCAGGTTTCGGAGGGGCTATTTCAACGCTGGTCTTGCGCGCCGGGTTCATTGGCGAGTTGCCATTGAGCAGCAGAGGCTTGGCGGTTTCTGCGTGACCGGTCGCGTTCTTCTTGCTGATATTCATCAGCATGGAGGTGAAGTCTTCGATCAGCTTGATGACCTTGCCGCCGTTTTTGGCGGCATTGAGGCCCTTGGCGCTAACCCGCACGGCCAGGCCGATGCCGCCCGTCAGGACGATACCGATCAGGATGTTCAGCAGGACTTCGGTGGTCAGTTCCGCCAGCACTTCCGTGCAGGTCTGCGGCGGCAGCATCTTGACCCAGGCCACGATGGCCGCGACGTAAATCCACATCAGTGGCTCATCACTGGCGATCAACAGAGCCGTCTGGATGGCTTCCTTGGAGGCGTTATAGATCTTCTTGATCTGTTCCTCGGTGAAGAACTTTTTCAGCTTTTCGTAGTTTTCACGAGGGTGAGCAACCAGGTCGTAGAGGTTCTTGATATCCCCCCACAAGCCCATGATCGCCTTGAGAAAGCCTTTCCAGGCAGACTCCAGTTGTTGCATCGCTTTGCCGGCCATGGAAGCGTTGGTGTGCGCTTGCCACAGAGGCAGGAAGTCGGTGCTCCATTCGGTTTGCAGCCAGCCGCTCAGATCACCGATGACGCCCTGGTAGGAGTTGAACAGACTGTCGATCTGCGCACGGGTAGGGTTCGGGAAAAAGGTGATCTTGTATTGCTGATTGGGCTTGAGGCCTGGAACCTCCAGAATCCCGCTTGGGCCGATTTTCAGATCAATTGCCTGGCCGACTTCGTTTTTGCCAAAGGCAAAACCATCTTCCACGGGCACCAGACGCACCGGCGTGTTGCCAATCGGCACAAAGCGTGCCGACTCGAAGCTGTGTACAAGCTTGAGCTTGCCGTTGGCCGGGCAGTTGGCATAAAGGGTGTTTTGCTGTTTGCTGTCCTTGTCCGCAGTGCCGACCTCGTCGCCCACTTTGAACTGTTGTTCGGCATCCAGCACGCCGCCGTACCAGGCTTCGGCATGCTCGCGATAATCCGCCAGGCACTTCTTGAAGTCGTTGATGATGGCCTGAGCATCAGGCTGTTTTGCCGTGAGGGCTCCGGTGATTCCGCCCATCAAAATGCTCATGCCGCCACCTCATTTTCCAGATAGGTCTTCAACAGCCCGGTAAAGTTTTCTTCCGTGAGCGGTGTACGCTTTACGAAACGCGCCACTTTTTTTTGCAGGTTGGATTCAGGGAACGAGAAGTACAGGTCGGCATGTTCATCCCGCAGCCACTGCATCATGTTGCCGATCACCGTGGATGGATTTTCAGCCATCAAACTCTCCAGCAAGTCTTTGGGCACCTCCCACCACGGCCAATCCTTCGCTTTCGGCACTGTTCTTTGTCCGACTTCCAGAGTGCGGCCATTGATCAGATAGCGCTCGAACATCGGCATCAGTTCACCCGCCGATTCACCCAGCCCCTCAAGAATCGGATAGATATGCCGCCCGTCCCAGAACCGGAAAAACACTTCGGCCCCATCGGGCATTTTCACTTGCGTCAGGCTGCGCAGATGCTCGAACACGGTATTGGGTTCCGAGCGCGATACCGCGAGCCAGCCCCAGTCGAGTGCATCGGTTTCGGCGATCCATTGCAGAAAACCCGCAGTGGGTTTCAGCACGGCAAGATAGGGCATCACAGGCTGCCAGTCGGCGTAAGGCGTGCCGCCCCAGATCGGGATCAGTTGCGGCGCCTGGCCTTGCTGGTAAAAGGCCTTGAGAGGTTCGGCGTCGCTGGCTGCGCTGATGATCAGGTACAGGTGCTCGCCTTGTTGCAACGGCTGTTGCTCCAGCCAGGCCTGAGGGTTCAAAAGATCAGATCGCACAGGCACCGTCCTTGCACTTCTCGCACTCTTCACAGAAAGGCGCGTTGCGTTTAAGCGTATTGATTTGTGCCGGTGTCAGAACCGCACCGGCTCTGGCGGCATCGGCCTGTTTCAACAATCCGGGCAGCAACGCCGCTATGCCTGTCCCGACGCCTGGGCTGCCGCCTGTATTGACGTTGACCGCAGGGCCGCTCATTGTCACGCCGCCCGCATCGATCTTGACGAAGCTGCCACCGGCCTTGAGGGTCAGTTCTGCGCCGGCTTCGAGCACGATTTTCAAACCGCTGCTCAGGTGGATTTCCTGACCCGCTTCGATGAACTGGCCAGTGCCTATCTTGACGTGTTGGGTTACGCCAACGCTCAGGTGGTCATCTGCGCGGGCTTCGACTTTGCGGTCGGCATAGACCGTACGATGCTCCTCAGCCTTGAACTCGCTGTAGCTGTTCTGCTCGACGGTGTCATGGCGTTCGTTGCCGACACGGATCTTCTGGTCGTTCTCGATGTTCTCGTCCCAGTCGCGCTGGGCGTGGAGGTAGATCTGTTCCTGGCCTTTCTTGTCTTCGATGCGCAGCTCGTTGTAACCGCCACCGCCCGGTGAGCTGAGGGTCTTGAAGGTGCTGCGGGTCTTGTTCGCAGGCAGCTCGTAGGGGACGACGTTTTCCTTGTGGAACAGGCAGCCGGTGATCAGCGGTTGGTCGGGGTCGCCTTCCAGGAAGGTGACGAGCACTTCCATGCCGATGCGCGGGATGGCGATGCCGCCGTACTGGGCGCCGGCCCAGGCGGAGGATACGCGCAACCAGCAACTGGTCTTGTCGTCGGCCTGGCCTTCGCGGTCCCAATGGAACTGGACTTTGACGCGGCCGTATTGGTCGCAGTGGATCTCTTCACCTTTCGGCCCGGTGACCACGGCGCTCTGGCTGCCG
>NZ_JAUQOO010000012.1:0-187974 GCF_030580745.1 Pseudomonas serbiensis
GTTGCTCGTTAGCGGGAGGCGAATTCTACAGCACCCGAAGGCAGTGTCAAACTCTTTCTCGAACCGCTATCGATCAGGCTGCGACCGAAGCACTTCCGAAGCCACTCCAGAACCTGATAAACACTTGTAACCTACTGATCTACAAGGCTTTTTCAGTTCCGTCTGCGCCGGAAGTGGGGCGAATTATAGAGACATTAAATCGCCCGTCAACACTTAATTTCAGCTTTTTATCGAACCCGCTGCTTTCCGGGTGCCGAACCGGGGGATTCGCCTCGCAATCATTGGGACTCTCAGGATTAACAACACCGAACCAATCGAAGCATATAAAGCCCATTCCTTGAGATCAGCCCTGACGATCCAGAGCATATGCAACAACCCCAGCCCCAGAATCACATAAACAAGCCGGTGCAGTTTCTTCCAGCGCATCCCCAACCGCCGCTGACTATAGCGATTGGACGTCACGGCCAGAGCCAACAACCCGAGAAAGCCCAGGCTGCCGACAATGATGTAAGGCCGCTTGACCAGCTCTACCCCCAACTGCCCCCAATCCAGCCCGAGGATAAACAGTGCATACATCGTCATGTGCAAGATGACATAGGCAAAACACCACAACCCCAACTGCCTGCGCACTGCAATCCACCCTGCCCAGCCCGTCACTCGCTGCAAAGGCGTCATCGCCAGAGTAATCAGCAACAGGATCAGCGTTCCCAATCCAAGGCGATCAACCAGAACCTTGCCCGGGTCCGGCCCCAGGGCAAAGATCCAGGCCTGATACAGCCAGAGGACAGGAGCAACGCAGGCAGCCAGAAAAACCCCAACACGCCAAAACGGATATCGCATCAATAGTCCTTCCTCAGATCCATGCCGGCATATAAAGAAGCAACCTCTTCGGCATACCCGTTGAACATCTCGGTCTGACGAACATTAGGGCTGAACAACCCGCTCGGCAGCCGACGCTCACGGGCCTGGGTCCAGCGCGGGTGATCGACCTCAGGGTTTACGTTGGCATAGAAACCATATTCATTGGCAGCGATGCTTTGCCAGGTGGTCTTCGGCTGCTCACTGACCAGACTGATGCGCACGATGGATTTCACGCTTTTGAAACCGTACTTCCAGGGCACGACCAATCGCAACGGCGCGCCATTCTGGTTAGGCAACTCCCGCCCGTACATGCCGACCGCAAGAATGGCCAGCGGATTCATGGCTTCATCCAGGCGCAGCCCTTCTACATAAGGCCAGTCGATCAATGCAAAATCGGAGCGTTGCCCCGGCATGGATTGAGGATCCTGAAGCGTTTCAAAACGGATGTATCTGGCCTTGGAAGTAGGCTCCACCTGTTTGAGCAATGCCGAGATAGGGAAACCGATCCAGGGGATGACCATCGACCACGCCTCTACACAGCGAAGCCGGTAGATCCTCTCCTCCAACTGATAAGGCTTCATGAAGTCTTCCAGGGCATAGCGACCCGGTCTGGCGACCTCTCCATCAATGACCACACTCCACGGCTCAGTCTTCAATGACGCAGCATTGCGAGCAGGATCCCCCTTGTCGGTTCCGAACTCATAGAAGTTGTTGTAATGGGTCGCATCCTTGAAGGGCGTGATCGCCTCATCCTTGACGTTGACGGCCTGCCATTGAGTGCCCGGCAGCTTTTCGGAAAACCAGGCAGGCGCTTTCCCCGGCTCGACATCGGCGTATCGCGATGGATCCTGCGCATTCGCCAGACGCGGCATAGCCGTAACCGCCAGACCGGCAAGTGAGCTGGCCAGTAGCGCGCGACGTGAGAGATAGATTTTTTCAGGTGTAACGTCCGACTCTTTGGAGTCGGACGTCGAAGGCAACTTGATCAGCATGGCAACTCCGTAAACCTGGTGAGCTTATGCACCTACAGTCTACGAAGTATGAGGGATATCCGATCAGTCGGCGGACTTGTGGCGACGAAGATGTAACAGGTATTGAACCGGGCCGGATAGCGCATAACCGAGGAATATCAGCAGCAAAATGCGCGGTGGGTCGCTGAACACCACTGCAAACACCAATACAACCACCAGAATCGCAACGAACGGCACTCGGCCTCTCAAGTCCAGCTCCTTGAAGCTGTTGTACTTGATATTACTGACCATCAACATGCCCGCCGCAGCGACCAGCAAGGCCACCAGGAAAGACAGCTTCGAACCCTGGATTCCGAAGTCACTGAAAGCCCAGACCGTACCGGCAACCACACCCGCAGCAGCCGGGCTGGCGAGGCCGATGAAGTAGCGTTTGTCCGCCTTGCCCACCTGGGTGTTGAAACGGGCGAGTCGCAACGCTGCACCAGCCACATAGATGAAGGCGACCATCCAGCCGACCTTGCCCATATCGCCCAGTGCCCAGCCGAATGCCAGCAGTGCCGGCGCAACGCCGAAGGCGACCATATCCGACAACGAGTCATATTCGGCGCCAAAAGCGCTCTGAGTATTGGTCATGCGCGCCACACGACCGTCGAGACCATCGAGGACCATCGCGACAAAGATGGCGATGGCCGCGAAAGCGAAATATTTGCTCGCCGCTGCCGAATCACCCGCGCTCAAGGCGCTCTGGGCACTCATGGAACTGATGATGGAGTAAAAACCTGCAAACAGGTTCGCAGTAGTGAACAGGTTAGGCAGGAGATAGATCCCGCGATGGCGGACCTTGCGCCCTTCGGCGTCGTGCCCTTCTTCAACATGTTCATCGATAGGTAGCAGACTTTCGGCGTCAGAGGCCTTGTTTGGCTCTTCAGGACGTTCGCTCATGGACATTACCTTGCAGCGGTTTGAAAAGATTCGACAGGTGTCTGCGACGAGGGTTCGTCGACAAACGATGCAGCTTTATACCAGACACTGATCCCATAACGAAAAAACGCGGCCGATTGGCCGCGTCCTTTCAGAACGGAAGAACTTAGTTCTTGTTCTTGTCGACGATTTTGTTCGCCGCGATCCAAGGCATCATGGAACGCAGTTGCTCGCCGATGATTTCGATACCGTGAGCAGCGTTGTTACGACGCTTGGCGGTCATCGATGGGTAGCCGGTAGCGCCTTCGCTGATGAACATCTTCGCGTATTCGCCATCCTGGATGCGCTTCAGAGCGTTGCGCATGGCCTGACGGGATTCAGCGTTGATGACTTCCGGACCGGTCACGTACTCGCCGTATTCGGCGTTGTTGGAGATCGAGTAGTTCATGTTGGCGATACCGCCTTCGTACATGAGGTCAACGATCAGCTTCAGTTCGTGCAGGCACTCGAAGTAAGCCATTTCCGGAGCGTAGCCAGCTTCTACCAGAGTCTCGAAGCCAGCCTTGACCAGTTCAACGGTACCACCGCACAGAACGGCTTGTTCGCCGAACAGGTCGGTTTCGGTTTCGTCCTTGAACGTGGTTTCGATGATGCCGGTACGGCCGCCACCAACGCCCGAAGCGTAGGACAGAGCGACGTTCTTGGCGTTGCCCGAAGCGTCCTGGTAAACAGCGATCAGGTCAGGGATGCCGCCGCCTTTGACGAACTCGGTACGTACGGTATGGCCTGGAGCCTTTGGCGCGATCATGATCACGTCCAGGTCAGCGCGTGGCACGACCTGGTTGTAGTGAATCGCGAAGCCGTGGGAAAAAGCCAGGGTTGCGCCCTTCTTCAGGTTCGGCTCGACTTCGTTCTTGTACAGCTGAGCCTGGAATTCATCCGGAGTCAGGATCATGACCAGATCGGCAGCAGCAACGGCAGAAGCAACGTCAGTTACTTTCAGGCCATGAGCTTCAGCTTTGGCGACAGTAGCCGAACCTTTGCGCAGGCCAACAGTGACGTCAACACCGGAGTCTTTCAGGTTGCACGCTTGAGCGTGGCCCTGGGAACCGTAACCGATGATGGCGACTTTTTTGCCCTGGATGATCGAAAGGTCACAGTCTTTGTCGTAAAAAACTTTCATGGAATTCCCCTGTTATCTATCTAGGCCTTCAGGCCATTTGCTAATTGAGTTAATTAAATGCTCAGCACTTTGTCGCCACGGGCAATGCCCGTCACGCCACTGCGTACTGTTTCCAGGATAGCGGCGGTGCCGATGGCCTGAATGAAGCTGTCCAGTTTGTCGCTTGTACCGCTCAACTGTACGGTGTAGACGCTGGCCGTCACGTCAACGATCTGCCCACGGAAGATATCCGTCGTGCGTTTGATCTCGGCGCGCTGGGCGCCGGTGGCCTTGACCTTGACCAGCATCAGTTCACGCTCGATGTGAGCGCTCTCGGACAGATCGACCAGCTTGACCACTTCGACCAGCTTGTTGAGGTTCTTGGTGATCTGCTCGATCACTTCATCGTGCCCGACGGTAGTCAGCGTCAGACGCGACAGGGTCGGGTCTTCGGTTGGCGCCACAGTCAGGCTTTCGATGTTGTAGTTGCGCTGCGAAAAGAGGCCGACGACACGAGACAATGCACCCGGTTCGTTTTCCAGCAAAAGGGAAATGATGTGCCGCATGATTATGTACGCTCCGTCTTGCTCAACCACATATCGCGCATGGAGCCGTCCTTGATTTGCATCGGGTAGACGTGCTCGGTCACATCGACCTGGATGTCGAGGAACACCAGGCGATCCTTCATGGCAAAGGCTTCTTCCATTTTCGGCTTCAGATCTTTCAGATCGGTGACCCGAATGCCGACATGGCCATAAGCTTCGACCAGCTTCACGAAGTCAGGCAACGACTCCATGTAGGAATGGGAGTGACGAGCGCCGTAGCTCATGTCCTGCCACTGACGGACCATGCCAAGCACGCCGTTGTTGAGCAGGATGATCTTCACGGGAAGACCGTATTGCAGACAGGTCGACAGCTCCTGGATGTTCATCTGGATGCTGCCTTCGCCGGTCACACACGCAACATCTGCATCCGGGAAGCTCAGTTTGACGCCCATGGCCGCCGGGAAACCAAAGCCCATGGTGCCCAGACCACCGGAGTTGATCCAGCGATTAGGCTTGTTGAAGCGGTAGTACTGAGCCGCGAACATCTGGTGCTGACCCACGTCGGAGGAAACGTAAGCCTCGCCCTTGGTCACTTCGCACAGTGTTTCGATGACCGTCTGCGGCTTGATGACGCTGCCATCGCCACGGTTGTAAGGGAACAGGTCGCCACCGGCGCGCCACTCATCGATCTGCTTCCACCAGGCAGCAACGGACTCCTTGTTCGGGGTCTCGCCGATATCCTTGAGGGTCGCGACCATTTCGGTCAACACGCTCTCAACCGGCCCAACGATAGGCACATCGGCCTTGATGGTCTTGGAGATCGAAGCCGGGTCGATATCGATGTGGATGATCTTGGCGTTCGGGCTGAACTTGCTCGCGCCATTGATGACGCGGTCATCGAAGCGTGCGCCCACGGCCAGGATCACATCGGTGTGGTGCATGGCCAGGTTGGCGGTGTAGCTGCCGTGCATACCCAGCATGCCGACGAACTGACGGTCGGTGCCCGGATAGCTGCCAAGCCCCATCAAGGTGTTGGTGACAGGAGCGTTGAGCTGTCTGGCCAGTTCGGTCAAAGGCTCGGAACCGTTGCCCATGACCACGCCGCCACCGGCATAGATGATAGGACGCTTGGCAGCCAGCAGCATTTCAACTGCCTTGCGGATCTGACCCGAATGACCGCGAACGGCCGGGCTGTAGGAGCGCAGCTTGGCTTTTTTCGGGAATACGTATTCGTATTTCTCGGCCGGGTTGGTCATGTCTTTCGGAATATCGACGACCACAGGACCCGGACGACCGGACTGCGCCAGGTAGAAGGCCTTCTTCAGGACTTCCGGAATTTCCGAAGGATGCTTGATCATGAAGCTGTGCTTCACGATTGGACGGGAGATACCGATCATGTCGGTCTCCTGGAACGCATCGGTACCGACCAGCGTGCTGGCAACCTGACCGGACAACACCACCATTGGAATGGAGTCCATGTAGGCAGTGGCGATACCGGTGATGGCGTTGGTCGCACCCGGACCGGATGTCACCAGAACCACACCAGCCTTGCCGGTCGCACGAGCGTAACCGTCAGCCATGTGCGTAGCCGCCTGTTCATGACGAACAAGGATATGGTTCACAGCCGGTTCTTTGAACAGTGCGTCGTAGACATGCAGAAGGGCGCCACCCGGGTACCCGTAAATGTACTTAACGCCTTCGTCACGCAGGAAGCGGACGACCATTTCAGCGCCAGATAAAAGCTCCACGTTGTTCACCTCTAAAACGCCAGAATACCGTTCACTCCGGAACGGGTCTTATTAGGTTTACTGCCAAGCAGAGCATGAGCGACGGTGGTCGCCGACTACGTCAGCACTGACTGAGCAAGTATTGGGATGTCCCTGAGTGTTGCGGGACATTCCCACCCAGCGCGAGGTAACGCGTTGCGGGTGTTACAGGTCGGCGCGGGTGTGCGCCTCATGATCTACCGAGACGGTCTGCTTCTGGCAGTCCTTCTACAGCGAACTTTGAATTGTTGTGATTCGCCCCCCGCAAGTCAAGCAATCCGTGAGCTTTCTTCCGGGCAGCACCCGATAAGGGGGACAGATTCGGACTCAAGACCGTTGTATATGGTAGTTTTGCGACGCACAGAATTTTCAAGGAAGTACCATGCGCTGGATGATTCTCGCGGCAGCACTATCAATGGCGATCAGCAGCACCAGCCAGGCCGCCCCAATCTACAAATGGGTCGACGCCCAAGGGGTCACGCATTTCGATGCACAGCCACCGGCAGGCCAGCAGGTAGAAGAAATCAATGTGCAAAAGCCACCACCCACTACTGCCGCGCCAACGGCCAGCCAGGCAGACCCTCAACAGCAGGAGATCGATGCCAGGGTCAAGAAACAGGTAAGGGCTCAGGAAGCCAGAATGGCTGACAACTGCGAAGTCCTGCGCAACAACCTCGCGCAACTGCAGAACAATCCGCGAGTGCGCGAGCAGACAGAAGGTGGGACAAAGCGCCTCACGGATGATCAACGCAAGGCGCGTGTTGCCGAAACGGAAAGGACTATCGCTGAATACTGCCGTTAAGACTGACTGATCAACCGGTCGAACTGAGCCAGTAGTTCCTGCAGCTTACGGGCTTCACCCTGGCGACTGGCGTAGACCATCTCGGCCATCTCCAGAATCCCCGACGAGTTGGGCAATGGAAGATCCCTCTCCAGAATGATTTTCATGCGGGGCAGGAAAATCCATTGCAGCCACTGCTCGAACTCCAGGGTATCGACACTGAACGGCTCGGTACTGGAAAGCGCTTCTTCGCTGGGAGGTGTGTCACTCCACCAACCCAGCACCCTCAACTCACGTTCGATCAGCAGCAGTTGTTCGGCTACTTCAGGCAGACGCTGGTCCATCAGAAATTGGTCCGGGCTTTTTGACGAGCCAGTGCAGCGCCAGCCGAATCACCCTGTTTTTCACGAGACTGGGCGATCAATTCCCAAAGACTTCCCTGCAGGCTTGCACGGCCATTGGCATAAGTCAGGCCACGACGAGCCAGTTGCTCAGCCTGAGCGGCATCGCCCTGAGCCAGACGGACCTGGGCCAGACGATAAAGCACTTGCGGCTCACGCGGAGCTACACGCTGGGCACGCTCAAGACTCGACGATGCGCCATTGAGGTCGCCGCTGCCTTGCTGCTGCTGAGCGGTGGTCAGCAGCGCCAATACCGGTCCATCAAGCTGTTCGTCAGCCGACAGGCCGGACGAACTGGAAGGAATACCGCTCGGCGCCGAGGCTGCCGGCATGCTGTAGTTGCTCACCGGAGCCGAATTGATCGGCTGCTGATTGACCGGCGGCGTATCGATGCTGAACGATGACGAGGCCGCAGGCGCAGAAAAAGTCTGGCCCGCACCAGCACCGCCACCTGGAACCATCACGACCACACCGGAATCCTGTGGCACTGCCTGCGCTTGAGGAGCCTGAACGGTATTGGCCCGATACGCTGTATTGCGCGAAGCCGAAACACGCTCACTGTTAGAAACCTTTGAGCCCGAATCCACGACCGGGATCGAGCCACGCTGCACGCTGGAACAACCACTGAGCAACGCCAGGGTCGTTACAGCCGGAATCAACCATTTATTCACGTCACACCCTCATTGCTTAATTCAACCAACCCTTGACCCAATCCAGCACTTCAGTGGCGGGTGCCGGGCTACCGCTACATGTTGCACCGGGCTGAGGTTCACTGCCGCGAATATACGGCATCTGCACGGCATTCGGGCAGTTGGCATCCGACCCTTGGCCAGTCTGCGCATTGACCCACGCCTGGACCACGTTATCCGGCGTTGCCATGTCCAGCGGCAGCGGGTCGGCCTTGCGCATGAAACTGGTCCAGACCTGCAAGGCGCCGCTGGCTCCGGTGAACGGCGTCTTGCCGTTATCGTCACGGCCCATCCACACCACTGCCAGCAGATCCTGACTGAAACCTGCGAACCAACTGTCGCGCGAATCATTACTGGTGCCGGTCTTGCCCGCCAGATTCAAGGTCGATGGCAATACGCTGTAGACCGACTTGGCAGTGCCCTCGCGCATCACTCGCTGCATTGCGTTCTGCACCAGATAGATGGAACCCGGATCGAAGCGCTGCTCGATCTGGAACGGATAGCGCTTGAGCGGCTCACCCTCGGCAGTCAACACGCTACGAATACCGCGCATTGGGGTATTGAAGCCCCCGCTGGCAATCGTCTGATACATGGTGGCAACTTCCATCGGACTCAAGCCGCCAGCCCCCAGCAACATGGACGGATAAGCCGGCCACTCGCGTGTCACGCCCAGCTTGGCAAGGGTCTTGAAGACGTTGGGCACACCCAGCTCAAGCCCCAGCTTGGCCGTCGACAGGTTGTAGGAATGCGCCAGGCCTTGGTACAGGAAAATGTTTCCGTGGGCCTTGCGATCGTAATTCTGCGGCTTCCAGATCTGGCCATCCGCACCCTTGACCTGAAACGGCTCGTCGGCCACCCAACTGGTCAGGGTGTACTGGCTCGGGCGCTCAAGCGCAGTAAGATAGATTGCCGGCTTGACCAGAGAGCCAATCGGCCGCACGGCATCGATGGCGCGGTTGAAGCCAGCAAACCCGGCCTGACGACTGCCCAGCAAAGCCTGCACTTCGCCGGTCTCGGGATTGGTCACGACCATGGCCGCTTCCACTTCGTCCGAGCCTTTGCGCCCGGCCAGCCGCTTGAACGTATCGTCCATGGCCGCCTGGGATTTCATCTGCAGGATCGGATCGAAACTGGTGAAAATCCGCAGCCCCTCTTCGGTCAAGTCTTCGTCGCGATAGTCTTCACGCAACTGACGCTTGACCAGATCCAGGAACGCCGGGAACGAGCTGTCTGCAAGGCTGCCGGTCTTGGTCACACCCAAAGGCATTTTCTTGGCCGCCTCGACGACTTGCGCCGTTGCAACGCCCTGCTGCTCCAGCAGGTCGAGAACCAGATTGCGACGCTCCAGCGCCCGCTCAGGGTTGCGACGAGGGTTGTAATAGGAAGGCCCTTTGACCAGCCCTACCAGCAATGCCACCTGATGAATCTTCAGTTCAGACAGAGGCTGGCTGAAGAAATACTGGCTGGCCAGACCGAAACCATGCACCGCACGCTGGCCATCCTGACCGACGAACACCTCATTGAGGTAAGCCTCAAGAATTTCCTGCTTGCTGTAATGCAGCTCCAGCAACACCGACATCATGGCTTCGGTCAGCTTGCGCGTGAGGCTGCGCTCGTTGGTCAGGTAGAAGTTCTTGACCAACTGCTGGGTCAGCGTACTGCCGCCCTGACGCATCTGCCCCTGCGAGGTATTGACCCAGACAGCACGGGCAATGGATTTGGGCGATACACCCATATGGCTGTAGAAATCACGATCCTCGACTGCAACCAGGGCATCGAGCAGATACGGAGGTGCCTGATCGAGCTTGATCAGGATCCGGTCTTCCAGATTTTTCGGATACAGGCCGCCGATCATCAGCGGTTCGAGACGGGCCACCGCCAGTTTTGCACCACTGCTGCCAGAGGTCAGGTCCGCCACATAGTCGCCGGAAAAACGCACGCGGACCTGCTGCGCAGGATCAGTGCCTTCGTAGAATTGAAAACCACGAGTGTTGAGATCGACCGTATTGCCATTGACCGCTGCCGCGCCCGGGCCGTTGGCCACGCTTTCGCGGCGATAGCCCAGAGCGTCGAGTTCTATGAGGAAGTCATCGCGGCTCAGTTTCTGGCCTACGAACAGCTCCAGAGGGCGTGCGTAGACCTTGGCCGGAATGGTCCAGCGCTTGCCGGAAAACTTCTCCTGGACCACGGCGTCCAGGTAAACGGCAACGCAAGCCAGCGCCACAAAGCCGACGATACTGAGCTTCAGCACCCAGCCCAACCACTTGGGAAGGCCACGGGGTGCTGGTTTTTTGGAAGTACGAGAAGTGCGAGATCGAGTCATGGCCGCGGATTATACGCACTTTGCCAACGACCGACAGACGCCCGAGCAAGCGGTTTGCAGCCTCGCGCCAAGCGGCCATAATGGCGGCCATGAGCACTTACATTCTGAATCAACTCTTGAAGGATCGCCCGTGAGCCAGTCATTGATTGCAGCCCTGCAGAATCCCGCCCTCTTCCCCCATCCGGTAGAGAACTTCCGGGTCATCGAGACACACATTTCATGGGTTCTGCTCACCGGCACCTATGCCTACAAATTCAAGAAGCCAGTCAATTTCGGCTTTCTGGATTTCACCACCCTCGCCGCTCGTGAACACTTCTGTAATGAAGAGCTGCGCCTCAATCAGCGCCTGACCGAGGGTCTCTACCTGGAAGTCATCCCGGTCACCGGCCCGGCAGAAGCGCCACAACTGGGTGGCAGCGGTGAAGTCCTCGAATACACCCTCAAGATGCGTCAGTTCTCGCAAGAAGGTTTGCTCAGTTCACTGCAAGCCAATGGCGAACTGACGGTCGGGCACATCGATGAGTTGGCCAAGCAGATTGCCGACGCCCACCTCAGCGTGCCGACAGTCACCACCGAGAATGAGCTGGGCTCTCCTGACAGCGTCATGGCACCGGTCGTGCAGAACTTCGAGCAGATTCGCCCGCTCCTCAGTGAAAAGGCCGACCTGTTACAACTTGATTCCCTGCAAGCCTGGGCCGAATCCAGTTTCGAGCGCCTCAAGCCCCTGCTTGCCCAGCGCAAGGCAGACGGCTTCATCCGCGAGTGCCATGGTGACATTCACCTGGGCAACGCTACGGTGATCGACGGCAAGGTAGTGATTTTCGACTGCATCGAATTCAATGAGCCCTTCCGCATGACCGACGTCTACGCAGACATCGGCTTCCTGGCCATGGACCTTGAAGACCGCGGCCTGAAATCCCTGTCGCGCCGTCTCATCAGCCAATACCTGGAACAGACCGGCGACTATCAGGGCCTGGAACTGCTCAACTTCTATAAAGCCTATCGCGCTCTGGTTCGCGCCAAGGTCGCACTGTTCAGCCAGCCGGCAGACGCCGACGGTGTACAGCGTGCTGCCACACTGCGCCGCTATCGCAACTACGCCAATCTGGCCGAAAGCTACAGCGCTATCCCCTCCAGCTTCCTGGCCATTACCCATGGTGTCTCTGCCGTGGGTAAAAGCCATGTGGCGATGCGTCTGGTCGAGTCGCTGGGCGCCATTCGCCTGCGCTCGGATGTCGAGCGCAAACGCCTTTTCTCAGAGAGCTCCGAGCTTTACAACGCTGAAGCCAGCAAGGCCACCTATGACCGCCTGCACGAACTGGCCGAAACCATTCTGCGTGCTGGCTTCTCGGTAGTCATCGATGCGACTTACCTCAAGCAAGAACAACGTAATGCTGCGGCCAAAGCTGCCGAAACAACAGGTGTGCCTTTTCTGATTCTCGATTGTGAAGCGCCACAGGCCGTCATTGCCAGTTGGCTCAAGCAACGCCAGGAACAGAATAACGATCCTTCGGACGCCACTCTGGAGGTTATCGAAGCTCAGCAGGCCAGTCGCGAGCCACTCACAGCGGACGAACGCCTGCGTAGCAAGCACGTTGAAACCCATAAAAGCAGCGACCTGGATGAGCTTGTCGAAAACCTTCGCCAACGCCTGCCAGGACTGTGAAATGAACGTTGAGCCGTTTGGCAGCTAGTGCTTCACGGCTCGACAATGATGGCGATATAATGGCGCCATAATTCCAACGAACCCCAGAGGCACCCATGAGCCAGCCCAAGCAGCTCGATTCGCCGCTTTACATGCTGTTACGTAGAGATGATGTCGAAGGCTTCAATCAAGAGAAGCCCAAAACAGGCACGATCGATATGGTCGGTGGGGATTTCAGGGGCCTGGACTTGCGCGCTCTTGATCCAAGAGGCATCGACTTTACTGACGCCTACTTCCGCTCTGCCGACCTTCGCGGCCTGGACCTGCGCCACACCCCGATGGAAGGCGCCAGCATCGCGCACGCACAAATCTCGGGAGCGTTCTTCCCGCCAGAACTGTCGGCGGATGAGATCCGGATGTCGGTGACCTTCGGGACCCGGATGCGCTACCACACGCGCTAAGCAACACATCCATCAAGCCTGCGTGCGCAATGCATGCGGGCTTTGTGTTGCGTTGATTTTTTTGATGTCTTTCTCTTCATACCTTTTTCGCGAATGAATTCGTTCCTGCCGGATTCGGCAGGGCATTGCTGTGTGAAAAAAGAACTGTTGACTTAGAAATGAGAATCGTTATGATTATCACAACCGGTCGCGAGACTGGCCGATAGCCTGAAAGACCTTGGTTCGGACTTTCAGGATTATCTCCTCATCAGGCTAATCACGGTTTTTGACCCGGCTTTTTGCCGGGTCTTTTTTTGCCTGTTTTTCAGGGTCTATTGATGTCGGGCTCCTGCACACCCAACCTCACCAGCAAGTCATCCAGCAGGCTCGAAGCCCCCAGACGCAGCCTGTCGACATTGAGCCAGTGCGGTCCGAAACGGGAACGCGCCATGTCCATGAAGCCTCTTGCATCGTTGAAGGTACGGACTCCTCCCGCAACCTTGAGGCCAACCTGCCCGCCTACCTCGGCAATCGACTCAAGCATGATGCGTGCGGCTTGCGGCGTTGTACTGACCACACCTTTACCGGTTCCGGTCTTGAGGAAATCGGCGCCGAACAGAATCGAGCTGCGACAAGCGTGAAGAATGATTTGCGGGTCACGCAACCCACCGGTTTCCAGGGTAACGGTCAGCACCACGCGGCTGCCGCACTCGGCCTTGCAGGCCGTAATCATATCCATGCCGGTTTGTTGGTCGCCGGACAAGAGGGCGTGAAACGGATAGACGACATCTATCTCGTCAGCTCCCGACATCACAGCTGAACGCACCTCGGCCAGAACAGGCTCAATGCCAGGGCCACCGTAGGGAAAATTCACAAGCGCCACCACCCGGACCTTCGGGGCAAACAGACGATCAAGCGTAGTGCGCGCCAGACAGACAAAACGCGGGGACACGCACACAGCCGCCACCGCTCCCAAAGGTGTCACTGCGCGCTGACACATACTGACAATCCGCTGCTCGGTGTCATCACTGCTAAAGGCGAACAGATCAAGCAGGCTCAAAATCTGGAGAGCCAGTCGCTCATCATCTGCGGTCATTTCTTTCATACGTCCCGCTCCGAAAAATATGAGCAGGACGATATACGAGTGGCCTTCGCCTGAGATGGACGCAGCTCAGTCAGAGAAAAGGACTACCAAAAGAAGAGAAAAGCCTGAGTCGGCGAGATCAAGTATCTGGTGATCGCTGACGAAACTGAGCGCAGTAATCCTTGCCAGGAATCGCTGCGGTGTACCAGACGTAATCGGCACTCTGCGGTTCGACCTCTTCTCCCTCCTGCGCCAGAAGCAGCACAACCACAGGCTCGGTAACACCCAGATCCGCCAGATGCAAAGGCACTCCCACATCCTTGCGCACATGCCAGGCACCGGCAAACAGCACAGCCGGGACTGGAGCGGCCAGCAGGCTCTGGGCCATTCGTCGATCACGCTGCTGCTGGACCGCCAGCATCGCTGGCAGTTGCTCTTCGGGCAGCCGACCGCAATGAGCATCACGAATCTGCGCCAATAACCGCTCACGCACTGCTGGAGCCGTAGAGCGAGTACCGCTTGATTCAGGGAGTTGCCTGTAAATCGACATGACCTCATGGGCATCGAGATTGGCGGACAGCACCGGATAAGGCTGAGCCAACACATAACGCATGAGCGGACCATACAGCGACCAGTCCCAGGCCTTTTGCCAATGCAGCGCAGCTGGCAGATCGGCCGGGTATTTTTCCTGAGCCAGATCGGCCTGAACCGCACTGACCCTGGCCTGCTGATCGGGGGTCAGCATCTCAAGCAACAGACTGCCTTGCGGGCGTCGGGCAGCCAGTACCTGCATAAGCCATAGCTGTAATGCATGGTGATCGGGGTTGTCGTGTTGCTCGCCAACCAGAATACGCGGAGCAATTGCCAGACGCTGAGCGAGCTGCTGCGCGGTCAGCAACTGCCCACTCCTGTTGTCACGAATCATGCCTAAATCCAAATGCTCATGCCCGTCCGGGCTCTGCGAGGACGGCATATTCGGCAACAAGAGCGGCGCTTGGCAAGCACAGAGATCCATGATGCCGTGATCAGGTAGATACCCGAGACAGTGTTGCCACGCTCAGGTAAGCAACACCAGCCCTAATATAGAGCAAACGGTCACCCCGCGCAGGGCATTTCATGAAAAGGCATGCAGCCGTCTTGAGCAACAGGCCTGGATTAAGTTTTATTAAGATGCAATCACAACGATTCGAAAGTCATTTTATCGAACTAAAGTAGTTTGCCAGAAACTCTATTTTCTGCTCATCAAAGTCCTTCAGGACGCGATTCATTACCGTCCCCTGTAAAGTACCTTTCTTATACCCCTCCATCACGGTGACAAGAAACTCTTTTGGGCGCCCTGCCAAAGCGGGAATATTGCCATCCCTGGTACCTCGCCCCTCGAACCCGTGACAATTCACACAACCATTAGTTGCCATCACACCAGCCACATCACTTTCAGCAAAAGCGAGGCTGGACATAAAAAAAAATGGCACCGCAACAAGACCAACAAGACCCCTCATCAAACCATATCCTTATATTTTTTTAACAACCCGCACGCCACAGAAACCAAGCCATGCGGCACGCTGTTTGAACAAACGAAGAGGCACGCCGGCAGAGACCTCGGCAGCTTCTCGGAACACATAAATAGCACCGTTAGTGATACTTACGCTGTTCTGGCAATGACGAAGCATTTCATTGGGTAGTGATTTTTTTGGGCTAATGACTGCACGGTAACGATTTTTCCTTAATCGTATCTCGGGAAAACACGCTGCGTCAAGGACGCAGCTAAACGCAAAAAACCAAAGAAGCACAGCATTTACTATTCAAAAAATGAAGCGGCGGAAAGTCTGAAATTCCACAGTGCTTTTCCTCTTCCGTACACCACTACATTGGACTCGACATATAAACACATTTTGTTACACTTGCTCACTTGTCGACAGAAAACGCGAAAGATATAACAGTCGACAAATGGCCATAGGCGGCACTTTACTTTAAATCGCACCTGACTAATAATGGCCCAACATTACCAACCAGCCCGACCGCCAACACAAAAAATATACAGACCTGCCATTTACAAGTACAACTTGAAAATAGCAAAACACATACAATCAAGCCAAATAAAAATAAATAGCTCGTGAGCCCTCCCTCTCGGGCCAAGCAACACGTGATAAACCAAACCTGATCAGACGCCCAAGGAAATAACAGGGACCTCCATGAAAAAGACCATTCTGCTGTCATTGCTGTCACTCTCTATTGGATTCAATAGCGTCTCGGCCCTGGCGGATGAAGCCGCACAAAAAACAGAAGACCGAAAAGCCGTGGTCATACTTTTCAACCCACCCAAAGGAATGGAGAAAGAGTTCCTGGAGTCGTTTGTAAAAGAGCAAACCGCCAACTTCAAAGCCCACTCCCATGCTCAAAAGAAAGGGACGGAATCCATCAACGTGATTCCTACAAAGTTAGGGGAGCCGTTAATTCATATTACCATCTTCTCGGACAAAGCACGTTTTGAGGAAACCTACAAAGCCTTCGGCCCTCGCGAAAACAGAGGGGCCTATGTAGGCAAGCACTCTGAAAAGTACGGCGACCTCAATATACCGAAGATATACCTCCAGAACTCACAGTCCTACTTTGCTGACGTCCCCAACTAAAATATAAAGCCTCTGATGAATGAGAGGCTTCTATTTAACAGAGACGCACGCATTAGTCTGGAGGCTCTGCATGAGAAACAGTACTCGACCCTGTTGGGTACGTTTTGATTTTCCTCCGATTAATGCCTGTGCAAGCATAGCGCTAAAAAGCAATATGAATCCTCATTCTCTGGATTGCTCCTCAGCGCATGAGACAACCTGTGTATGCATTGCATAAGCCAATGAGCTTCAGAATTAAAAACAGCTGGGCCATTCGACACCAAAGTACGTGGTGATCACCATTATGATTATCCCGTCCTCATTCGACGTTTAACCTGCTGCACAGGGCAGGCGTCAAAGGATCCAGCCATGGAACCTCTCCATGCAGCGTTTCGACTGGCTCGAACGGAGTAGCCTCTAAAGGCATCACCCGACGCAGGTGGAAAACACTGAGTTGTCACACTCAACGACATGAGCCACTGCATCAAGATCATTTGATAAATAGGCATACAAACAGAGCCTTTGATTTCAATTAATCATTTGAAACTCGAATAACGGAAAAGCAGGATGATTGACGAACGTAGAACGCTTCTTAAATGGCTAGCAACGGGCGCCGGGCTTGCAGCGCTGGACGCGGTGGCAGGGCCTGCGATAAACGCCGCTTATGCCAAGGAGTTTAACGTTGTGGTCATCGGAGGCGGATTTGCAGGTGCCACATTTGCACGCACACTGCGACGCCTTGATCCAAAGGTAAATATCACCTTAATCGAAGCAAACCCTGAATATCGCAGCGGGCCACTGAGTGCGGAATACCTGGTCGACAAACGAGATGAGAGCACATTAACTTTTAACTACAAAAAGCTCGCCTCTGAAGGAATCAATATGGTGTATGACCGTGCGGTCAACATCGACACCGAGAAAAAACGGGTAGAAACCCGTAGCTCGAGCTATCCCTATGATCGGTGCGTTGTCGCCGCAGGTATCAGTTTCGATTTCGAGCATATCAAGGGTTATAGCCAAGAGCTCACTGAAGCATTTCCACATGCCTGGCAAGGCGGAAAGCAGATGACGCTCTTAAAAAAGCAACTGCATGAAATGCCAGATGGCGGCACCATCCTTATGTCTGCCCCCAATACAGAGTACAGGTGCCCTCCCGGCCCCTACGAGCGAGTCAGCCTGATCGCAGAATATCTTAAGCAACACAAGCCAAATTCAAAGCTGATTTTTCTGGACTCCAAAGAGCGTTTTCCCAAACAGGCTCAATTCGAACTGGCATGGACACGGCTTTATGGTTATGGAACCGACAAGAGTTACATCCAGTGGATCGGTGCAAAACAAGGAGGCACGGTAACTGAACTGAGAGCAGATACGCGCGAGCTGATCTGCGCGGCAGGTACATTCAAAGGCGACGTGATCAATATTATTCCCCGGCAGAAGGCTGACCTCTTCACCGCCGCTAACGGGTTGACCGGTGATCACGGATGGTGCCCGGTAAATACGCAAACACTTGAATCGCTGAAGATTCCTGGCATCCATGTGATTGGTGATGCTGCTGAGGCCCCAAGCCTGCCGAAATCTGCGTTCGCAGCAACTTGCCAGGCAAGAGTCTGTGCTCTGGCGATCTATTCGATATTCAATAACCGACCGCTGATGCACCCCGAATACATGAATGTCTGCTTCAGCGTCTGCGAAACCAACTACGCAATTTCAGTGGCCGTCAACTACCGACAAAATCCGGAAACGAACAAGATTGAAACAATTTCCTCAAACATAACACCGCTTGATGCGCCAGCAGATCAATACATCAGCGAGGTGCAATCCGCCTACACCATGTTCAACAATATGGTAACCGGGGCCTTTGGCTGACACTCAACGGACCAGCCTTGAAGAGTGGAAATCTTTAAAAAATACCCTTGCCTTAAAACCGAGTTTTCTTGCGAGGATATTGAAGAATAGGGAAATCAATACATGTACAACCTGGTTGAAATCAAGAGTTTTGTCGACAGCTTAAAGGAGTCCAGAATTCCTTACACACTGGCATTAACGGGGTCAACTGCGAGAGGCGAGTTACGCAGCAACTCAAGCCCCTATGATTACAATTCTGATACAGACATACTTTGCATCCTGGCCCCCAGCGATATTGCAGCGGCATTGTCATGCAAAGAAAAATGCAGCGAGTCCACGTCGCTAATTTTAATGAGTTCGGAGGCTTTAAATCATCCATCGAATGCCGTCCTGTCCATTGCATTTGACTCACTTATAATCAACGACCTTCATTTATCACAACCACTTTTCGACGACGTAAACGCGGCAGAATTCATAGCCTATCAACTCCAACCGCTGGCTTACTACACCTCAAACTTACGCCATTCGACACCCGCCTTGAAAAGACGACTGTACAGCAAGGTCGCGATAACCTGTTTGAAACTGCTTTACCTGGCGGACCATTCAGATAAAAGAAGCTTCATTTATGAAAGTGAAGTGAAGCAACATAACTTTACGAACGTTGACGAAGTGCTTGTCCACAGCATCATCAATAGAGAATTACCAGATGAGCCACTGCAGCGTGCAGCGGAGCACTTGGAAAAACTGGTAATACAGTGCCCACTGATAGTCAAGGCAGCCAGTGTTCTGACGTCGACGAAACTCTATTTATCCGACAAGGAAACGTGCTCAGCGCACATCATCGAGGCCGTGTTTTTAGAAAACAACAAGCTGAAAAGATCAGACGCTCTATTTATAAGGGCAGCCTAAATGTGTGAGACAATCGCCACATTGGGTCCAGTCGGAACCGATTCACACAAGCAAGCTGAACAGCTTGGAGCCCGTGTGTCATTACATGACACTTTCCACGCAGCGGTTGAACATGCAAAAACTCATGGCACAAAACTTTTAGTGCCCGCAGGCTTCAGAGAAAACCGCGACGGCAAGCCATTCTCCTGGGTGGACTTCCACTTTGAAAATATTGGGACGATTGAACTTGAAAAGGTCTGGTTTGAAAAAACAATGCCAATGGTTCTACTCCATAAATCCTATCATTCAATCGCCATTCACCCCTCGACATCATCATTGGTACCTGAGCTAGAAAGATACGAACATGTCAACTACACCAGATCGAAGGTGGAGGCCTACCAGTTATTTGCCCAAGGAAAAGCATCCGCAGTGATCGCAAGCACTTGCCTCACAAATGAAGAGTCTGACCGTGCCTGTATCAAAGCTCAATTCAACCCCACAATGGTGTGGTGTTTATACCGAATGATAAACACCTCATCATAAAACATGTGCCCCTCCCAAAGCACAATTTTTATAAAACGCCTTTTCACCTGGGCGATACCAGTACCTGGTCAAAGGAGCCTAGTGATGAATACCTTAAAAAACCACGTCATTATATTACTGTGCTTTGGCATTTCCCTCACGGAACGTTTTACCCAAGCATCCATTCCTCTGATTGTCGATCACCTAGGGTTGAGCAGCATTGAGATGTCATTATTTCTCAGTGCAATGGCGGCATCGACTGTCTTTACAAGCGTCGTCATTGCTCCTTATGTCGACGCCTACAACAGAAGATATTTCCTGGGGCTTATGGGCTTTCTTGGCGCTGTAGCGGTCTTGTCCTTTTTCATGTTTGGCTATACCCGAGCGCTGGGATGGGGGTGTTTCCTGATGTTCTGCATCGGCGCAGCGCTTCGCATTATAAACCTTCGTCGTCTCTCAGTAATAAATAGCGAAGTTATTAAAAGCGAACTCTCGCGCGCCCATACCCGTATGCAACTTTCAATAACAGTTGCCATGGCCATTGCCCCCCTGTGCCTGACCCTTATTGCTCCCGGCAACTATCTGAGTTTCGCCATTGTCATGCTATCGATCTGCATCGTTTTTAGCGCCTGCACGTCGTCCACATCCACTTCCTTGATCTCAAAAACCTCAAAATCAGCCCCCCCCGACCGGGCCGAATCCAGAGAACTGGGTTTCGCAAACAACTTCATATTTATTGGAATGCTACTTTCCGGCTTATTCATCAGCACTCTACTTATATACTGCAAAAGCATTTCAGATCAACCAGACCGACTTTATGCGCATATCATATTGTCGCAAATGGTCGGCCTTATTATAGCCAACATACTGTTTGAGCGTTTTTTTGGCGAGCGTTTCAAACGATACAGCATCCTCATTACGATCATCGCACTTTCAGAGCTTGCTTTCATCCTGGCAGAGTCGAAATTGCTTATCAGCACACTCTCATTCCTGATCGGCTTTTCCTTTCAAATCATGTTTTTAAGATCTCACAACCAGTTTCAACGCACGATCCCTCATGGTTTGACAGCCAGGCTCAACGGCATACGTGGTCTATATACATTTACGGGAATGACTACCGGGTATCTGCTGGGGCCTCTTCTATATAAATCCGGCGGTATAGAGCTGGTATTTCTAACATGCAGCGCCACCGCACTACTTTTTCTGCCATGTCTCAAGCACCTGAGGCCTTCCCGCTAAAATCATGACACGAATGATTAGCCCTCGCCCCTAAAAACATTAATTCCCGCATTGATTCAACTACAACAAGGACTCTTTAAATGATAGCGCCATGGAAGTTCAAGTGTGAAAACCTACACATCCAATTTGACGCAGCCTTTTGCCATGAACGTCTATCTCTTAAAATTTCCGACGCTCTTTCTTTTTTACCGAAGGAAGCAACGATCAGTCAAAGAATGCTCTTGACGATTTCAAAAATGCACTCAACCTGTTATAGCGACAACGATTTCATCGTCAGCCATGAAGTCATTATGAAAGTGATGATTGCGCTAAACTCTGTGCTGTACTATTACCCGATACTGGCCATTGTTGATGCCCCCCACTCTATTACAAGAGGTGCCTTTCTCGGATATGCAAAACACATCGGGGAGGTTAAATTTGGTAATTCACTCAGTCATTTCCATATGGAAGGGGTCGACAATTTCATTCAATTCGATATGTCCCCCTCGGAAATCGAAGAGATATCCCTCCTCCCGCATCTGACCTATCGACACTATCGGACCCCTGACTTTGAAGCCAAAGGGCTATCGGTGATCGACATTACAGATCACATCGCCTCACCCATTTCAAAATGCACATCCCTGGCTGTGGATTTTCCATTTCTCGAGCAGTGCGGAATTACGCCACTGAGCCCCTACAAAGTCGGGATGATTTCCGACTCCTTCACCGTGCTGGGTGCCAGCTATGTCTAAAGTCCTCTTTATCGGAAAAGGAATCATCACGACATCGCTGGGCAAACATCTGGACAGCTGCGCGTGGAAGGTCAGTCATCACCACAGGGAAGAGGGGAATTTAAACACCTGCGACCTTTCACTGTATGACTACGTCGTCTCCTGCCTGCCTGATGCAGAAACTGCAAAAACAGTATGGGACGATATTTTAATTTCAGCGGTGGCTAGCAAGGCACACAAGACCGTATTTATTGAAATATCCACACTGACATGTGAAACGATCAAAAACATAAATGCCGACTTCTGTCGTGAACACTTTACCTTTATCGAAGCCCCTTTTACGGGCAGTAAAACAGGCGCCTTAAATGGAAGCCTTATTTACTTTGCAGCCTCGGACATTGCGTCACCCGAACACGATGTCTTTCTTAAAAGCACTTCTTCAAAAATATACAACTTCCAGAATATCGGCACCCCGACACAGTTCAAATTATTTTATAACCTCTGGGGGCTCACCTCTCTTGGCCTGATGGGGCAAATGCTTCAAATCATGCGCTCTTTGCCCCAAGCGGAGTTAATATCCGAAATCCTCACCTCCCATGAAGGATTCTGGATGAATACCATCGCCAGACAGAAACTTCATCAAAGCCTGTCTCAACAGTATGACGATGTTCACTGCAAACTAAAATACGCAACAAAAGATATACGATACGCCTTGGATGAATTCAGAGATTACAACCTGGACTTATCCAAACACTTACTTTCCCTACTGGAGAAAGACGGAGCCCAGCACTACAACGATCTGGATTTCACTTCAATGTGCGAGCTTTTCAGATGAATGAATTACGTGTTATCCATCGTCAGGCGAAGCACACTTTAGCACTTGCCAAATACCCGGAAGCCCAGCCGCACTGGGTCGCCGACATGTCTTTTGCAACACCTGAGCCTGTACTATCCGCAATAAAGGATAGAGTTGCAGAAGGGCACTTTTCCTACCCCAACACACCGGATACTTTATACGACGCCATTCAACACTGGTGCAAAACCCGTTACCAGTGGGATATTGATCGTGAGTGGATTGTTATCGTCCCAAATACCATGTCTGGTGTAAGGACCGGCGTTAAAAGTGTCTGCGAGAAAGGCCCTCTTTTCTTTCAACGGCCTAATTACAGCAAGCTGCTGAATCTAAGCAGTGGTTTCGACGTTGAATCCAGGATCATAAATCCAGCCATGGCAGGCACGCCATTTTACGCTAACGATTTTCTTGAGATAAAACGTGCCCGACCATCAGCAGTGGTTTTATGTAACCCTACGAATCCGACCGGAATCGTGTCCAGCCGGGAACAATTAGAAGCCATGGCTAACTGCATTCAGGATCTGGACACGGTCATCATTTCTGACGAAGCTCATGCAGATTTCATTCTCGGGGAGCGCTACCATATCCCGGCGGGCTCAGTAAAGGGCCTGGAGAATAGATCCATAACAATCTTGTCCCCCAGTAAAACGTTCAATCTGGCGGGTATATCCGTAGCCTATGCAGTGATTCCGTCGCGGTCACTTCGGGAAAAGTTTATATCGACTAAAGAGTTTTACTCTACGGGAATCAACGCATTGGGACTCGTGGCGCTAGAGCACGCTTATCTTCATTGTGCAAAATGGCTTGACAAGCTTGTCGTGCACCTGAAGGAAAACCAAGCTATACTGCGCAACGATTTGCTGCACACATCGCTACGGTATAGCCCTTCAGATGCGACATATCTCGCGTGGATTGATGCTAGAGAAGCAGGTGACAACATTTTCGAGAAGCTTTTACACAGGGGCATTGCAGTATCGGACGGCCATGAGTTTGGGTCCCCCGGCTGGATAAGATTAAACTTCTCCTGCCCGACAGATCAACTAAAAAATGCAACCAACACAATGTTAAGTTTGTTTGGAAGTTCTAAATGAAAATTCTTGTTACTGGCGGCGCTGGATATATTGGCAATACCATTGCCTTTGCGTTGGCTGATGCCGGCTATCACCCGATCATTCTCGATGAACAACCTGCTCAGGCTCATGAGACATTTACCTCTTTTGACTACTATCAAGGTGACATTGCAGACAAAACGCTGCTGACAGCCATCGTTGAAGCGCACCCTGAAATACAATTGGTTATTCACTGTGCGGCCAAGATTGATGTGTCCGAGTCGACCCTGGAACCAGAACTGTACTACACCAATAACTTCTCGAAATCCGTTGCCATGGTTAATCACTTGATTGACCTCGGTGTTAAAAAGCTGATACTCAGCGGTACAGCTTCGTTGTACAACTCAGAAGTTGCTTATAGCTTCGATGAAAATGCAACCCCCAACCCAACCAGCCCTTATGCCCGGTCCAAATACTTCCTGGAACTCGCTCTCAGTGACATTGCGAGAGCAAGAGACTTTCAGTTCGTCATCTTCAGGTATTTCAACCCGATTGGAAGCGACAAAGAACTAAGAACGGGTTTCCGGGGGAGCAACAAGAGCAGCCTTTTGAACTCGTTGATCCAATGTGCAACCCTCAATAAGCCGTTTCAGCTCAATGGTGTCGACTGGGATACTCGTGATGGCTCGACCATTAGAGACTTCGTGGACGTACGCGACCTTGCGGACGCGCACGTTCTGGCAGCCGAAGTATTTGGCAAAGATAACTTGTCTGTTCCACTCAATACCTTTGGTCTTCCCATCATAAACCTGGGCTCGGAGCAAGGTGTCACAGTCAAAGAGTTTGTCTCTGTTTTCACAAAAGCTACGACATCCGACCTGATCGTGGAACTGGTTGGTCGTCGTTCAGGAGATATCATTGGTGGCTATGCATCCAGCAAGCTAGCGCGCGAACTGCTTGGCTGGAGCCCTTCTACCATTCTCGAAACATCTATTCTCAACTCCATCCGCTGGGAGTCTAAACTGTCATCCGTTTAGTGGCTGATAGATCATTTCTCATTACGAGTACTCCACAAGAGTGCTCGTAATGAAAAACCGTACAGTGATATACAATCCCATCCCTGTAGTCACCAATCCGAACGCTGGCCCGGCTGATTGATAGTTTGCGTTTGAACATCAGACCGAATGGAAAACCTCATGAAGCGTCTATGTGCCGCAGCCGATCTTCCCGAGGCAGAAAGCCGCGGGTTCGAAAGTGGTGGGCTGAAGCTGCTGGCAGTACGTCGCCAGGGTCAAGTGTTCGTCTACAGGAATCGTTGCCCCCATCGCGGCATTGCGCTGGAGTGGGAGGCGGACCGGTTTCTGGATGACAGCGCCAGCCTGATCCAGTGCGCCAGCCATGGCGCACTGTTTCTTGTCGAGAATGGCGAATGTGTTGCGGGGCCTTGCGAAGGACAATCGCTGAGCGCCATTGCCTGCCGGGAGGACGCCGAAGGGATCTGGGTCATGCTGCCGGATGAGGAGCAATAGTTCAGCTCAAACCCTGAACCTGCAAACGCCTGTCGATGCGTACCTCTTCCGGCGTCAGTTGAACCCCATAAGCCAACACCTCGACACCCGCCGCTACAGCTTCACGCAGCGCAGCAGCATAAGCCGGATCGATTTCCTCTGCCGGGCGAACCGCATCTATGCCGCTGAGGTTCACGCAATACAGCAAGACGGCACGCACGCCATCGCGAGCCAGTGCCGCCAGCTCACGCAAATGCCGGGCACCACGCTGAGTGACCGCGTCGGGAAAGGCCGCAACAGTTGAATCATCAAAGCCCAGCGTGACGCTCTTGACCTCCACATAGGCATAGCCTTCGGGGTATTCGAGGCGAAAATCCACCCGGCTTTTTTCCTGCCCGTAAGCCACCTCGCGCTTGAGTGCCGTAAAGCCATTGAGTTCGCTGATAACCCCGGCGCGCAGTGCTTCCTCGACCAGCGTATTGGCGCGCCCGGTATTGATGCAGGCAATGCGTCCCTGAGGCGTTTCGCTGATCTCCCAGGTCCCGGGCAGCTTGCGCTTGGGATCATTGGAGCGACTGAACCAGACTCGTCCTCCCGGCAGCATGCAATTGAGCATCGAGCCGGTATTGGGGCAATGAATGGTCAGCAACTCGCCGCTATCGGTCTCGATGTCAGCCAGGAAGCGTTTGTAGCGAATCAGCAAGCGACCTTGCTCAAGTTCAGGAGAGAAACGCATCAGCTTTTCCAGCTCCGCAAGCCACGGGCAATCCGCTCGACCGCCTCTTCAAGCCTTGGCAGGCTTTGGGTATAAGCAAAACGCACATGATGCCCCGCCTGAAAGCGTCCGAAATCCAGCCCAGGCGTGAACGCGACGTGCTCGGTTTCAAGGAAGTGCCGACAAAACTCAAAGGCATCGCCACCGAAGGCGCTGATATCGGCATACAGATAGAAAGCCCCTTGCGGCTCGACCGCAATACCGAAACCCAGCTCGCGCAAGGCAGGCAGCAGGAAGTCGCGACGGCGGCCGAATTCGGCGCGGCGCTGCTCGAAAATCTCGATGGTCTGCGGCTCGAAACAGGCCAGCGCGGCATATTGGGCCATGCTCGGAGCGCTGATGTAGAGGTTCTGCGCCAGCTTCTCCAGATCGGCAACGGCTTCGGGAGGCGCCACCAGCCACCCCAGACGCCAGCCCGTCATGCCGAAATACTTTGAAAAACTATTGAGGACGAACGCATCGTTATCGACTTCCAGCACGCTGCTCGCATCAACGCCGTAAGTCAGTCCGTGATAGATCTCATCCACGACCAGATGACCGTTGCGCGCCTTGAGCGTCTGCGACAACGCGGCCAGCTCATCCACATGCAGAAGCGTGCCTGTCGGGTTGGCCGGGGATGCGACCAAGGCACCGACGCTGTCTTGATTCCAGTGCTGCGCTACCAGTTCTGGCGTCAATTGGTAACGCTCTTGCGGCCCGACCGGCACCAGTTGCGCGGCGCCTTCCACCAGACGCAGAAAATGCCGATTGCACGGATAACCCGGATCGGCCAGCAACCAGTGTTTGCCGGGATCGACCAGAAGACTGCTGGCCAGCAGCAATGCACCTGAACCGCCGGGCGTGACAAGAATTCGCTCCGGGTCGATATCCAGTCGATAGCGCTGAGCGTAGAAACCGGCGATAGCCTGGCGCAACTCCGGCAGGCCGCGTGCGGCGGTGTACCGGGTTTTACCCGCTGCAAGCGCCGCCTGCCCGGCCGCAATGATGGGCTCTGCCGTGGTGAAATCGGGCTCTCCGATCTCCAGATGAATGACATCGTGGCCCGCCGCCTGCAACTCATTGGCCCGCGCCAAAAGCGCCATGACATGAAAAGGTTCGATGGCGCGACTACGCTCACTGTAAGGCTGGGCCATTTTTCTTCCTTAAATGAAACACGAATCAGAAACATAACGGTCATGACCATTCGGCTAGATTCTAACCAAGCGTTTGCCGTGCCGTACTTTAAATCATGAAACGCCAGTACTTGTTGAACAGAAAATAAAAAGACCGGGACAGCTGCACGCCTTGATGACTGTGTGCTTGCGTTACAAGCGTCCTGTTCTGTAGAGAAGCGAGACGATGCTCGACAACCGGGAGTAGCGCACCACGATTTGATCTGGTAAGTTCGCCCGCTTGCAGCTGCAGGGCCGACAGGGGTCGGTGATGGAACAATCCTGCGCAATAGATTAGAAGAGTGAGAGGCGGTCCATACATGCCCACCCCAGAAAAGCAACAGAATCATCTAATCAGCGGCTTTGAACCCTACGTGGAAAAAGCGGGTGAAGAGTATATGGGCGAGCCCATGCGCGCGCACTTCACCAAGATCCTGAACAAGTGGAAACAGGATCTGATGCAAGAGGTCGACCGCACGGTAGACCACATGAAGGACGAAGCTGCAAACTTCCCCGACCCAGCAGACCGTGCCAGTCAGGAAGAAGAATTCAGCCTGGAACTTCGTGCCCGTGATCGTGAGCGCAAGCTGATCAAGAAGATCGACAAGACGCTGCAACTGATCCTGGACGAAGAATACGGCTGGTGTGAATCCTGCGGTGTGGAAATCGGCCTTCGTCGCCTTGAAGCACGCCCGACTGCCGACCTTTGCATCGACTGCAAGACACTGGCAGAAATCAAGGAAAAACAGGTCGGCAAGTGATCTGACGACACCTTGAACAAAAAGACGCTTCGGCGTCTTTTTTGGTTTCATGAGTCCACTCCCTGGTTTGGATGCAACCATGAAAAACCCGGTTTACATCGGACGCTTTGCGCCAACTCCAAGCGGTTACCTGCACTTCGGCTCATTGGTCGCAGCGCTCGCGTCCTATCTCGATGCCCGTGCCGCAGGCGGCAAATGGCTGATGCGCATGGAAGACCTGGACCCGCCTCGGGAGGTCGCCGGGGCGCAAGCTGCGATTCTCGACACCCTTGAGCGCTACGGCTTTGAATGGGATGGTGAACGGGTCCGCCAGAGCCTGCGCCATGATGCCTATGCCGAAGTCCTGAATCGCTGGTTCAGTCACGGCCTGGCCTATGCCTGCACCTGTTCGCGCAAACAACTGGAAGGTTTCGAGGGCATCTACCCCGGTTTTTGCCGCAACGCCGGGCATGCAACCGAAGATGCCGCGATACGTATCCGCGTACCGGAGCTGGAGTACCGCTTCATCGATCGGGTGCAGGGTGCCTTCAAGCAGCATCTGGGCCGCGAATCCGGGGACTTTGTCATTCGACGGCGCGACGGCCTGTATGCCTATCAACTGGCCGTGGTGATCGATGATGCCTGGCAGGGCGTTACCGATATCGTGCGCGGTGCCGACTTGCTGGACTCAACGCCTCGCCAGCTCTACCTTCAGGAGTTGCTGGGGCTGCCGCAGCCGCGTTACCTGCATGTGCCGCTGATCACTCAGCCCGATGGCCACAAGCTGGGCAAATCCTATCGCTCGCCACCACTGCCCGCCGATCAGGCGACACCTTTATTGCTGCGGGCATTACGAGCGCTCGGCCAGCCCACGACCAGCGACCTGGTCTACGGCAGCGCCCGTGAAGTGCTCGACTGGGGCATCGCGCACTGGGATGCAGCGGCAATACCGCGCACGAGCACAATTGAGGAAGCCCGAATAGACTGAGCTAGAGCGGTCGCGGAAAACTCGTACATAAGTAGACTTGCAGGTTGTACGGCATCCGTTACCATGCCGCTCCTTACTAGGGAGACCCTATGTATATTTACCGGCTGGTCTTACTCCTGGTAGTAGGCATCTACCTCTTCTCCCCGGCCATCATGGACTGGTGGATCGACGCGACAGGTGCCTGGTATCGCCCCTATATGCTGTGGCTGATCCTGATTGTGGTGACCTTCATTCTTCAGAGCCAGCGAGATGCCGATGAGCTTTAGCCTGACGCAGATGCTGCTGGTCAGCGCCGGATATCTGCTGTTCCTGTTCGGCATTGCCTGGATCAGTGAACGTGGCGTCATTCCACGCTGGATCATTCGTCACCCCCTGACCTACACCTTGTCGCTGGGCGTGTATGCCAGTGCATGGGCGTTCTATGGTTCTGTCGGCCTGGCGTATCAGTATGGCTATGGCTTCCTGTCCAGCTACCTCGGGGTTTCCGGGGCATTTCTGCTGGCCCCGGTGTTGCTTTACCCCATTCTCAAGATCACCCGCACCTACCAGCTTTCGTCCCTGGCCGACCTGTTTGCCTTTCGTTTCAGAAGCACCTGGGCTGGCGCGCTGACCACGGTTTTCATGCTGATTGGCGTGCTGCCGCTTCTGGCATTGCAGATCCAGGCCGTGGCCGATTCCATCAGCATCCTGACCCGTGAGCCGGTACAGGATCGGGTCGCCGTAGCGTTCTGTGCGTTGATCACGCTTTTCACCATCTTCTTCGGCTCACGGCATATCGCAACGCGGGAAAAACATGAAGGGCTGGTGTTCGCCGTTGCTTTCGAGTCACTGATCAAGCTGATAGCCCTGGGCGGCGTCGGGCTTTATGCCTTGTATGGCGTATTCGACGGCCCGCAGAACCTGGAGCTTTGGCTGCTGCAAAACCAGACGGCTCTGGCCTCGTTGCATACGCCGTTGCAGGAAGGTCCATGGCGCACATTGCTGTTAGTGTTTTTCGCTTCGGCCATCGTGATGCCGCACATGTATCACATGACCTTCACCGAAAACCTCAACCCGCGTTCGCTGGTCAGCGCCAGCTGGGGGTTGCCGCTGTTCCTGCTGCTGATCAGTCTGGCTGTGCCACTGATTCTGTGGGCCGGGCTCAAGCTGGGCGCCACCACCAGCCCTGAATATTTCACCCTGGGGATCGGCATCGCCGCCAACAGCAAACCGCTGGCCTTGCTGGCGTATGTGGGCGGGCTGGCGGCTGCCAGCGGCCTGATTATCGTCACCACCCTGGCGCTTTCGGGTATGGCGCTCAACCATCTGGTGCTGCCGCTTTATCAGCCTCCGGCCGAAGGCAATATCTATCGCTGGCTGAAATGGACCCGGCGCGGCCTGATCGTGGCGATCATCACCGCAGGCTATTGCTTCTACCTGATGCTTGGTGCGCAACAGGACCTGGCCAACCTGGGCATCGTCGCCTTCGTTGCGACCCTGCAATTTCTCCCCGGTGTGCTGTCGGTGCTGTATTGGCCAACCGCCAACCGGCGCGGTTTCATCGCAGGCCTGCTTGCCGGAACGGCTGTCTGGGTTGTGGGCATGCTGTTACCGCTGATCGGTAACCTGCAGGGTTTCTATATTCCGCTGCTGAACATGATCTACGTGCTGGATGACACAAGCTGGCACATGGCGGCCATCGCCTCGCTGGCAGCCAACGTACTGCTGTTCACTCTGATTTCTCTGTTCACCAATGCTAGTCCCGAAGAAGTCAGTGCTGCCGAGGCCTGTGCCGTCGACAATGTACGTCGCCCGCAGCGCCGCGAGCTGTATGCAGTGTCGCCACAGGAATTCGCCACGCAACTGGCCAAGCCGCTGGGTGCCAAGGCTGCGCAGAAGGAAGTCGAGCAGGCGCTGCGCGATCTGTATCTGCCGTTTGACGAGCGCCGACCTTATGCCCTGCGCCGTCTGCGCGACCGAATCGAGGCCAACCTGTCCGGCCTGATGGGGCCAAGCGTGGCCCAGGACATGGTGGAAACCTTCCTGCCCTACAAGTCCGGCAGCGAGAAATACGTCACTGAAGACATTCACTTCATCGAGAGCCGCCTTGAGGACTATCACTCGCGCCTGACCGGCCTTGCCGCCGAACTCGATGCCTTGCGCCGCTATCACCGTCAGACTCTTCAGGAACTGCCCATGGGGGTCTGCTCGCTGGCCAAGGATCAGGAAATCCTCATGTGGAACCGGGCCATGGAAGAGCTGACCGGCATTGCCGCTCAGCGCGTGGTGGGCTCGCGCCTGGAAACCATCACAGAACCATGGAAAGGCCTGCTGACAGGCTTTATCAATGTACCGGACGAGCACTTGCACAAGCAGAAGCTCGCTCTGGACGGACAGACCCGCTGGCTCAACCTGCACAAGGCCGCTATCGACGAGCCGCTGGCCCCCGGCAGCAGCGGCCTGGTGGTGCTGGTCGAAGACCTGACCGAAACCCAGATGCTGGAAGACAAGCTGGTCCACTCGGAACGACTGGCAAGTATCGGGCGTCTGGCGGCCGGCGTTGCCCATGAGATCGGCAACCCGATCACCGGCATCGCCTGCCTTGCGCAGAACCTGCGCGAAGAGCGCGAGGAAGACGGTGAAATCAAGGAAATCAGCAGTCAGATCCTTGAGCAGACCAAGCGTGTCTCGCGCATCGTGCAATCCTTGATGAGCTTCGCCCACGCAGGCGCTCATCAGCATAACGACGAAGCCGTCTGTCTGGCCGAGGTCGCTCAGGATGCCATTGGTCTGCTGGCACTGAACCGCCGCAATTTCGAAGTCCAGTTCTATAACCTGTGCAACCCTCAGCACAAGGTCGATGGCGACCCGCAACGGCTGGCACAGGTGTTGATCAATCTGCTCTCCAACGCCCGCGACGCCTCGCCGTCCGGCAGCGCTGTCAGGGTCAAGAGCGAAGCATCCGAACACACTGTAGATCTGATCGTCGAAGACGAAGGCAGTGGAATTCCGAAGGCAATCATGGATCGATTGTTTGAACCATTCTTCACGACCAAGGAACCGGGAGAAGGAACCGGGCTAGGTCTTGCACTGGTCTATTCCATCGTTGAAGAGCATTATGGACAAATCACCATCGACAGCCCGGCTGACCCCGAGCAGCAACGAGGCACCCGTATCAGGGTAACCTTGCCGCGCCATGTCGAAGCGACGTCCGCCGTGAACTGAGACCGTCGAGAGAACTGAATCGATGCCGCATATTTTGATCGTCGAAGACGAAACCATTATCCGCTCTGCCCTGCGTCGTCTGCTTGAGCGCAACCAGTACGAAGTCAGCGAAGCAGGATCGGTACCCGAGGCTCAGGAGCGTTTCAATATTTCGTCGTTTGACCTGATCGTCAGCGACCTGCGACTGCCTGGGGCTCCTGGCACCGAACTGATCAAGCTTGGCGAAGGTAAGCCTGTCCTTATCATGACCAGCTATGCCAGCCTGCGCTCGGCCGTTGATTCCATGAAAATGGGCGCAGTGGATTACATCGCCAAACCCTTCGACCACGATGAAATGCTCCAGGCTGTCGCACGTATCCTGCGTGATCGCCAGACCAGCTCAAGCCAGCAGGCAGAACGCAGTGCCCCCGCCAAAGCCAATGGTGCCGACAAGGGCGCCACGCACAACGGCGAAATCGGCATCATCGGCTCCTGCCCGCCCATGCTCGATCTTTACAGCAAGATCCGTAAAGTCGCGCCGACCGACTCCAACGTTCTGGTCCAGGGCGAGTCCGGTACCGGCAAGGAACTGGTCGCCCGCGCCCTGCACAATCTTTCGCGCCGCGCCAAGGCACCGATGATCTCCGTGAACTGCGCAGCGATTCCCGAATCCCTGATCGAGTCCGAACTCTTCGGCCATGAAAAAGGTGCCTTCACCGGAGCCAGCGCAGGTCGCGCAGGCCTGGTGGAAGCCGCCGATGGCGGGACCCTGTTTCTCGATGAAATCGGCGAACTGCCTCTGGAAGCGCAGGCCCGACTCTTGCGGGTACTGCAGGAAGGCGAGATTCGTCGCGTGGGCTCCGTGCAATCGCAGAAGGTCGATGTTCGCCTGATCGCCGCAACCCACCGGGACCTCAAGACCTTGGCCAAGAATGGCGAGTTCCGTGAAGACCTTTATTACCGCTTGCACGTGATTGCGCTGAAACTGCCGGCACTGCGCGAACGCGGTAACGATGTACTCGAAATCGCCCGCGCCTTTCTGGTACGCCAGAGCGCCAAGGCCGGTCGCAACGACCTGAAGTTTGCCCCCGACGCTGAACAGGCGATCCGTCATTACAGTTGGCCGGGTAACGTGCGGGAACTGGAAAACGCAGTGGAACGTTCGGTGATCCTGTGCGAAAGCCCGGAAATCTCTGCCGACCTGCTGGGCATCGATATCGAACTGGACGGCCTGGACGAAGACGAATACATGGGGCTGGCCCCACTGAGCGCTTCCGCGAACTCGACCAACAACGAGCCTACCGAAGACCTCTCACTGGAAGACTACTTCCAGCATTTCGTTCTGGAGCATCAGGACCACATGACCGAGACCGAACTGGCGCGCAAACTGGGCGTCAGCCGCAAATGCCTGTGGGAACGCCGCCAGCGCCTGGGCATTCCACGCCGCAAAGGGGTCGCCAACGAAACCTGAGAAGGCTCTGCGTCGGGGTGCGCAGGTCAGTTAACAAAACTGTTACCTTCGTACCTCCTCCGTAACAAAAGCCGGGTCTTACGGTAACGAAGCCCGGCTTTTTTGTACCTGACCCAAAAGCCGGATACCCGCAAAGCCCCGGTTTTACTGGGTTCGCAAAAGTTGGCACACCTTCTGCTATATGCTTAGTACAAGAAGAACAACAAGCAGTACGACACCCATAATAAAAATAAGACGAATCGACTCACGCATAACAAGAACAACACGGCGGAGGCGCAGCTAACTGATTCTTTTGGAGAGGAGTTGTATTTGGGGCTTGCCCCGCAACCAGGCCGAGAACAATAAAAACTACCCTTAGGTAGCGCCTGAACTGGTTGGATCGAATGATCATTGCAACGCAGCGACCAAAGCAATCCGTTTGCTCTTGACTCCCGATTGGGAGATTTCACAGGCGAAACCCTGTGAATGGGCACTCAACAAAAACAAGAAGCCCAAAAAGACAATAAAAATAAAGAGCACGCACTTTGGGGGAGCTTCGGCTCCCCCAGTAGCTTCCAGAGCTTTTACATCCCTTCCTCTTGATGCCGATGCGCAGCGTCCTACACCATCCCCCGACTAAATGCTAGAATCCCCGCCCATCGTGCGGCCATTCTTCATTTTGGCCGAATATTCCTTCAAACAGTGCATCCCATGCTGAAGAAGCTGTTCCAGTCATTCCGTTCCCCACTGCGTAAACCGCAGCAACACACGCGCACCACGCCTGAAGTGCTCAATAGCAGCCAGCACTCGCTGCAACGCAGCCAGTTCAGCCGTCATGCCGTCAATATCGTCGAACGCCTGCAAAACGCTGGCTACCAGGCCTATCTGGTCGGCGGTTGTGTACGCGACCTGATGCTCAATATCGAGCCAAAGGACTTCGACGTGGCGACCAGCGCCACTCCCGAGCAGGTACGTGCAGAATTCCGTAACGCCCGGATCATCGGCCGCCGCTTCAAGCTGGTCCATATCCATTTTGGCCGGGAAATCATCGAAGTCGCGACCTTTCGTGCCAATCATCCTCAGGATGAGGACGAAGAGGACAGCAACCAGTCCTCGCGCAATGAAAGCGGCCGCATCCTGCGTGACAACGTCTATGGCACGCTGGAAGAAGACGCCCAGCGCCGTGACTTCACAATCAACGCGCTGTATTACGATCCGGTCAGCGAGCGGGTTCTCGATTACGCCAACGGCGTACACGATATTCGCAACCGCCTGATCCGCCTGATTGGCGACCCGGAGCAACGCTACAAGGAAGACCCGGTACGCATGCTGCGGGCCGTGCGCTTCGCGGCCAAGCTGGATTTCGGCATCGAAAAACACAGCACCCTGCCGATTCGCCCGCTGGCCCCGATGCTGCGTGATATCCCGTCGGCCCGTCTGTTCGAAGAAGTGCTCAAGCTGTTCCTGTCCGGCCACGCCGAGCCCACCTTTGAAATGCTGGTGGACCTGGAGCTGTTCGAGCCACTGTTCCCGGCCAGCTCCAAGGCCCTGGAATACAACCCGACCTACACCCACACCCTGATCAGCCAGGCATTGATCAACACCGACCTGCGCATCAAGCAGAACAAGCCGGTCACTCCGGCATTCCTGTTCGCTGCCCTGCTCTGGCCGGCACTGCCAGCCAAGGTACTGCGCCTGCAAGAGCGCGGCATGCCGCCGATTGCTGCCATGCAGGAAGCCGCCCACGAGTTGATCATCGAGCAATGCCAGCGCATCGCGATCCCCAAGCGTTTCACCATGCCGATCCGCGAGATCTGGGACATGCAGGAACGTCTGCCGCGCCGTTCCGGCAAGCGCGCCGACCTGCTGCTCGACAACCCGCGCTTCCGTGCCGGTTACGACTTCCTGCTGCTGCGCGAAACCGCTGGCGAGCAGACCGACGGCCTGGGCGAGTGGTGGACCGATTATCAGGACAGCAACGACAGCGAACGCCGCGACATGATTCGTGACCTGAGCAACAAGCCTGAAGCGGCCGGCACCGGTCCACGCAAGCGTCGTCGCAGCAGCGGCGCCAAACGCAAGCGCTCAGACGCCGAGGCGTCGGGTGAGTAAGCAGTCGAACCTCGAACGTGTCTATATCGGCCTGGGCAGCAATCTTGCTGACCCGGCCGAGCAATTGCGCCATGCCCTCGATGCAATAGCGCAACTGCCACAGAGCCAACTGGCAGGCGTCTCGTCCTTTTACGTCAGCGACTCCCTGCTGCCCGGCCAGCCCCGCTATACCAATGCGGTAGCAGCGCTGGATACATCACTGGCACCGCTTGAGCTGCTCGATGCATTGCAAGGCATCGAGCTGGATCAAGGCCGCGAACGCCATGAACGCTGGGGGCCACGCACGCTGGACCTGGATATCCTGCTGTTCGGCGAGCGACTTATCGACGAGCCACGCCTGAAAGTGCCGCACTATCACATGCACGCCCGGCCCTTCGTGCTCTACCCTTTGGCAGAACTCGCCCCCCGACTGCATCTGGCAGACGGACGCGCCCTGAGCCAGTTATTGGCCGACTGTCCATTCGCGGGTCTGGAGCGTTTGTCCGCTCAGGCGTAACGCTGTTGTGTCACCCGTTACGCCGCATCTGTAACCGATGATGAAAACGGGTAACACCTGCAATTGACTTCATGCCCCCTCCTCACGAAGATAGGCCTCCCGCCGCCAACCCAAGGGTGAACGGGCGTGAAACAGGCCTTTGCGAAACACCGCGACACGACGGTGTGCCTGCTTTTCCAAGATGAATCGCCGCAGTGTGCATAGCGCCTGATGGAGACTTTAAATGCCTGATATAACTGTTACGTCGCTGCTGGCACTCAAGCAGAAAGGTGAAAAAATCACCATGCTGACCTGCTACGACGCGACCTTCGCCCACACCGCCAGCCAGGCAGGTGTCGAAGTGTTGCTGGTTGGCGACTCGCTGGGCATGGTCCTGCAAGGGCATGACAGCACCTTGCCTGTTACCACTGCCGAAATGGCTTATCACGTTGCCTGCGTCAAACGCGGCAATCAGGGCGCGCTGATTCTCGCCGACCTGCCGTTCATGGCCAACGCCACCCTTGAGCAGACCTTCAGCAACAGCGCGGCACTCATGCAGGCTGGCGCACACATGGTCAAGGTCGAAGGTGCCGCGTGGCTGGCCGAATCGATACGCCTGCTCGCCGAACGCGGGATTCCGGTATGTGCCCACATGGGCCTGACACCGCAGGCTGTGAACGTGCTGGGCGGTTACAAGGTTCAGGGCCGCCTGGAAGCCCAGGCACGCCAGATGCGCGCTGACGCAATTACTCTGGAGCAGGCCGGTGCGGCCATGATCCTGCTGGAATGCGTACCGAGCGAACTGGCCGAGGAAATCACCCAGGCCGTTAAAGTCCCGGTCATCGGCATAGGCGCTGGCAGCTCCACCGACGGCCAGGTGCTGGTGCTGCATGACATGCTCGGCCTGTCGATCAGCGGTCGCGTCCCGAAATTCGTCAAGAACTTCATGGTCGGCCAGCCGGATATCCAGTCCGCTATCCAGGCCTACGTCATCGCAGTGAAAAACGTCAGCTTCCCGGCAACTGAACACGGATTCTCGGCATGAACACAGTAAAAACCGTACTGGAACTGCGCGCAGCCGTTGCTCGCGCCCGCAGCGAAGGTAAACGGATCGGCTTGACGCCCACGATGGGCAACCTGCACAGCGGGCATACGGCACTGGTCACTCGTGCATCCCAGCGTGCAGACTTCGTGGTAGCCACCATCTTCGTCAACCCGTTGCAGTTCGGCCCCAACGAAGACCTGGCGAGTTACCCGCGCACTCTGGCTGCCGATCAGGAAAAACTTCTGGAAGCAGGTTGCAACCTGCTGTTCACGCCCAGCGTCGAAGAAATGTACCCGCACGGCATGGCTGATCAGACGCTGGTCAGCGTCCCGCACCTTTCCGAAGGGCTGTGCGGTGCAAGCCGTCCAGGCCATTTCGATGGTGTCGCCACCGTCGTCAGCAAGCTGTTCAACATGGTGCAGCCCGATCTGGCCGTGTTTGGCGAAAAAGACTTCCAGCAACTGGCTGTGATTCGTGCCCTGGTCCGGGATCTGAACATGCCGATCCAGATCATTGGCGAGCCGACCGTGCGCGCCAGCGATGGCCTGGCCCTGTCATCGCGTAACGGTTATCTGAGCGAAGAGCAACGCGCCAAAGCGCCTGCGCTGTATCGCGTGCTCAGTACGGTAGCCGACGGCATTCGCAACAACGAAGACATCAATGCCCTGACCAGCATCGGCAAAAGGACGCTGGAAGCCGAAGGTTTCCGTATCGACTATCTGGAAGTGCGCGAAGCCACCAGCCTGCGTCCTGCGACCGGACAAGACCGGGACCTGGTCATTCTGGCTGCAGCCTTTCTGGGCAAGACCCGCTTGATCGACAATCTGCACCTGACCAAGGAATAACAACAAGATGCAAACCGTGATGCTCAAAGCCAAACTGCACCGCGCAGAAGTCACCCACGCCGTGCTCGACTACGAAGGCTCATGCGCCATCGATGGCGAGTGGCTGGACCTGTCCGGCATTCGCGAGTACGAACAGATCCAGATCTACAACATCGACAATGGCGAGCGTTTCACCACCTACGCCATCCGTGGCGAAGAAGGTTCGCGCATGATTTCGGTCAATGGCGCAGCGGCCCACAAGGCAAAAGTCGGCGACCGTGTGATCATCTGCGCCTATGCTCAGTACTCCGACGCCGAGCTGGTCAATTTCAAGCCGCGCATGCTCTATATGGCGCCGGGCAATGAACTTAGCCATACAAGTAATGCCATACCGGTACAGGTTGCTTAAGCAATCCATACACCGAATAGCTAAAAGCCCGGTCACTGACATGTGTGAAATAGTACCGGGCTCAGGTAAGACAGAGCGCAGACAAACAGGCATGCGGAGGGTAGTCTCCGTTACGTTGCCGAGCATTCGAGTTTGCGACCTGGCTTTTCAACCTCCAAGGCAGTTCAAGTTAAAGGAAACCCGCAGCGATGGCGTACTACCGCAATCCTTCTGATGTGACCGCTCTGCCCGCCTGGCAAGCGCTGAGTCAACACCGCCAAGCCATGCAGGATTTCAGCATGCGCGATGCGTTCAATGCAGATCCGCAACGCTTCAGCCAATTCACCCTCAGCAGTTGCGGCCTGTTTCTCGACTACTCGAAAAACCTGATTACCGGCGAAACCCAGGATTTGCTGGTCAATCTGGCCAATGAAGTCGGCCTGAAAGAAGCTATCAAAGCGCAGTACGACGGCGAACTGGTCAACTCTTCAGAAGGTCGTCCGGCCCTGCATACCGCGCTGCGCCGCCCGGTTGGCGACAAGTTGCTGGTCAACGGCGTCAACGTGATGCCGGAAGTCCACAAAGTCCTCAACCAGATCACCGAACTGGTCGGGCGCATTCACGATGGCCTCTGGCGCGGCTACACCGAGAAACCCATCACCGACGTGGTGAACATCGGTATCGGTGGCTCGTTCCTCGGCCCGGAGCTGGTCTCCGAAGCACTCTTGTCGTACGCCCACAAAGGCGTGCGCTGCCATTACCTGGCCAATATCGACGGCAGTGAATTCCACGAACTGTCGATGAAGATTCGCGCCGAAACCACGCTGTTTATCGTGTCGTCGAAATCCTTCAACACTCTGGAAACCCTGAAGAACGCTCAGGCAGCACGCGCCTGGTATCTGGCTCAAGGGGGCTCCGAGGCCGAGCTGTATCGCCACTTCATCGCGGTATCGAGCAACAACGCTGCGGCGGTGGCCTTCGGTATCCGTGAAGAGAACATCTTCCCGATGTGGGACTGGGTTGGCGGACGTTACTCGCTGTGGTCGGCCATCGGCCTGCCTATCGCGCTGGCCATCGGCATGTCCAACTTCAAGGAATTGCTGTCCGGTGCCTATACCATGGACCAGCACTTCCAGAGCGCGCCTTTTGAAAAGAACATGCCGGTTCTGCTGGCACTGCTGGGCGTCTGGTATGGCAATTTCTGGGGCTCGCAGAGCCACGCGATCCTGCCTTACGACCACTACCTGCGTAACATCACCAAGCACTTGCAACAGCTGGACATGGAATCCAACGGCAAGAGCGTGCGCCAGGACGGTACTCCGGTTTCCACCGATACCGGCCCGGTCATCTGGGGTGGCGTCGGCTGCAATGGTCAGCACGCTTACCACCAGTTGCTGCACCAAGGCACCCAACTGATTCCGGCTGACTTCATCGTGCCGATCGTCAGCTTCAACCCGGTTTCCGACCATCACCAGTGGCTGTACGCCAACTGCCTGTCGCAAAGCCAGGCACTGATGCTGGGCAAGACCCGCGCCGAAGCCGAAGCCGAGCTGCGTGAAAAAGGCCTGCCGGAAGATCAGGTGCAGCAGATTGCGCCGCACAAGGTCATTCCGGGCAACCGCCCGAGCAACACGCTGGTGGTTGAACGCATCAGCCCACGCCGTCTGGGTGCGCTGGTGGCCATGTATGAACACAAGGTCTTCGTGCAGAGCGTGATCTGGGGCATCAACGCCTTCGACCAGTGGGGCGTCGAGCTGGGTAAAGAGCTGGGCAAAGGTGTTTATCAGCGCCTGACCGGCGGTATCGAAGACCCTGCCGAAGATGCTTCGACTCAAGGCCTGATCAACTACTTCCGCGGGCGTCATCGCGGCTGATCGAGATCGAAACAGGGGCAGATTCATTTGCGATGACGGTATTGAACACGACAGATATCTGTCGGATGTGACGGCCTCTCGCGAATGAATTCGCTCCTGCTCTGTAATGCCGATACAAAACTTGTAGGAGGCAGCTTGCAGGCGACAAGGCTCCTACTCTCTGTAGAAGCTGCCCGTTGTTTCAAAACGAGAGCACATGGAATTCATTCGTCGTCGTATCGAAACTCAGGTCATCAGCCTGACCGGATTGTCATTGGGCCAACTGGATCTGGAAAATCCCAAGGGCGATCCCGGTCTGTTCGGCCCGCAGGCCATTTGCTGGCGCGTGCATGGCGACTTCACCAGCATGCTGATCGGCGGCATCAGCGCCTTGATGTTGCAGGCGCTTCATCCCCTGGCATTGTCCGGTATCTGGGATCACTCCAACTTCCGACAGGACATGCTGGGCCGGCTGCGTCGCACCGGACAGTTCCTGGCTGGCACAACCTTTGGCGCCACCCACGATGCGAACTGGCTGATCGAAAAGGTGCGCACCATCCATCTACAGATCACCGGAACCGCGCCCGATGGCCGGCCTTACGCCGCCAGCGATCCCGAGCTGCTGACCTGGGTGCATGTAGCGGAAGTCAGCAGCTTTCTCGCGGCACATCTGCGCTATCTCAACCCTGAGTTGTCACTGGCCGATCAAGACACCTACTACGCTGAAACAGCCCTTATCGCCGAACGCCTGGGCGCACGTGATGTACCCGGCTCACGCCAGGAAATTGCCAGCTATCTGGAGAACATACGCGGGCAACTGCTGTGCGACGAGCGCAGCCGCGAGGTGATACGCCTGTTGCTCAACGAGCCGGCCCCCAACTGGCTGGTCAAACCGTTCGGCGCCCTGATGATGCAGGCCGGGATCGACCTGCTTCCACTCTGGGCCTGCGAGATGCTCGATGTCGAGCAAGGCCCTCTGCGGCGCAAGATGATTCGAGCTGGAGTCAATGGCAGCGCCCCGATACTGCGCTGGGCCGTGCGCAACGGCTCCATTCATCGGGCACAGCGAAGAATGGCGCCTGGATAAGGTGACCGCCGGGTTCTCGGTTGGAACCCCGGTTTGTAGATGTGCCAACATGAGCCGATCGATCACACAGAGCCGCCACCCGGCTCAGCCCCAATAAAAATGAGGATCAGCACCATGCAAGACGTCGTTATCGTTGCCGCCACCCGGACTGCCGTGGGCAGCTTTCAGGGCTCACTGGCCAACGTGCCCGCTGTGGAACTGGGCGCTGCGGTTATTCGCCAACTCCTGACCCGGACCGGTGTGGATGGCGGGCAGATCGGTGAAGTCATCATGGGCCAGGTGCTGACCGCTGGTGCAGGCCAGAACCCTGCACGTCAGGCTGCGATCAAGGCCGGGCTGCCGTTTGCCGTGCCTGCCATGACCCTGAACAAGGTCTGCGGCTCCGGCCTCAAGGCCCTGCATCTGGCAACCCAGGCGATTCGTTGTGGTGATGCAGAGATCATCATTGCCGGTGGCCAGGAGAACATGAGCCTGGCCAATTACGTGATGCCTGGCGCACGCACCGGTCTGCGCATGGGCCACGCTTCTCTGGTGGACACCATGATCAGTGATGGCCTGTGGGACGCCTTCAACGATTACCACATGGGAATCACGGCCGAAAACCTCGCCGACAAATACGAAATCAGCCGTCAGGCACAAGACGAATTCGCCGCCACTTCCCAGCAGCACGCCGTTGCGGCCATCGAAGCCGGGCGTTTCGTGGATGAAATCACCCCGATCCTGATTCCGCAGCGCAAAGGCGACCCACTGCGCTTCGATACCGATGAACAGCCACGCGCCGGCACCACCGCCGAATCCCTGGGCAAGCTCAAGGCCGCCTTCAAGAAAGACGGCACAGTCACCGCTGGCAATGCCTCGTCTATCAATGATGGCGCAGCGGCCGTGATGCTGATGAGCGCTGCCAAAGCCGAACAACTGGGGTTGCCGGTGCTGGCGCGCATAGCCGGCTATGCCAATGCAGGCGTAGACCCGGCCATCATGGGCATCGGCCCGGTCAGCGCGACACGCCGCTGCCTGGACAAGGCAGGCTGGACGCTGGAAGAGCTGGACCTGATCGAAGCCAACGAAGCGTTTGCCGCGCAGTCGCTATCGGTTGCCAAGGAACTGGGCCTGGATCTGAACAAGGTCAACGTCAATGGCGGCGCCATCGCCCTGGGTCATCCCATCGGCGCATCTGGCTGCCGCGTGCTGGTGACGCTGCTGCATGAAATGATCAAGCGCGACGCCAAAAAAGGGCTGGCCACGCTCTGCATTGGAGGCGGTCAGGGTGTCGCACTGGCGCTGGCTCGCTGATTTATGGTGTCTGGCCGATCGCTCTCATGCCTGTGGGAGCGATCGGCAATCTCTCCTCGCCCTGTAACTGGTAAACTCCCGCGCCTAATTCCAGCCCAAGGCGCTCTGCATGTCTTCCTTGAATCAGGCGCTCAGCGTCGCCCTCGATAACCGTCAAAACCTGCTGGCCGAGCTACATCAGCAAGGGACGGACTGCTATCGCCTGTTTCACGGCAGCCAAGAAGGTGCCAGCGGCTTGACCATCGACCGCTATGGCCCGCAACTGCTGGTACAAAGCTTTCATAACACGCTGGATCTGGACTCGTTGCTTGGGCTGCACGCACTGCTCAATGCCCGGTTGGGCCTGGAAACCTTGCTGGTTTATAACGACCGCTCGCAGGGCAACTCGCGCATCGACCGCCAGGACCCGGTCTACAAGCCTCAAGAGGCCGCGCTGGAGGACCTGATCGGTCACGAGTGGGGCCTGAAATATCGGGTGCGCGGCCGTCATACCGGGCAGGACCCGCTGCTGTTTCTCGACCTGCGCAATACACGCGGCTGGGTCAAGGCGCACAGCAAGGGCAAAAGTGTATTGAACCTGTTTTCCTACACCTGCGGCGTCGGCTTGAGCGCTGCTGCCGGTGGCGCGAGTGAAGTCTGCAATCTGGACTTTGCCGAGAGCAATCTGGCCGTGGGCCGTGAAAACGGCGCCCTCAACCCGCACTTGCCGCCGATGCAATTCATCCAGTCGGATTATTTCCCGGCCATTCGGCAACTGGCAGGCTTGCCGGTCAGTGCCCGTCGCGGGCAAAAACTTCCAGCCTACACAAGACTTGAACAACGTCAGTACGATCTGGTGCTGCTCGACCCGCCAGCCTGGGCGAAAAGCGCCTTCGGCACGGTCGACCTCCTGCGTGACTACCAGAGCCTGCTCAAACCGGCACTCCTGAGCACAGCCGAAGACGGTGTACTGATCTGCTGCAACAACCTGGCAAAAGTCAGCATGGACGATTGGCGAGAGCAGGTTCTGCGTTGCGCAACCAAAGCTGGCCGACCGGTACGTGACTGTCAGGTCATTCAGCCTGCCGCAGACTTCCCTTCACAGGACAATCAGCCTCCGCTCAAAACGCTGATTCTGCAGTTCTGATATCGCCTCGTATTAAAGGAAATTTCCTACGACGCTGGGAGGCTTTGCCTTTTGAACCCAATGGGCGTGCCATACTCCAAGGAGCTCCGAAAGAAAGAGACAAAGCCCCACATGTCCAAAGGATTGAAACGTACTCTTGGCACTTTGCTGGCTGTATTCGTGCTTTACAGCCTGCTGGGCTTTTTCATTCTGCCCGGCATTGCCCTGCGTATCGCCAACCAGCAGTTGAGCAACTACTCCACCGTTCCGGCAAAGCTCGAACGCCTGGAACTCAATCCCTACAGCCTTGAACTGACTCTCTGGGGCCTGAACATCGGCATTCCAGGCAAAGAGCAGATTGCCTTCGAGAAGCTGTATGCCAACCTGCAGATCGACAGCCTCTGGAGCGGAGCGCTGCATCTGCAAAAGGTAGAGCTGAGCACTCCGAGAACCGAGCTGCTGTTCGACAAGGCCGGCCAGTTGAATCTGGCGCAACTGTTCAAGCTGCCGCCCAGTGAACCCGCCAAGGATGAGCCCGCAAGCAAACCCTTCCCGCTGCGTATCGATGAAATAAAGCTGGCCGACGGCTATGTACACTTTCAGGACATGCGCCCCGGCGAGCCCATTGAGTTCCTTTACGACAAGCTGAACCTGGAGCTGAAGAACCTCAGCACGCTCCCTGAAGACAACGCAGACATGACACTGGTCGCCGCTGGCCCCGATGGCGGCCAGATCGACTGGGTGGGGCGCATCAGCCTCGTGCCGATCACCTCCGAGGGCACGCTCAAAGTCACCGACAGCAAGATGAAACTCTGGTGGCCGTATGTTCGCGATGCCCTGCCACTCGTATTGAAAGACGGTGTGCTGAACTTCAGTACCGCCTACACGCTCGACCTGAGCAAGGAAACCGAACTCAAGCTCAGCAACGCAGCGGCCAGCATCGCGCCGTTCTCGCTCGATGCGCCTGACGGGAGGCCACTGGTACGCCTGCAGCGTCTGGAGGTCAGCGAGACTTCGGTGGATCTGGCCAAGCAGCTTGTCACTGTCGGCAAGATCCGCAGCAACAAGCTGGAAACCTGGGCGGCCCGTGAAGCGGATGGCCAACTGGACTGGCAGAAGCTGTTTGCCAGCCAACCGGCAAAACCAGCACCGAAAAAACCGGAAATCGATGCCAAGGCTGCCGAGCCTGCCTCTTCCGCCGATGCCCAACCCCAGACTGCCGCTCGCCCCGCGCCTCCGGCGAAACCCTGGCAGGTGCTGCTACGAGACGTGCAACTGCGCGACTATCAGGTTCATCTGGCTGACCGAGTGCCTGCAGAAGCGGTTGCACTGGACGTCGGCCCCTTGAATCTGGACCTGCAGAACTTCGACAGCCTGAACAAATCGCCCTTTACCCTCAAACTCGATACCGGGCTAGGCAAGCAAGGCAAGCTGACAGCAGCGGGCGACGTCAATCTCAGCCCGGTCAGCGCACGCCTGAAGGTCACGACACGGGACATCGACCTGCGTCTCGCTCAAGCCTATATCAGCCCGTTCATTCGCCTGGAAATGCGCAGCGGGATGCTGGACAGCGATATTGCGCTCGACCTGAAAAGCACCGAGCCTCTGGCACTGGGGGTTACCGGCAAGGCTCAGGTCAATCAACTGCACACGCTCGACACCCTCAAGCAGCGCGACTTCATGAAGTGGCAGCGCCTGGAGGTTGAAGGCCTGAACTATCAACATGGCGACAACCTGTCGATTACCCAGGTCAATCTGGAGCAGCCTTATGCACGCTTCATGATCAATGACGACCGGACCACCAATATCGATGACCTGCTTATTCCCCAGCCTGCCGACAAGCAGCCTGCCAAAGACTCGCCCAAAACAGCTGGCAATGAAAAACCGCTGGGCATCCATATCGGCGAGGTCAACATCAAGGACGGTTCGGCCAACTTCGCCGACTTTACCCTGACACCCAACTTCATCACCGCCGTGCAGCAGCTCAATGGCCGTATTGGCACCATCGATAACCGTCAGGCCAAACCGGCACCGGTCAATGTCGAGGGCAAGGTGGACCGTTATGCCCCGGTCACCATCAAGGGCAGCCTCAACCCGTTCGATCCGATGGCCAGCCTCGATATCGCCACCAGCTTCAAGCGTGTAGAGCTGACCACACTGACGCCCTACTCCGGGAAGTTCGCCGGGTTCCGAATCCGCAAGGGCCGCCTTAATCTCGATCTGCATTACCTGATCACCCAGGGCAAGCTGAAGGCCGAAAACAAGGTGCTCGTCGAGCAGTTGCAACTGGGCGAGAAAGTCGACAGCCCCGACGCGGTGGACTTACCGATTCGTCTGGCGGTCGCCTTGCTCAAGGACACTCAGGGCCGGATTGCACTTGAGCTGCCGGTCGAAGGTGACCTGAACAACCCGCAATTCAGCGTCATGCCGATTGTCTGGCAAACCCTGCGTAATCTTGTGCTGCGCGCGGCCCAGGCGCCCTTCAAGTTATTAGGCGGCCTGGTCAGCGGTGGTGGCTCTGAAGATTTGGGCAATGTGAGTTTCGCGCCCGGTTCCAGCGAGTTGAGCAGTGACGCCACAAAAGCTCTGGATACACTTGCAGCAGCACTCAGGGAGCGCCCTGCCCTGCGTCTGGAGATCGAAGGCACCAGCGCGGCCAGCAGCGACGGCCCACTGATCGCCCAGCAGCGCCTGGAGCGTGAATACCAGTTCACTTACTACAAGATCATGCAGCGCCGTGGCGACAAGGTCCCGGCCAGAGCCGCCTTGTTGCAAGTCCCTGACGACGAGAAAGGCCCGATGCTCGAAGGCATCTATCGCGCCCGCCTCAAGCAGCAGCCACCGGCAGAGTGGACGGACCTGGGCAAGGAAGAGCGCCTGAACAGAATGCGTGCCGCCGTGCTCAAGTTCTGGAGCGGCAACGAGGTCCTGTTGCGTGAACTGGGTCAGGACCGGGCTGGCAGTATCAAGGACTATCTGGTACAGAAGGGGCAACTGGAAGACGAACGTATCTATTTCGTCGATGCACACCTGGGTCAGGCACAAGCAGATGGCCGGGTTATCAGCCCACTTCATCTGGACAGCGAGTAAACGACTTGAAGAGAAACCCGATCAGCCTTGCCGGCTTCATCCTGCTGGCGCTCTCTGGAGCGCTGGCGGCGACAAGCGCACAGGCTTCGACCTTGCGTTGCGGCAGCCAGTTGATCAGTACGGGGGACCGGATCTTCGAGGTTCAGCAGAAGTGCGGAACACCTGTCAGCCAGGAAGTTGTGGGCAGCAAGGAAACCTACAGCAGCAACTACCGCAGGTCCGAGGAAGTGAGAGTCGAGGAATGGGTCTACGGCCCCGATAACGGGATGTATCGATACCTGCGCTTCGAGGGTGGTCGTCTGGTCAGGATCGACAGCAAACGCGGACATTGAGCGGCAGAAATAGAACAGGCCCCAGTGCGAACACCGGGGCCTGTAATGGCCACATCCTTGTAGCCTCTCGCATGAACTTCCTGTCAGCCGACAACCTGCGGGGTCATCGGCTCGACGTCAGATGCTCATTTCAAAGGGTTATTCAGCCTTCAGGCCATCGGCCGAAACAGCCTGAACGCCTTTGATTTTCTTGGTGATAGCCACAGCAGTTTTCTTCTGGGCTTCAGTCACCGCGACGGTGGAGGACAGGGAAACCACGCCTTTATTGGTTTCAACCTTGATGTCCGAGCCTGGGATGCCTTTTTCAGTCAGCAAGTCAGCTTTGACCTTGGTGGTGATCCAGGTATCGGTAGTCGCTTCCTTGGCCTCAGTCACTTCACCGGCAGCCAGCATCATTGGAGCCTGGGTGTTGGTCTGAGCGAATGCAGCGTTAGCCATGGTCAGAGTCAGGGCAGTTGCAGTGGCAGCAGCGATAGCGAACTTCTTCATACGATAACTCCTGTTTTTCTCAGAAACTGCAGCACATCGTTGGCTGCAGGGTTATCAGGTATATCGCAAGGGGTGTGCCAATCTGCCACAAGAAATAAAATCGTTTAAATTCAATGAGTTATATTTTTATCTATTTTGCACGATCGTGCAGATTGCCCGTTCGACCAAAAACCTCACTTGCAAGATGCATGTTCCCGTCGGGCGTTTTGAGAGGCTTTGCGTAAGCCGTTATTTACGCTCATAAAAAAAGGATCCCGAAGGATCCTTTCTTTGGCGAAGCCTATCGAGCTATCAAACGCCCGACGCTTTTGCAGCGGCTACGTCTTTGATCGACAGCTTGATACGGCCGCGGTTGTCCACGTCCAGTACCAGAACTTCAACTTCCTGACCTTCTTTCAGGATATCGGTCACTTTCTCTACGCGAGCATCGCTCAGCATGGAGATGTGAACCAGACCGTCCTTGCCAGGCAGGATGTTCACGAATGCGCCGAAGTCGACGATACGCTCAACCTTACCGACGTAGATCTTGCCGATTTCCGCCTCGGCGGTGATACCCAGAACGCGCTGACGTGCTGCTTCAGCCGCTTCCTTGGTTTCGCCGAAGATCTTGATCGAGCCGTCGTCTTCGATGTCGATCGAAGCCTTGGTCTCTTCACAGATTGCACGGATGGTCGCGCCGCCTTTACCGATGACGTCACGGATCTTGTCGGTGTCGATCTTCATGGCGATCATGGTCGGAGCGTTGGCCGACAGTTCGGTACGCGACTGACCAATGATCTGGTTCATCTGGCCGAGGATGTTCAGGCGAGCTTCCAGGGCCTGGCCCAGGGCGATCTCCATGATTTCTTCGGTGATGCCTTTGATCTTGATGTCCATCTGCAGCGCGGTAACACCTTTGGAGGTACCGGCTACCTTGAAGTCCATGTCGCCCAGGTGATCTTCATCACCCAGGATGTCGGTCAGAACTGCGAATTTCTCGCCTTCCTTGACCAGACCCATGGCGATACCGGCAACAGGAGCCTTCATCGGCACACCGGCATCCATCAGAGCCAGGGAGGCACCGCAGACCGAAGCCATGGAGCTGGAACCGTTGGACTCGGTGATTTCCGATACGACACGGATGGTGTACGGGAACACGTCAGTCTCAGGCAGCATGGCCTGAACGCTGCGACGAGCCAGACGGCCGTGACCGATTTCACGACGACCAGCGCCACCCATGCGGCCACACTCGCCTACCGAGAACGGAGGGAAGTTGTAGTGCAGCATGAAGGGGTCTTTCTTCTCGCCTTCGAGGGTGTCCAGCAGCTGTGCGTCACGCGCAGTACCCAGAGTAGCGACGACCAGAGCCTGGGTTTCGCCACGGGTGAACAGTGCAGAACCGTGAGTCTTCGGCAGAACGCCCACTTCGATGTTCAGAGGGCGAACGGTGCGGGTGTCACGGCCATCGATACGAGGCTTGCCGTTGACGATGTTCTCACGCACTGTGCGGTATTCGATTTCACCGAAAGCGGCTTTGACTTCACCGGCAGACGGGCTGCCTTCTTCAACAGCCAGCTTGGCAACGACCTGGTCACGCAGCTCGCCCAGACGCGCATAGCGGTCGGCTTTGACAGTGATGGTGTAAGCCTGGGAGATCGCGTCGCCGAACTCGGAACGGATCGCGCCCAGCAGGTCAGTGGCTTCAGGCTTTGGCTGCCAGTCCCAGACAGGCTTGGCGGCTTCGGCGGCCAGCTCCTTGACGGCATTGATCACGACCTGGAATTCGTCGTGGGCGAACAGAACGGCACCCAGCATCTGGTCTTCGGTCAGCTCACGGGCTTCGGACTCAACCATCAGAACGGCTTCGGAAGTACCGGCTACAACCATGTCCAGGCTCGAAGCCTGCAGTTGCTCGTAAGTCGGGTTCAGCAGGTAGCCGGTGCTTTCGTGGAAAGCAACACGGGCAGCGCCGACAGGGCCGTCGAACGGAATGCCGGAGATGGCCAGGGCAGCCGAAGTACCGATCATCGCAGCGATGTCCGGATCGGTTTTCTTGCTGGTGGAAACCACGGTGCAGACAACCTGCACTTCGTTCATGAAGCCTTCTGGAAACAACGGACGAATCGGACGGTCGATCAGACGCGAAGTCAGGGTTTCTTTCTCGGAAGGACGACCTTCACGCTTGAAGAAACCACCAGGGATCTTGCCGGCAGCGTAGGTTTTTTCCTGATAGTGCACGGACAGCGGGAAGAAGCCTTTGCTTGCATCGGCGTTCTTGGCGCCGACCACTGTCACCAATACGCTGACGTCATCGTCAACGGTGACCAATACTGCGCCGGAAGCCTGACGGGCGATGCGGCCAGTCTCCAGGGTTACGGTCGATTGACCGAACTGAAATTTCTTGATTACCGGGTTCACGGTTTCCTACCTTTTCTGTGGCTCTTGGGGAACTGGTTTCTTGCGAATTCTTGGGCAGCGAGGGGAATCGGACCCTTCGGCAGTCCAGATAAAACTAGAGGCTGGAAGCCTGCCAGAACCATCGGTATACCGATGAATCGTGACAGACAACCAACCTCTCGCAACGTCGTTATTAGCGACGCAGACCCAGACGACCGATCAGGGCGCTGTAACGGCTAACGTCCTTACCTTTCAGGTAATCCAGCAGCTTGCGACGCTGGTTTACCATACGGATCAGACCACGACGCGAGTGGTGGTCCTTACCGTTGGCCTTGAAGTGGCCTTGCAGTTTGTTGATGTTGGCGGTCAGCAGTGCAACTTGCACTTCTGGCGAACCAGTGTCACCAACAGCTTGCTGGTAGTCGGTTACGATCTGAGCTTTTTCTTCAACGCTGAGTGCCATGTGGGCAATCCTTCAGTAAAGGAGCCGCTTCCGGGGAAGACGGTTCCAACAGGCCGGGGACAAACCCCGTATTAAAAAATGAGATGTGACCGTGCCTGTTGACAGCCACCCTCGTTCCAGGCTGCCTGCATGCAGCCAGCCTGGTTCCGGTCATTCTGACCGAATCAGACGACGCGGCGCTATACGCCCGTCTTCGCTTACTTCACCGATACCGATGAAGCGACCTTCATGATCCTGCACCCGAACCATGCCGAACTTCGGCGCATCCGGTGCTCTTACCGGCTGACCATGCAGCCAGTAGAAAGAACTGTGTTCCGAAAACTTCAACAGTGGCCAATGTAGCAGACCGCTGTCCGATGGCATCAGAAAACGGTCAACCGCTTCGTTGCCACCGTCGGCGTGTACCTGCTCAAGCTCTTCGAGCGTGACCGTCTGGCTCAGGTTGAAAGGCCCGGCCTGGGTACGACGCAGTTCGGCTACATAGGCACCACAGCCCAGTTTCTCACCAATATCCTCGACCAGGGTCCGGATATAAGTGCCTTTGCTGCAATCGACCGAAAGACGCGCAGTCTCGGACTCGCTAGACAGCAATTCCAGGCGCGCAATAGTAACAGAACGAGGCTCGCGCTCCACTACTTCCCCGGCACGGGCCAGCTTGTAAAGAGGCTGGCCATCACGCTTGAGGGCCGAGTACATAGGAGGTATCTGGCTGATTTGACCGCGAAAAGCAGGCAACACCGCTTCGATATCTTCGCGACCAACGGTCACCGGGCGAGTCTGTAACACTTCGCCTTCAGAGTCTGCCGTGGTGGTGGTCTTGCCCAGTTGCATCAGCGTCTCGTAGGACTTGTCCGAATCGAGCAGGTACTGAGAGAACTTGGTGGCTTCACCAAAGCACAACGGCAACACACCTGTCGCCAAAGGATCGAGGCTGCCGGTATGCCCGGCCTTTTCGGCATTGAGCAACCAGCGCACCTTTTGCAGGGCCGCATTGGAAGTAAAGCCCAGAGGCTTGTCGAGCAGAATGATACCGCTGACGTTTCGGCGTATACGCTTGACCTGAGCCACGCCTTACTCCTCGGTACTGTCCGGCTTCACGCCTTGTGGCGCGGAACCTTCCTGATGTTGTCCGTCTTCGGCCACTGCACGCTCGATCAATGCCGAGAGATGTGCGCCACGAGCCACGCTTTCGTCGTAGTGGAAATGCAACTGCGGCACGCTGCGCAGTTTCATTTCACGGGCCAGCTGCATGCGCAGAAAGCCTGCGGCGGAGTTGAGCACCTTGATGCTCTGCGCGATTTCCTCGGCGCTGTCCTGGCCCATTACGGTCATGAAAATCTTGGCGTGACCGACATCACGACTGACATCGACAGCAGTGATGGTGACCAGACCCACACGTGGGTCCTTGATTTCGCGGCGGATCAACTGCGCCAGTTCGCGCTGCATCTGATCGCCAATTCGTTGGGTACGGCTATATTCTTTTGCCATGGTTTGCTACCTGTTACTGACTCGGGACCAAACCCTGACAGTCTGAAAGCGGCAAACGCCCGGCCTGACAATTGCCAGACCGGGCGTTGCGTTTAGAGCCCATGACAGAGGCTGAGGCATTTGCATGCCTCGTTCTGCCATGGCTCCTACAGCTCGCGACTTAAAGGCTGCGAGCAACCTGGACCTTCTCGAAGACTTCGATCTTGTCACCGACCTTGACGTCGTTGTAGCTCTTGACGCCGATACCGCATTCCATGCCGGCACGAACTTCAGAAGCATCGTCCTTGAAGCGACGCAGGGATTCCAGCTCGCCTTCAAAGATAACGATGTCGTCGCGCAGAACGCGGATTGGACGGTTACGGTGAACGACACCTTCAATAACCATACAACCTGCAATCGCGCCGAACTTCGGCGAGCGGAACACGTCACGCACTTCGGCGATACCGAGGATGTTCTCGCGAACATCGCTGCCCAGCATACCGGTCAGTGCTTTCTTGACGTCTTCGATGATGTCGTAGATCACGTTGTAGTAACGCATATCCAGACCTTCCTGCTCGACGATCTTGCGAGCGCCGGCATCGGCACGCACGTTGAAGCCGAACAGTACAGCGTTGGAGGCCAGTGCCAGGTTGGCGTCGCTCTCGGTGATACCACCGACACCGCCACCGACAACACGCACTTGCACTTCGTCGTTACCCAGGCCGCCCAGGGCGCCCTGCAGTGCTTCCAGCGAACCACGGACGTCGGATTTGAGGACGATGTTAAGCGTCTTCTTCTCTTCCTGACCCATGTTCTCGAAGATGTTTTCCAGCTTGCCAGCATGAGCGCGAGCCAGTTTGACTTCACGGAACTTGCCTTGACGGAACAGAGCGACCTCACGGGCCTTCTTCTCGTCAGCCAGTACGCTCATCTCGTCGCCAGCGTCCGGCGTGCCATCCAGACCGAGGATCTCGACCGGAATCGACGGGCCAGCCTCTTTTACAGGCTTGCCGTTCTCGTCGAGCATGGCGCGGATACGACCGAAGTTCGAGCCGACCAGAACCATGTCGCCCTGACGCAGAGTACCGTCCTGAACCAGAACGGTCGCAACCGGGCCGCGGCCTTTGTCCAGACGGGATTCAACGACAACACCACGGCCAGGAGCCGATGGAGTGGCCTTGAGTTCCAGAACTTCAGCCTGCAGCAGGACCGCTTCGAGCAGTTCGTCGACGCCGGTACCCATTTTCGCGGAAACAGGAACGAAAGGCGTATCACCGCCCCACTCTTCGGAAGTCACGCCATGGACCGACAGTTCGCTGCGGATGCGATCGAGGTCAGCGCCCGGCTTGTCAATCTTGTTCACTGCAACAACCAGCGGCACGCCAGCAGCTACGGCATGCTGAACGGCTTCGATGGTTTGCGGCATCACGCCGTCGTCTGCTGCAACAACCAGGATGACGATATCGGTCGCCTTGGCACCACGGGCACGCATTGCGGTAAACGCGGCGTGACCAGGGGTGTCGAGGAAGGTGACCATGCCGCGTTCGGTTTCAACGTGGTAGGCACCGATGTGCTGGGTGATACCGCCGGCTTCGCCAGCAGCAACCTTGGCACGACGGATATAGTCGAGCAGGGAAGTCTTACCGTGGTCAACGTGGCCCATTACGGTCACGACCGGAGCACGGGAGAACGTCTCACCTACGAATTTCAGCGATTCAGCCAGGGAGTCTTCCAAGGCGTTGTCGCTGACCAGCGTGACCTTGTGGCCCAGCTCTTCGGCGATCAACTGGGCAGTTTCCTGATCCAGTACCTGGTTGATGGTCACCGGAGTGCCCAGCTTGAACATGAACTTGATGACTTCAGCTGCCTTGACGGACATCTGTGCCGACAGTTCGCCAACAGTGATCGTCTCGCCGATGGCAACGTCACGAATAACCGGACCGGTTGGGTTCTGGAAACCGTGGGCATTGCGTTTCTTCAGCTTGGACTTGCCACGACCACCACGACGGAAACCATCGCTTTCTTCGTCGGTAGTACGAGGAGCAACGCGAACAGCCGGTGCCTTCTCTTTTACCGAAGCACGATGCGGGGCGTTCTTGCGCTCGCCGTCGCCGCCACGAGAGTTGCGATCATCGCCACGGGTCTTGTCCGGACGACGCTGATCGTCACGCTTGCGAACTTCGACAACAGGCGCAGCAGGTGCGGATGTTGGCGCAGGTGCCGCAGGGGCAGCAGGCGCTTCACGTACTGGCTCGGCAGCAGCCACAGGGGCTGGCGCAGGAGCAGCTTCTGCAACGACCGGTTGAGCAGCAGGCTGGCGACGCGCTTCTTCTTCGGCGCGGCGCTTGGCTTCTTCTTCAGCCTTTTGACGGGCGGCATTTTCTACCGCACGGCGTTCGTCCAGCTCACGCTTGCGCTCGGCTTCGATTTCTTCCGGGCTGCGTTGCACGAAAACTTTCTTCTTGCGCACTTCAACGCTGATGCTTTTGCTGCCAGCAACGCGCAAGGTGCTCGTGGTCTTGCGCTGCAAGGTAATCTTGCGCGGCTCTTCCACTTTAGCCTTGTGGCTGCTTTTCAAGTGAGTCAGCAACGATTGCTTTTCACTGTCGGTCACATGTTCCTCGGCGGCGGTGTGCGGCAGACCTGCCTCACGCATCTGCTGCAGCAGGCGCTCTACCGGTGTTTTGACCTCATCGGCCAGTTGTTTCACCGTGACTTGCGTCATGCACTTCTCTCCTCAGGCCGCGCCTGTTACTCGAACCAATGGGCTCGGGCGGCCATGATCAACTTGCCGGCACGATCATCGTCAATGCCGTCGATGTCGAGCAGGTCATCTATAGACTGCTCGGCCAGGTCTTCGCGGGTAATTACGCCGCGCACCGCCAGTTCCATCGCCAAATCCTTGTCCATACCCTCAAGCGAGAGCAGGTCTTCGGCCGGATGGGCGTCTGCCAGCTTTTCCTCAGTAGCGATGGCTTTAGTCAACAAGCGATCCTTGGCACGAGCGCGAAGCTCGTTGACGGTTTCTTCGTCAAAGCCATCGATGTTGAGCATTTCTTCCAGCGGTACGTAGGCAATCTCTTCCAGGCTTGTGAAGCCTTCATCAACCAGCACCTGCGCCAGATCTTCGTCGACTTCCAGCTCTTCGATGAAGTTGCGCAGAATGTCACCGGTCTCTGCCTGCTGCTTGGCCTGGATGTCCGATTCGGTCATCACGTTCAGGGTCCAGCCAGTCAACTGACTCGCCAGACGCACGTTCTGACCGCCACGACCAATGGCCTGAGCCAGGTTGTCCGCACCAACAGCGATATCCATTGCATGGGCATCTTCATCGACGATGATTGCCGCCACTTCTGCAGGGGACATTGCGTTGATCACGAACTGCGCCGGGTTATCGTCCCAGAGCACGATATCCACACGCTCGCCACCCAACTCGCCGGATACGGCCTGAACACGCGAACCGCGCATGCCGATGCAGGCGCCTTGCGGGTCGATTCGTTTGTCCTTGGAGCGAACAGCGATCTTTGCACGAGAACCCGGGTCACGGGAGGCAGCCATCACCTCGATCAGACCTTCGGCAATTTCCGGTACTTCGATACGGAAAAGCTCGATCAGCATTTCTGGCGCAGTACGCGACAGAATCAGCTGAGGGCCACGGTTTTCAGTGCGGATTTCTTTCAGCAGAGCCCGCAGACGCACACCTACCCGGAAAGTTTCCCGGGAGATGATGTCTTCGCGAGCCAGCAATGCTTCGGCATTGTTGCCCAGGTCAACGATGACATTGTCACGTGTAACCTTTTTAACAGTACCGGAAATGATTTCGCCCAGACGCTCGCGATAGGCATCGACCACCTGAGCACGCTCGGCTTCACGAACCTTTTGCACAATGACTTGCTTGGCGGTCTGCGCAGCAATACGACCGAACTCGATGGACTCGATCTTCTCTTCGATCAGATCGCCAGCGACAGCACCCGGCTTTTTAGCCTGGGCCTGGTCTACAGCCAACTCGTAGGCCGGATCGTCCAGATCTTCGTCTTCGACCACAGTCCAGCGACGGAACGTCTCGTAGTTCCCGGTGTGGCGGTTGATTTCCACACGCAGCTCAACTTCATCTTCGAAACGCTTCTTGGTAGCAGTGGCAAGAGCCAGCTCCAACGCTTCAAAAATCACTCCTGCCGGAACGCCCTTTTCATTGGACACCGACTCAACAACCAGCAGTACTTCTTTGCTCATCGTACGCCTCGCCTTTCGCAAGCCATTGGATCCGCGGGATCCGCAGTATCTGGCACGTCTCAGTCAAACGTGGGAATAATGTTGGCTTTGTCGATCAAGTCGATCGGCAACAGGTACTCGTGATCTTCTACATGCACCACGACATCCTGCTCCTCCACCCCGCGGAGAAGGCCTTGAAAGTTGCGTCGACCATCGAATGGCGAGCGCAGCTTTATTTTCACTTGTTCCCCAGCGTGCAAAGCAAACTGTTCAAGAGTGAACAGCGGGCGATCCATGCCGGGAGAAGACACTTCAAGCGTGTATTCAGCACTGATGGGATCTTCAACATCCAAAACACCGCTGACCTGGCGACTGACTATTTCGCAGTCCTCCACCAGAACGCCGCCTTCTTTGTCGATATAAATACGCAGCAGTGAATGTCGGCCCTGGGAAAGAAATTCAATTCCCCAGCATTGATAGCCAAGAGCCTCGACCACCGGGGCCAACAAGGCCTGCAACTGTTCTAGCTTGCTCGACACCTGAACCCCCTCGTGCATGCTTTAGAAATAAAAAAATGGGCTAAAGCCCATCATGAAAACGCCGCTGAACATTGGCGTTATGTACTGTCCAGCTAACAAAAAGCCCCTAGAATAGGGGCTTCGCGAAACTGGTTGCGGGGGCTGGATTTGAACCAACGACCTTCGGGTTATGAGCCCGACGAGCTACCAGACTGCTCCACCCCGCGACAAAGCTGGGGCGGAAGTATACGACCGATCCCTTAAAGGGTCAATCCAACATCCACCTACAAGAAAGCCCGCTAGTGCGGGCTATCCTGCTTAATTGGTACCGAGAAGGGGACTCGAACCCCTACACCCTATGGGCACAACCACCTCAAGGTTGCGTGTCTACCAATTCCACCACCTCGGCATTACAACTCTTTTTGGCGACCTCAACAAACATCGCCGAATTCTTTTTTACTTCTGCTCTGGAGCTTGAGGTACGTCAGCTGGAACTACCGCTGGCTTTTGCCCTTCGAGCACCGGAACATCATCTGCTGCCGGTTTTTGTTTCACTTCCAATACCGCTGGATTTGGTAAACCTACTTCAGTCAGCCCTTGAGCTTTCTCTTTAGCAAAGTAACCTAACCCCAAGCTGGTTATGAAAAAAGCTGCGGCGAGTATAGCAGTAAACTTACTAAGAAAGGTAGAGGTTCCTTGCCCTCCGAACACAGTATTTGATGCACCTGCTCCGAAAGACGCACCGGCGTCCGCACCTTTACCCTGCTGCAGCAATACCAGGACAACAACGCCCAGAGCGCCCAGCAGATGAAAAACGACTACGACTGTTTCCAGCATTTTTTCAGTTTCCCGCGGCGCGACAGATCGCACCGAACTCATCTGCATTCAGGGAAGCTCCACCAATGAGCCCCCCATCGATATCCGGCATGCTGAACAACTCGACCGCATTGGCCGCCTTCACGCTGCCGCCATAAAGAAGACGCACGCCTTGTGCGACTTCGGAATTCTCTTTCGCCAGCTGCGCGCGAATAGCTGCGTGCACGTCCTGCGCCTGCTGAGGCGAGGCTGTCAGCCCGGTACCAATGGCCCAGACCGGCTCGTAAGCGATTACCGCATCAACAAATGCACCGATGCCAAACTCGGCGATGATGCTATCGAGCTGCTGCCCGACAACTTCCAGCGTCTGACCCGCTTCGCGCTGCTCAAGGGTTTCCCCTACACACAACACCGGTATCAGGCCGCTCGCCTGAATCGCCGCAAACTTGCGATTGAGAACATCATCCTGCTCACCAATCAATTGGCGGCGCTCGGAGTGCCCAACCAGTACAAACCTGCAACCCGCATCAGCAAGCTGACTCGACGCTATCTCGCCTGTCAGCGCACCTTGTGCTGCCTGTATCGCAGCATCCTGGGCACCAACGGCGATGGACTGGCCCTTGAGCCCTTCAACCGCCTGAGCGATGTAGAGACTCGGAGGCATAACCGCGATATCAACATCGCTTGGCAGAACCTGCCCGGCAAGCCCGTCGATCAGCTCAGCGACGCTGGCGCGGGTACCGTGCATCTTCCAGTTACCAGCTACCATAGGGCGACGCATGCTACACCTCGTCGGTCAAAGTGGGCGCAGATGTTACCCAACACTTTCAACACTGGCAAGCCAAAATCAGGCGCAAACTTCAGCAACAAGCTTCGCCAGCTCATCGGCATAGTTTCTGACCTGAGTTTCGTCCTCACCCTCGACCATGACCCGCACCAATGGCTCGGTGCCAGACTTGCGCAGCAAGACGCGACCACGCCCCGCCATTTCCGCCGTAACACGGGCACAGGCTTCCTGTACCGACGGATGGGAAACCGGATCTACACCACCGCCAAAGCGCACATTGACCAATACCTGAGGGCATTTGCGCAGCGCCTGACGAATCTCGCACAGGCTGACACCCCGACGACGCAAGGCAAGCAGCACCTGCAAGGCAGCAATAATCGCATCCCCCGTCGTGGTGTGCTGGAAGCAGACGATATGCCCGGAGTTTTCACCGCCGATCTGCCAGTCGCGCTCCAGCAGCTCGGCAATCACATAGCGGTCACCGACATTGGCCCGCACGAATGGAATGTTCTTCTCGGCAAGCGCCAGCTCAAGCCCCAGGTTGCTCATCAGGGTACCGACCACGCCACCCTGCAAACGACCACGCTCCTGCAGATCACAGGCAATGATGTACAGAAGCTCGTCGCCATCGACGATCGCCCCCGTATGATCAACCATCAGAACCCGGTCGCCATCGCCATCGAATGCGATCCCCAGATCAGCCTTTTCAGACACCACGGCAGCCTGCAACGCTTCCATGTGGGTGGAACCGCAATCCTTGTTGATATTGAGCCCATCAGGTTGCGCCGACAGCACAACGACCTGCGCGCCCAATTCACGGAAAACGTTGGGGGCCACTTTATAGGTAGCGCCGTGTGCGCAGTCGATCACCAGCTTCAGGCCGGCAAAACTGGTACTGGTCGGCACACTGCTTTTACAGAATTCGATATAACGTCCGGCCGCATCGTTGATACGCGAAACCTTGCCGAGCTTTTCGGATTCGGCCACGGTCATCGGCGTATCCAGCAGTTCTTCAATCATCTTCTCGATCTCGTCAGGCAGCTTGGTGCCCTTGCCCGAGAAGAACTTGATGCCGTTGTCGTAATGCGGATTGTGGGAGGCACTGATAACAATGCCCGCCTCGGCATGAAAGGTGCGGGTCAGATACGCGATAGCCGGTGTAGGCATCGGGCCAAGCAGCATGACATCCGCCCCGGCAGCCGAAATACCGGCCTCCAGCGCAGACTCGAACATGTAACCGGAGATGCGCGTGTCCTTGCCGACTAGAATCCTGCAGGCGCCCATTCGACGAAATGCCATGCCGGCAGCCCAGCCGAGCTTGAGCATGAACTCAGGCGTGATTGGAAACTGTCCTACCCGGCCACGAATACCGTCAGTTCCGAAATACTTTCTTGTAGTCATAAATGCTGCTCCGCAGTTTCTTACTCAGCCGATTCGACAGCTGCAATCATGCGCACCACATCAGCCGTTTCGGCGACGTCGTGCACACGTAGAATTCGAGCCCCTTTGGTCATCGCCAAAGCGGCCAATGCCAGGCCTCCATACAACCGCTCCCCGACAGGACGCTCCAGCACGGCACCGATCATGCTTTTGCGCGAAACCCCGACCAGTAACGGTCGCCCAAGAGAATGCAGGGCCTGCATATGCTTGAACAGACTCAGGTTGTGATCCAGCGTCTTGGCGAAACCGAAGCCGGGATCAAGGATGATCCGGTCACGCTCGATACCTGCCGCCGCACACTGATTCATCCGCTCAAGCAGAAAAGCGCTGACCTCACCCAGCAGGTCGGTGTAACGCGGGTCATCCTGCATATTGCCCGGCTCGCCGAGCATGTGCATCAGACAGACCGGCAGACCTGTCTGAGCGGCAGCCGCCAGGGCACCCGGGCGACCCAATGAACGCACATCATTGATAAGCCCCGCACCGAGACGAGCCGTTTCGAGCATGACTTCAGGCGTGGAGGTATCAACCGAAACAATAACGTCCAGTTCGCGGCCGATAGCTTCTACCACCGGCGCAACCCGTTCAAGCTCTTCAGCAGGAGAAACAGGAGGCGCACCAGGACGAGTTGACTCGCCACCGACATCAATCAGAGTCGCACCCGCCAGAACCATGCCCTCGGCATGACGCAAGGCTGCATCAAGCTGGCTGTAACGGCCGCCATCCGAGAATGAATCTGGAGTTGCATTGAGGATGCCCATCACGTGCGTACGGGCCAAATCAAGAACCCGGTTGCCGCAAGGCAACCGGGTCGGGTACAGCGTAGATGTCATGTCAGACCTTAATGTTCAGCAGCAGGACCGCCGATAGGGGCTTCCGGGCGGGCATCCGTAACAGGCGTGCCTTTGGTACCCGAACCGCCTTCCCAGTCTCGCGGCTCACGCGGAGGTCGGCCCGCCATGATGTCATCGATCTGGTCGGCGTCGATAGTCTCATATTTCATGAGCGCCTCCGCCATCGCATCGAGCTTGTCACGGTTATCGGTGAGAAGCTGCTTGGCGGTGTTATAGCTGTGATCGATGATACTGCGAACTTCCAGATCGATCAGCTTGGCTGTATCACCGGAGAAACTCGAATTCTGGCTGGCACCACGGCCCAGGAAGCCTGAATCCTCATCTTCCGAATACATCAACGGACCGAGCTTTTCCGACAACCCCCACTTGGTCACCATGTTCCGGGCAATCTGACTTGCACGCATGATGTCGTTGGAAGCACCGGTGGTTACACCATCAAAGCCCAGCGTCATTTCCTCAGCGATACGACCGCCGTACAAGGAGCAGATCTGGCTGACCAGAGCGCGCTTGGACAGGCTGTAGCGATCTTCTTCCGGCAGGAACATGGTCACACCAAGGGCACGACCGCGTGGAATGATCGAGACCTTGTAGACCGGATCATGCTCAGGCACCAGCCGACCAACGATAGCGTGACCCGCTTCGTGATAGGCAGTGTTCTGTTTTTCCTTCTCGGACATGACCATGCTCTTGCGCTCGGCGCCCATCATGATCTTGTCTTTGGCCAGCTCGAACTCTTTCATTTCAACGATGCGCTTGCCGGCACGGGCTGCGAACAGGGAAGCCTCGTTGACCAGGTTGGCAAGGTCAGCACCCGAGAAGCCCGGAGTACCACGAGCGATGACCGCAGGATTCACATCCTCGCCCATCGGGACTTTACGCATGTGAACCTTGAGAATCTGCTCACGACCACGAATATCCGGCAGACCTACAACGACCTGGCGGTCGAAACGGCCTGGACGCAGCAATGCAGGATCCAGTACGTCAGGACGGTTGGTAGCGGCGATGACAATGATGCCATCGTTCATTTCAAAGCCATCCATCTCGACCAGCAACTGGTTGAGGGTCTGCTCACGCTCATCATGACCGCCACCCATGCCGGCGCCACGATGGCGACCCACGGCATCGATCTCGTCGATGAAGATGATGCATGGCGCGTGCTTCTTGGCCTGCTCGAACATGTCACGGACGCGGCTTGCACCAACACCCACGAACATTTCCACGAAGTCGGAACCGGAAATGGTGAAGAATGGCACTTTCGCTTCGCCGGCAATCGCCTTGGCAAGCAGGGTCTTACCAGTACCTGGAGGACCGACCATCAGCACGCCGCGAGGAATACGACCGCCCAGACGCTGGAACTTACCCGGATCGCGGAGGAACTCGACCAGTTCGCCTACTTCTTCCTTGGCCTCGTCACAACCTGCCACATCGGCCAGAGTCGTCTTGACCTGATCTTCGGAAAGCAGGCGCGCCTTGCTCTTGCCGAAGCTCATCGGACCGCCCTTGCCTCCCGCACCACCTTGCATCTGGCGCATGAAGAACATGAACACGGCAATGATGACCAGAATCGGGAAGCTGGCGACCAGCAACTGGGTCCAGATGCTCTGCTGCTCAGGCTGCTTGCCTTCGACAACCACATTGTTATCGACCAGATCACCAATCAGACCATTGTCCGCAATGGCGGGACGAATGGTCTTGAAGGTGTCGCCATCACTGCGCTTGCCCGTGATCACGGCGCCGTCCACGGAAACCTTCTCGACCTTGCCATCCTTGACCTGCTGGATGAACTCGGAGTAGTTGAGGGTCTGCGGCTCGTTCGGGCTGGAGAAGTTGTTCATCACCGTCACCAGGACAGCCGCGATGATCAACCACAGGATCAAATTCTTTGCCATATCGTTCAATTAGCTACCCTCTGAAGCAAGCTCCACGCAGGAAGCGTGCCTCGCATGATATTCACCGGCCTAACTTACTACAGAACCTACAGATGTGGCAGGCACCGTCTGTAACCCTTTGTGAAACTTTGACTGCATGATGGTCATACATGCGCCATCAGCATAGCCATTTGAAAAAAGCTATCGACCACCTTCAAAGACGCTCATCGCTTGCAGCACCTTCGACTGCGCGAAAACCGCGAGCCAGCAGGTATTGCTCACGAGACCTGTCTCGCGACGACAACGGCTTGCGCATCTGCACCTTGTCGAAAAGCTTGCGGATATCCTTGTGGTACACATCAAAGCCCTCGCCCTGGAAGACCTTGATCAGGAAATCACCACCCGGTCGCAAGACCCGACCGGCAAGATCCAGTGCCAACTCGCAGAGGAACATTGCACGCGGCATGTCCACTGCACTCAATCCACTCATATTGGGGGCCATATCGGAAATCACAAGGTCTACCTGTGTATTGCCGACAGCTTCCAGGATTTGAGCGAGAACCGCGTCCTCGGTGAAGTCCCCTTTGATGAAGGTCACATCGGGGATGCTGTCCATATCAAGGATATCGGACGCGATCAGGCGACCCTGACCACCAATCAGACGACTGGTCACCTGAGACCACCCCCCCGGAGCCGCCCCAAGGTCAATGACCGTCATGCCTGGACGGATGATCTTGTCCTTCTCCTGGATCTCCAGAAGCTTGTAGCTGGCACGGGAACGGTAACCGTCCTTTTGCGCCATTTTGACGTATTTGTCATCAAAGTGTTCTTTGAGCCAGTTATGGCTTGTCTTGGAACGGGCCACGGGGCACCTCAAAAATAAAACGAGTCGTGATTAACTGGGCGGTCCCGGACTCGCTCGGGTAAACTGGCCGCCGCTTTTTTACAAGATCAGACGCAGGGGTCAGATTATGCCGCTCACTCAAGAGCAGAAGAAACAATACAAATCCATTGGCCACCATCTGAAACCAGTATTGATCGTGGCTGACAATGGTTTGACTGAAGGTGTGCTCGCCGAACTTGAACGCGCACTGAGCGATCACGAGCTGATCAAGATCAAGCTCAACATCCTCGATCGCGAAAGCCGCCTCCAGACCATCGCAGAGCTCTGCAAGGCCGGTTCAGCGGACCTTGTGCAGGTCATCGGCAAAATGGCGTTGATCTATCGCAAGAACCCAAAGGTAAACAAGCAATTGTCCAACGTCCACCGCGCAAGCTGATTTAAAAAGCCAGGGCGCCTTCAGCGCGCCCTGATGCTCCTTCCCGGTACAGGCTGCAAGACCAGCAACAAGCCGCTCAACGCCAACACCAGATAACTCAGCAACTGCCAATGCAGAGCATCGGCAAACCAGTGCCGGAGCACGTAATAAGCCGCTGACGACATCAATGCAACCGAAAGCAATTGCCCGCGAAAATCCCGCCAGACACTTGCCAACCGCTCGAACCGGACAAGAAGCACCAATTGAAGTAACGCACAGGCCGCTGCAAAACTTACCAGCAAAGCACTGGCGCGATTGGCAAACTGGTCGATGAACAACGGTGCAAGGCCTGTCTGATCAAGCACAGCCAATGTCGCCAGATGCAGCAGGACCAGCCCGCCTACCCACAAGGTCTGGGCAAGCTGCCAGATAATTGCGCCCGCAGGAAACGGGCGCACCCCATCAAACGTGACGGACTTCAATGATCTCGTACTCGATCACACCGCTAGGCGTTTTCACCGCCACCACATCACCCTCTTCCTTGGCAATCAAGGCGCGAGCGATAGGCGAACCGACGGAAATCTTGCCCAGTTTGATATCGGCCTCATCCTCACCAACGATCTGATAGGTAACAGATTCGTCGGTTTCAACGTTGGCGATCTGGACAGTCGTACCGAAAATCACCTTCCCTGTATGAGGAATGGTGGTGACATCGATGATGACCGCATTCTGCATACGGCCTTCGATATCCCGGATACGCGCCTCAACCATACCCTGCTGCTCGCGGGCAGCATGGTATTCGGCGTTTTCCTTGAGGTCGCCCAGCTCGCGCGCAGTACCGATGTCCTGGCTGAGCTTGGGACGAACCACCTTGGTCAGATGCGTCAACTCTTCTTCCAGGGCGCGAGCGCCCTGGACAGTCATTGGGTATTTGATCATGCCTTCAATCCTGCATGTAGATCCTGCAAGCGCCGCACGGTCTTTTCAGGACCGAACTTGAGCGCTTCGCAGATGGCCTCGCCTGCAGCAATAGTAGTGGTGCAGTAAATCTTGTGCTGCAAGGCGTTACGACGAATGGAGTAAGAATCGGCGATGGACTGACGGCCTTCGGTGGTGTTGATGATCAGAGTGACTTCGTCATTCTTGATCATGTCGACCACGTGAGGACGGCCTTCAGTCACCTTGTTGACACGACGGACCTTCAAGCCCGCAGCTTCGATCAGCTTCGCCGTACCGGCGGTCGCCACGATCTCGAAACCGAGGTTGATCAGATCGCGGGCAACACCAGCAACCAGTGGCTTGTCGTCATTGCGCACGCTGATGAACGCAGTGCCGCCTGTCGGCAGAATCTCGCTGGCGCCCACCTGAGCCTTGGCAAAGGCTTCACCGAAGGTATCGCCCACGCCCATGACTTCACCGGTCGACTTCATCTCTGGGCCGAGGATCGGGTCAACACCCGGGAACTTGGCGAACGGGAAGACCGCTTCTTTCACGCTGTAGAAGTTCGGAATGATTTCCTTGGTGAAACCCAGCTCTTTCAGGGTTTTGCCTGCCATGACGCGGGCAGCGATCATGGCCAGGGAAACACCGATGCACTTGGACACGAAAGGCACGGTACGCGATGCACGCGGGTTCACTTCGATGACGTAGATGTCTTCGCCTTGCAGCGCCAACTGAACGTTCATCAAGCCGACAACACCCAGCTCAAGGGCCATCTTCTTGACCTGCTCGCGCATCTCGTCCTGGATGTGAGCCGGCAGCGAGTAAGGCGGCAGCGAACATGCGGAGTCACCGGAGTGAACGCCTGCCTGCTCGATGTGCTGCATGATCGCGCCGATGACGACATCGGTTCCGTCGCAGACTGCATCGACGTCCATTTCGATTGCGCAGTTCAGGAAGTGGTCCAGCAATACCGGGCTGTCGTTGGAAACCTGAACGGCTTCACGCAGGTAACGCTTGAGTTCTTCTTCCTGGTAGACGATTTCCATCGCCCGGCCGCCCAGTACGTAGGACGGACGCACAACCAGCGGGTAACCGATTTTTGCGGCAGCACGAATGGCTTCGTCTTCGCTGCGCACAGTCGCGTTTGGCGGCTGACGCAGGTTCAGGCGCTCAACCATCTGCTGGAAGCGCTCACGGTCTTCTGCACGGTCGATAGCGTCAGGGCTGGTGCCGATGATCGGCACGCCAGCTGCTTCCAGGGCACGAGCCAGTTTCAGAGGAGTCTGGCCGCCGTACTGGACGATCACGCCTTTAGGCTTCTCGACGCGCACGATTTCCAGAACGTCTTCCAGAGTCACAGGCTCGAAGTACAGACGGTCGGAGGTGTCGTAGTCGGTCGATACGGTTTCCGGGTTGCAGTTGACCATGATGGTCTCGTACCCGTCTTCGCGCAGCGCCAGAGCCGCGTGTACGCAGCAGTAGTCGAACTCGATGCCCTGACCGATACGGTTAGGACCGCCACCCAGAATCATGATCTTGTCGCGGGTCGACGGGTTGGCCTCGCACTCTTCTTCGTACGTCGAGTACAGATAAGCAGTGTCGGTGGCGAACTCGGCAGCGCAGGTGTCGACGCGCTTGTAGACCGGGAACACTTCCAGCTTCTGGCGATGAGTGCGCAGGTTCTTCTCGGTAACGCCCAGCAGCTTGGCCAGACGCGCATCGGAGAAGCCCTTGCGCTTGAGGCGGAACATCAGGTCACGGTCGATTGCCGAAAGACCCAGTGTCTTGACCTTCTCCTCTTCCTTGATCAGATCTTCGATCTGCACCAGGAACCAAGGGTCGATCATGTTCATGCCGAAGATTTCTTCGACAGTCAGGCCTGCGCGGAAAGCATCGGCGACGTACCAGATACGCTCGGCACCCGGAACAGTCAGCTCACGCTTGAGCGTGCTCATGCTGTCTGGGTCAGCCAGGTCCAGCTTTGGATCAAGACCGCAGACACCGACTTCCAGGCCACGCAGGGCTTTCTGCAGGGACTCCTGGAAGGTACGGCCGATGGCCATGACTTCGCCGACCGACTTCATCTGGGTAGTCAGGCGGGCATCAGCCTTGGAGAACTTCTCGAAGGCGAAACGTGGCAGCTTGGTGACAACGTAGTCGATGGACGGCTCGAAGGACGCCGGGGTCTTGCCACCGGTGATGTCGTTCTGCAATTCGTCGAGGGTGTAGCCGACTGCCAGCTTGGCAGCAACCTTGGCAATCGGGAAACCGGTAGCCTTGGAAGCCAGAGCGGAGGAACGCGAAACACGCGGGTTCATCTCGATCACGACCATGCGGCCAGTGTCCGGGCAGATACCGAACTGCACGTTGGATCCGCCGGTTTCGACACCGATCTCGCGCAGTACAGCCAGGGAGGCGTTACGCAGGATCTGGTATTCCTTGTCCGTCAGGGTCTGTGCAGGCGCAACAGTGATCGAGTCACCGGTGTGCACGCCCATCGGGTCGAAGTTTTCGATGGAGCAGACGATGATGCAGTTGTCCTTTTTATCGCGGACAACTTCCATTTCGTACTCTTTCCAGCCGATCAGCGATTCGTCGATCAGCAGCTCCTTGGTCGGAGAAAGGTCCAGACCACGGGCGCAGATTTCCTCGAACTCTTCACGGTTGTAAGCGATGCCGCCACCGGTGCCGCCCATGGTGAAGGACGGACGGATGATGCAAGGGAAGCCCAGCTTCTCGAGAACGGCGTTGGCTTCCTCCATGGAGTGGGCAATACCGGAGCGCGGGCATTCCAGACCGATGGATTTCATGGCCTTGTCGAAACGCGAACGGTCTTCGGCCTTGTCGATGGTGTCGGCATTGGCACCGATCATTTCAACGCCGAACTTCTCCAGAACGCCTTCGCGCTCCAGATCCAGTGCGCAGTTCAGTGCAGTCTGGCCGCCCATGGTAGGCAGTACTGCATCCGGGCGCTCTTTTTCGATGATCTTGGCAACGGTCTGCCACTTGATCGGCTCGATGTAAGTGGCGTCAGCCATGGCCGGGTCGGTCATGATGGTCGCAGGGTTGGAGTTAACCAGAATGACGCGGTAACCCTCTTCGCGCAGAGCCTTGCAGGCCTGGGCGCCGGAGTAGTCGAATTCACAGGCCTGACCGATCACGATAGGACCGGCGCCGAGAATCAGGATGCTTTTAATATCTGTACGTTTTGGCATGGGGTTGTCACTCAAATCCGTAGGTCAGTCGGCAAGCCGTCTTGAACATTTCTTTGCGGTGACCTGGGTGGCGACAACCGGACTCGCTGTCCGGGGCCACCCTGGGCACCTGCTTACTACATTCTCAAGGCAGCCGGTCAGCGTCGCTTGGCCATGGCTTCGATAAAGCGGTCAAACAGGGGAGCCACGTCATTCGGACCCGGGCTTGCTTCAGGGTGACCCTGGAAGCTGAAGGCGCTCTTGTCCGTGCGCTCGATCCCTTGCAGGGTGCCGTCAAACAGCGACTTGTGGATAGCGCGAACGTTGCTCGGCAGAGTCGATTCATCAACCGCAAAACCGTGGTTCTGGCTGGTGATCATGACGACGCCGGTGTCCAGATCCTGGACCGGGTGGTTGGCACCGTGGTGGCCGTGACCCATTTTTACTGTCTTGGCACCGGAAGCCAGAGCCAGCAACTGGTGACCCAGGCAGATACCGAAAACCGGAATCTCGGTTTCCAGGACTTCCTTGATAGCCTTGATGGCGTAGTCACATGGCTCAGGGTCGCCTGGGCCGTTGGACAGGAAAACACCGTCCGGGCTGTAGGCAAGTACATCGCTGGCAGGCGTTTGCGCTGGAACCACGGTGACGCGGCAGCCGCGCTCGACCAGCATGCGCAGGATGTTGACCTTGACGCCGTAGTCGTAGGCCACGACATGGTACGGCAGCTCGGCAGCTGCGATTTCAGGATGGCTGTCGGTCTTCAGGCTCCAGACGCTGGAGCGCCACTCGTAGCTTTCCTTGGTGCTGACCACTTTGGCCAGGTCCATGCCCTTGAGGCCAGGGAAACCGCGAGCCGCTTCGATTGCAGCCTCTTCGGAAATGTTGTCACCGGCGATGATGCAGCCGTTCTGAGCACCTTTCTCACGCAGGATGCGGGTCAGGCGACGAGTATCGATACCCGCGATGGCAACGACATTGTTGGCCTTGAGGTATTCGTCCAGGGGCTGCTTGTTACGCCAGTTGCTGGATACCAGTGGCAGGTCACGAATCACCAGACCTGCGGACCATACGCGATTGGACTCGGCGTCTTCAGGCGTGGTGCCTGTGTTGCCGATGTGCGGGTAGGTCAGAGTAACGATTTGCTGGGCATAGGAAGGATCGGTAAGGATTTCCTGATAGCCGGTCATTGCGGTGTTGAACACCACCTCACCAACGGTCTGACCGTCGGCTCCAATGGCTTCGCCGCGAAAAATGCTGCCATCAGCAAGGGCGAGTATGGCTGGCTTAGTCAAGAAGACCTCCCGTAAATAAAGCCTGAAAGGGCGTTCGCAGGTTGCAAAAAAGCGGAATGACGTAGATACGTCACCCCGCTTTCTTATCGAATCATCTGCGCGCTTTTAGTGGACACACTAAAGCTGTAGCTTACAGAAAAAGCCTTTTTTGGTCTACCACCAATGAGCCCGAAAACCCACGGAATGCGACAAGGCTAAATCCGGCACTCACAATCAGCGCAGCTCCAGCACATCCTGCATGTCATAAAGACCAGGAGCCTTGCCATCGAGCCACATGGCAGCTCGCACAGCACCCTTGGCAAATGTCATGCGGCTGGATGCCTTGTGGGTGATTTCCACGCGCTCGCCATCGGCAGCGAACAAGACCGTATGATCACCCACGATATCGCCAGCCCTGATGGTCGCAAAACCAATCGTCTGACGATCACGGGCACCAGTCTGGCCTTCACGACTATGGACAGCGACCTTCTCCAGATCACGACCCAACGCCTCGGCAACCACTTCCCCCATGCGCAATGCAGTGCCCGAAGGGGCATCGACCTTGTGCCGATGGTGAGCTTCGGTGATTTCGATATCGACATCATCACCCAGCACGCGAGCCGCCGTATCCAGCAGCTTCAGGCAGAGGTTCACACCCACACTGAAGTTGGCAGCGAAAACGATAGGGATCTCTTTCGCCGCCTCAACCAGCTGCAGCTTCTCTTCAGCACTGAAACCCGTGGTGCCGATGATCATGGCCTTGCCCGCCTTGCGGCAGAAAGCCAGATTCTTGAGCGTCACGGTAGGATGCGTGAAGTCGATCAAGACATCGAACTCATCGGCAACCCGGGCAACATCACCCGACAACGGCACGCCGATACGACCCAGCGCAGCCAGCTCTCCGGCATCAGCGCCCACCAGCGTGCTATCAGGACGATCAATGGCAGCAGTCAGCCCGGCGCCCGGCGCCGACAGAACCGCCTCAATCAAAGTCTTACCCATGCGCCCCGCGGCGCCTACCACAGCAATACGTCGCATAACCTTCTCCTGCCGAATCAGCCCTTACAAGTCACCGAAGAAACGCTTCACACCCTCGAACCAGCCACTGGCCTTCGGAGAATGAGAGTCGTCGCCTTCAAGCGAGGTACGGAACTCTTCGAGCAGTTCACGTTGACGCTTGCCGAGATTGACCGGGGTTTCAACCGCGACACGACACATCAAGTCGCCAGCGCCGCCGCCACGCACCGGAGCCACACCCTTGCCACGCAAGCGGAACTGCTTGCCGGTCTGAGTACCCTCAGGGATCTTCAACTTGACCCGACCATCCAGCGTCGGCACTTCAAGCTCGCCACCCAGGGCCGCATCAGTGAAGCTGATTGGCACTTCGCAATACAGATGCTTGCCGTCGCGCTGGAAAATGGCGTGCTCACGCACATTGATCACAACGTACAGGTCGCCGGTCGGCCCACCCTGAGAACCCACCTCACCTTCGCCGGACAGGCGAATGCGGTCACCGGTATCGACACCTGGCGGAACCTTGACCGAGAGGGTCTTGGATTCTTCGACACGACCTTCGCCATGGCACGAATCGCACGGATCGGAAATGATCTTGCCGTGACCATGGCAACGAGGACAGGTTTGCTGCACGGAGAAGAACCCCTGCTGCATGCGCACCTGACCAATACCGCCGCACGTCGGGCAAGTGACCGGCGAAGAGCCTTTCTTCGCGCCACTGCCATCGCAAGGCTTGCAGTTGACCAGCGTCGGAACACGGATATTCACGGTCGTACCGCGAACCGCTTCTTCAAGGTCCAGCTCAAGGGTATAGCGCAGATCGCTGCCGCGCTGCGCGCCACCACGACCGCCACCACCACGACCACCGCCGAAGAAGTCGCTGAACACATCACCGAAAATATCGGAGAAGTTCGCACCGCCAGCACCACCACCGAAACCGCCGCCACCCATGCTAGGGTCTATGCCGGCATGGCCGTACTGATCGTACGCCGCACGCTTGCTGGCATCGGACAGGACTTCATAGGCCTCATTGGCCTCTTTGAACAGCTCTTCCGCAGCCTTGTCATCAGGGTTGCGGTCCGGGTGGTGCTTCATCGCAAGGCGGCGATAAGCCTTCTTCAGCTCAGCCTCGCTGGCACCTCGCTCCACCCCCAACACTTCATAATAATCACGCTTTGCCATAATTCTTCCGCACTCTTGAGGACGTTCGGCAAGACCCTCCTGAGCCTCGCCAAACTCGTTGAGCCCCATACAGGCCCGGACCCAACTCACGTCAATTCAACGATCCTGGTCTTCATTCGACAGCCAGTTACCTGGCTGAGAAAGCGGCAGAACGAGTCGTCACGCAGGAGCATCACGACCTTGCCACATGGCCTGCGGACAAAAATCCGCACGCCGAAATTTTGCTTGTTCCAGACACGCCAACGCGGGAGCAAGCTCCCGCGCGGCGACATCCTACCAGCCACCGCTCGGAACGGGTCAACTGGCTTTCAAGCAAGCATGTGCTTACTTGTGGTCTTTCACTTCTTCGAACTCGGCATCGACAACGTCATCAGCCTTGGCTTTCTCTTCAGCAGGCTGAGCAGCAGCCTCTGGGTTCTCGGCCTGCTCAGCGTACATTTTCTGAGCGATTGGCGCGGAAACCTTGGACAGCTCTTCGATCCTGGCTTCGATAGCAGCCTTGTCGTCGCCTTTGACGGCAGCTTCCAGAGCAACCAGAGCAGCCTCGACAGCAGTCTTCTCTTCTGCGGTCACTTTGTCGCCAGCATCGCTGATCATCTTGCGAGTCGAGTGAACCAGTGCATCACCCTGGTTACGGGCAGATGCCAGCTCTTCGAACTTGCGGTCTTCTTCGCTGTTGGCTTCAGCGTCGCGGATCATCTGCTGGATTTCTTCATCCGACAGACCCGAGTTGGCCTTGATCACGATGGACTGCTGCTTGCCGGTCGCCTTGTCTTTCGCGCCTACGTGCAGGATGCCGTTGGCGTCGATGTCGAAGGTAACTTCGATCTGTGGAACGCCACGTGGCGCTGGTGGGATCTCGGCCAGGTCGAACTTGCCCAGGGACTTGTTCTGACCGGCTTGCTTACGCTCACCTTGCAGCACGTGAATGGTTACAGCGTTCTGGTTGTCATCGGCAGTCGAGAACACTTGCGATTTCTTGGTAGGAATCGTGGTGTTTTTCTCGATCAGCGCAGTCATCACGCCGCCCATGGTTTCGATACCCAGAGTCAGCGGGCTGACGTCCAGCAGCAGAACGTCCTTGACGTCACCGGCCAGTACCGCGCCCTGGATAGCAGCACCCATGGCAACAGCTTCGTCAGGGTTGACGTCTTTACGAGCTTCTTTACCGAAGAACTCTGTCACCAGCTTCTGGACCAGCGGCATACGAGTCTGGCCACCGACCAGGATCACGTCGTTGATCGCGCCGATGTCGATGCCGGCATCTTTCAGAGCAATACGGCATGGCTCGATAGTGCGCTGAACCAGGTCTTCAACCAGAGATTCCAGCTTGGAGCGCGAGATTTTCACGTTCAAGTGCTTTGGACCGGTAGCGTCTGCAGTGATGTACGGCAGGTTGACGTCGGTCTGCATGCTGGAAGACAGCTCGATCTTGGCTTTTTCAGCAGCTTCTTTCAGACGCTGCATCGCCAGCGGGTCACCTTTGAGGTTCATGCCGCTTTCTTTCTTGAATTCGTCGACGAGGTAGTCGATCAGACGAATGTCGAAGTCCTCACCACCCAGGAAGGTGTCGCCGTTGGTTGCCAGCACTTCGAACTGGTGCTCGCCGTCAACTTCAGCAATTTCGATGACCGAAACGTCGAAAGTACCGCCACCCAGGTCATAAACGATGACAGTGTGGTCGCCCTTCGCCTTGTCCATGCCGTAAGCCAGAGCGGCTGCGGTTGGTTCGTTGATGATACGTTTGACGTCCAGACCCGCGATGCGACCGGCATCCTTGGTGGCTTGACGCTGGCTGTCGTTGAAGTAGGCCGGAACGGTGATGACCGCTTCGGTGACGGTCTCGCCGAGGTAGTCTTCGGCGGTCTTCTTCATTTTCTTCAGGATTTCGGCAGAAATCTGAGGAGGAGCCATCTTCTGGCCATTTACTTCAACCCAGGCGTCGCCGTTGTCAGCCTTGGCGATCTTGTACGGAACCATCTGGATGTCTTTCTGTACGACGTCTTCTTCGAAGCGACGGCCGATCAGACGCTTTACTGCGTACAGAGTGTTGTGCGGGTTGGTTACTGCCTGACGCTTGGCGGACTGGCCGACCAGGATTTCACCATCGTTGGCGTAGGCAATGATCGAAGGAGTAGTACGAGCGCCTTCGGCGTTCTCGATAACCTTGACGTTGCCGTTTTCCAGAATAGAGACGCAGGAGTTGGTGGTCCCTAGGTCAATACCGATAATCTTGCCCATCTTTGACTCTCCCGAAACTTTTGATTTGGTTGCCGCAACTGCGTTTACAAATTGCGGTAGCTCTTAAACGCTTGGCCTATAAATGGGGGCCAGACAGCTGATTTCAAGCCTGCTCATCAATTGATGGCGAAACAGGCGACGGTGCCTTGCTGACCACGACCATGGCCGGACGCAGCAGACGACCGTTGAGCTGATAACCCTTCTGGAACACTTTCAGAACGCTGTTTGGTTCGACATCCGCGCTTTCCTGCATCGCCATTGCCTGATGATGTTCGGCATTGAATGGCTGGCCGTGCGGGTCGATTGCTTCCAGTTGATAGCGCTTGAGGGTGTCGTTGAACATCTTGAGCGTCAGCTCGATACCTTCACGCATCGGACGAATGCTTTCGTCGTCCGGGCTGGACAGGTCCAGGCCACGCTCCAGGCTGTCCACGATAGGCAGCAGATCGCCAGCGAACTTTTCAAGAGCGAATTTGTGAGCCTTTTCCACATCCTGTTCTGCACGACGACGTACGTTCTGCAGATCCGCAGCAACACGCAGGGACTGGTCTTGTGCCGCAGTCAATTGCTCTTCGAGCACCTGCACACGAGTTGCCAGATCATCACTCGAAGCTGTCTCGCCAGCCTGATCCTGGGTTTGCGCATCCAGATTCTGTTCGTCAGCCATAGTGTTCTCCTCTCAAAAACGTCCGCGAACCCATCTCGCGCTTCTGCCCCCCTATATGGGAACGTATTTTCAGGCTTCAAGGGCCCGACACGATGGATATGTGCATTGCCTGAAAATTTTCCTCTGCCGTCGAAGCGCTGAGCGGACCAGTTTTCATTACTGCCAGGACTAAAAAAGCTCGTTACCCGATCAAATCGAGCTAAGTGCAAGCATTGTCAGAACCAAATAAAACACTGTATAAATAACCAGACAAATCGCTTGGGAGCCACTCCATGCTGGTGCACCTTTCCGTACATAACTACGCCATCGTCGAACACCTTGATCTGGAACTGGATCGAGGCATGAGCGTAATCACTGGCGAAACCGGTGCCGGCAAGTCGATCATGCTCGACGCCCTGGGCCTGACGCTCGGCGACCGCGCCGACAGTGGCGTCGTCCGCCCCGGAGCCGACAAGGCCGATATCCTGGCCACCTTCGATCTGTCCGATATTCCCGAAGCGCAAACCTGGCTGAAAGAGCGCGACCTGGACAACGACGGCCCGTGCATTCTGCGACGGGTCATAACAACCGAAGGGCGCTCGCGCTCCTACATCAATGGCACGCCCTGCCCCCAAGGCGACCTGAAAGCACTCGGCGAACTGCTGATCGATATCCACAGCCAGCATGAACACCAGTCACTCCTGAAAACCGACACCCACAGACGCCTGCTGGACGAGTACGCCGGCGCGACCGAACTGGCACGCCAGGTTCAACTGGCAGCCCAGCGCTGGCGCCAGACCCGCCAGGAACTGGAGCGACTCTCCAACTCCGGCGACGAACAGCGTGCCAGACACCAGTTGCTCAGCTATCAACTGGAAGAGCTGGAAGGCCTGAGCCTGGGCGAGAACGAGCTGGAACAGCTTGAGCAGGAACACAAGAACCTGACCAATGCAGAAAGCCTGCTGAGCATCTGTCGTCAGGTCGTCGAACAGTGCAGCGAGAGCGATTCGGGCAATGTCCTGAACGCCCTGACCGCCAGCCTGAATCGCCTCGGCAGCATCAACAACTCACCAACCGCCCTGAGCGAAGCCACCGGCCTGCTGTCCAGCGCGCAGATACAGATAGAAGAAGCCGTTGGAGAGCTGAATCGTTTCCTGGATCATTTCGACGCAGACCCTGCACGCCTGCAACAACTCGAAGAGCGCCTGGACAGCATCTATACGCTGGCCCGCAAACACCGCATCCAGCCAACCGAACTGAGCACATTGCAGCAAAAGCTTCTGGACGAGATCGAAACACTCAATGCCAACGATGAATCCATCGAGCGGCTTGAGCACGAACTGGCTTCATTTGCACGCCACTATCAGGAAAAAGCCAGGGAACTGAGCGATTCGCGCCAACGCGCCTCAACCGAACTGGCCAGCGCCGTCGAGGAAGAAATCCAGCGCCTGGGCATGCCAGGCGGTCGATTCACCATCGAGTTGAAACCCAATACCGGCAACGACCTGCTTCCCCACGGGCTGGAACAAGTCGAATTGCTGGTCAGCGCCAACCCCGGGCAGCCACTGAAAGCACTGGCCAAGGTAGCCTCGGGTGGTGAGTTGTCACGGATCAGTCTGGCCATCCAGGTGATCACTGCACAGACCTCCCGCGTGCCTACTCTGGTATTTGACGAAGTGGACGTGGGCATCGGCGGCCCGACAGCCGAAATTGTCGGCCAGCTACTGCGCCGCCTGGGCGAGCGCGGGCAAGTCATGACCGTCACCCATCTGCCGCAGGTCGCCGCACAAGGTCATCAGCATCTGTTCGTACACAAGGTCAGAGGCAGCGATGCAACGCGCACCGCTGTATCGAAACTCAACAAGAATGAACGCATAGAAGAAGTGGCACGCATGCTCGGCGGCATCGACCTGACCAAGGAGTCTCTGGCTCACGCGAAGAAAATGGTCATCACCGCAAAAAACTGATGCCCCACAAAGCACAAAGGCGACCCTGAGGTCGCCTTTGTCGTCGCTGGCTTACGCCTTTTTGTTACGAACGTAGAGCACAAGATTGTGATCCACCAGATCGTAACCGTGTCTCTCGACGATTGCCTTCTGCAGCTTCTCGATCTCTTCGTCGAAGAACTCGATCACCTCGCCGGACTCCACATTGACCATATGGTCGTGGTGGCCGCCATCAGCCAGCTCGAACACAGCATGACCGCCGTCGAAATTGTGGCGAACCACCAATCCAGCAGCTTCAAACTGAGTCAGAACACGGTAGACCGTGGCCAGACCGACATCCTCGCTAGCCTCCATCAGCGCCTTGTAGACATCTTCGGCACTCATGTGGCGCTGCTCGGCAGAATCGAGCATTTGAAGGATTTTGACCCGAGGCAATGTCACCTTAAGTCCTGCTTTACGTAGTTCGCTATTTTCAACCATGGTCAGCTTTCTCGCAGACGCTGCTTCGCAGCTTCTCTTAATGCAGGTATGATCCGGGTTTACGTTGTCCCAGCCAAGATAGTGGAAGTCGCCCACCGATGCAAAACACCAAGCTCTTGCTAACCAGTTTCACCCTTGTGGGACTGCTCGCACTCGCCGGTTGTTCATTCCCCGGGGTTTACAAAATCGACATCCAACAGGGAAATGTCGTTACGCAGGATATGATAGACCAGTTACGTCCCGGAATGACCCGGCGACAAGTACGGTTTATCATGGGCAACCCCCTGCTGACTGACACATTCCACACTGATCGCTGGGACTACCTGTACAGTCTGCAGCCCGGTGGCGGTGAACGCCAACAGGAACGCATCAGCCTGATCTTCAATGGCAATGATCAACTGGTCAGCCTTTCCGGAGACTTCATGCCCGGCGTGAGCCGTGATGAAGCCATTCTCGGCAATCGCAGCAACCAGACAGTCCCGGCTGAAGCCCAGCCACAGCAGGCACCCGAAGCGCCAGCCAAGCCAGGCTCGCTGCTGGACCAGATCCAGAAGGATGTGGACAGCGTCGAAACTGTTCCGGTCCCTGTGCAGGAACCTCTGGAAACAACTCCGCATTAATCGGAAACAGTTTCAACAAGAAAGCCCGGCATGCCGGGCTTTTTGCTGTCTGGAGTTTGGAAAAACTCAGGGCATGGCATCTCTGTTCAAGCGTGCCTTTGCAGCACGCAGGCGCCGCACCTCCATCGGGTCAGCCAGCAGCGGGCGATAGATCTCGATGCGATCACCCGCCTCAAGCACACGCACCGAAGGATCTTTCACCACCTTGCCAAAAATGCCCACAGGGCATTGAGCCAGATCCAGTTCAGGAAATTGCTTCTGTATGCTCGAAACGACAAGAGCCTGCTGCACCGATGAGCCAACAGGCACAGCAACGGTGAGCAACACCTGATGATCAACGGCGGCATAAACCACCTCGATCTCGATCATCTCGTCAGACATGCAGCTCTTTGGCTCGCTGGCAAAAGGCATCGACAAGGGTATTCGCAGCCTGATTGAACAGTGGCCCCAAGGTGGCACGCACAATGGAGCCAGCATAATCGAAGGTAAGGTCCAGGCTGATCTTGCAGGCCTTTTCACCCAGCGGCTTGAATGTCCAGACACCATGCAACTGGTTGAAAGGCCCTTCCACCAGATCCATCACAATGGACTCTCCTGGCACGAGTACATTGCGCGTTACAAATTTCTGGCTAAGGCCCCCCTTGGCGACCTCCAGACTTGCGCGCATGTGCGTCTCGCTTTCTTCAAGCACCACCGAGGAAGAACACCAGGGCAGAAACTCGGGATAGCGAGCCACATCATTGACCAGGTCGTACAGAAACCGGGCCGGATACGGCAAAAGAGCCGAGCGCTGAATATGCGTAGTCATGTGAGCGTCATTTCCAAAGCTGAGCGGCAAACAAAGAGTAAGCATTGTCCGGGATTCATCCATCGTGCTCAAGCGCACGCTTTCCCGTAGCCGACATTGAAGCAACTCCCTATAATGCCGCCCCTATGGCTAAGCTCAAGAAACATCCCACAGGGACCATCGCGCAAAATAAAAAGGCGCGTCACGATTACTTCATCGAACACAAGTTCGAGGCCGGTCTGGTCCTGGCTGGCTGGGAAGTAAAAAGCCTGCGTGCCAACAAGGTACAGCTGGTCGACAGTTATGTGCTGCTCAAGGATGGCGAGGCCTGGCTGATGGGCAGCCATATCACGCCGCTCAAGACCGCCAGCACACACGTCATCGCTGACCCGACACGCACCCGCAAACTGTTGCTGAACCAGCGCGAGCTTGAAAAGCTCACAAGCTCGGTGCAGCAGAAAGGTTATGCCTGCGTAGCCCTTTCCCTTTACTGGAAGCAGCACTTGATCAAGTGCGAAATTGCTCTGGGTAAAGGCAAGAAGGAATACGACAAGCGCCATACCGAGCGAGAGCGCGATTCGGATCGCGAGCTGCAACGGGCTGTGCGCAGCAAGGGCAAGGACGACTGATCCAAGCCCTTTATGCAGGAGCGAATTCATTCGCGAATGACTGTTTTCGCGAATGAATTCGCTCCTACGGTGATCCATCACATATTATTGCGGCGCTCCGCACGCGCTGTGCGCTGAACCTGTTGCCGCACTTCTTCCAGCACTTCCTGCACATAGGTCAGGTGGCGGCTGGACACCTCCCGCGCATCCTCGGCGCGCCCTTCGATAATCGCCAGATACAACTCACGATGCTGCTGAATGAGCATGTCGCGGGTTTCAGTGCGGTGCTGGTACATGCCGCCAATATTGATCACCACATTGCGCTTGAGCAGGTCGAACAAACCACGAATCGTATGCAGCAGCACTGTGTTATGGCTGGCCTCGGCAATCGCCAGGTGGAAACTGGCATCGGCAGCACCCTCCTCGGCCCGGCTCACTTCATCAGTGCTGGTGTAGCAATCCTGCAACGTATCGAACGCTTCACGCAGGCGCTCGCGATCCACATCGGTGGCACGCAGGGCCGCGTAGTAGGCGCAAGAGGCTTCCAGAGTGTGGCGAAACTCCAGCAGGTCTCGCTGGGCATCAGGGCTGCTTTCCAATAGATGAAGCAGCGGGTCGCTGAAGGTCGAGCCCAGGTTCTCGACCACATAGTTACCACCACCCTGACGACTCACCAGCAGCCCCTTGGCAGTCAGCTTCTGGATGGCTTCGCGCAGCGAAGGACGCGAGACACCGAACTGCTCGGCAAGGGCTCGCTCTGCTGGCAGGCGTCCACCTGACTTGAGCGTGCCTTCAAGAATCATTCGCTCCAGCTGCTCGACAATGTCATCAGACAAACGGCGCTGACGCACCTGATCAAAACCCATAACCCCTCACTTCACACCCAGCTCTATTAGCGGGACCGCACATTCTGGCTTATCGCAGGCCTTCAGGCATCAGCCAGATGCAGCAGGCTAACCGCATTTTCCTGCGCACCCGACCAAAGTCCTGACGAGACAAATTGACACATCAATAGCAAGGCTTCTAACCTAGCGATCAGACATTGTAAATTGGTATTACCAATTTTCCAATGCCAGCGTCCGATGGCTGACCTCCATCACGCCGCAAGACCTTTCGATCAGAAAGGCTTGAGCTGGTGAACTGTGCGATTCGTCCACCATGCGCACGACACAGAACACCGGGCCTTACCAAAAACAATTAGGGGCCACCTACATGCAGACTTGGCAACAACTCTATACACCTCTGGGCAGCCTGGGCCTTTCAGCCACCGCTGCGCTCATCCCCATCGTCTTCTTCTTTCTGGCACTGGCCGTCTTCAGGCTCAAAGGCCATGTCGCGGGCAGCATCACACTGGCGCTGTCGGTTCTGGTTGCGATCTTCGCCTTCCAGATGCCTGCCGACATGGCTCTGGCCGCCGCTGGCTACGGGTTCGCCTATGGCTTGTGGCCCATCGCATGGATCATCGTCGCGGCGGTCTTTCTCTACAAACTGACAGTCAAAAGTGGTCAGTTCGAGATCATCCGCAGTTCGGTCATGTCCATTACCGATGACCAGCGCCTGCAAGTGCTGCTGATTGGTTTCTGCTTCGGTGCCTTCCTGGAAGGCGCAGCCGGTTTCGGCGCGCCAGTCGCGATTACCGCAGCCTTGCTGGTCGGGCTGGGGCTCAACCCGCTGTATGCCGCCGGCCTGTGCCTGATCGCCAATACTGCTCCCGTAGCCTTTGGCGCTCTGGGCATTCCGATCATTGTGGCCGGGCAGGTTTCGGGGATCGATGCGTTCAAGATCGGCGCCATGGCCGGCCGCCAGCTACCGCTGCTGTCAGTGTTCGTGCCGTTCTGGCTGATGTTCATGATGGATGGCGTACGAGGTGTCAAAGAAACCTGGCCTGCCGCACTTATTGCCGGCTTCAGCTTTGCAGTCACCCAGTATTTCACCTCCAACTTCATTGGCCCCGAGTTGCCGGACATCACTTCGGCGCTGGTCAGCATCGTGTCGCTGACACTGTTCCTGAAAGTCTGGCAGCCGCAACGTGCTTCGGACGCGGTCGTCGTCAGCGGTGGCTCGGCAGCTGTCGCGGGCAGCGCCGGTGGTTTCGGCCAGCCACGCACCACCGTCAAGTCACCCTACAACCTGGGCCAGGTCATCAAGGCCTGGTCGCCCTTCCTGATCCTGACCGCCATGGTCACGGTCTGGACGCTCAAGCCCTTCAAAGCGATGTTCGCGGCGGGTGGTGCCCTGCAAGCCTGGACCATCAATATCACGGTCCCGTATCTGGACCAACTGGTGATCAAAGGCACGCCCATCGTTGCCAAGGCCACCGCCATGCCAGCGGTCTACAAGTTCGACCTGATCGCCGCGTCGGGCACCGCGATTCTGTTCTCGGCCATCCTGGCCATGATCGTCTTGCGCATCAGCCCCAGGATTGGTCTGACCACTTTCAAAGAAACCCTGATCGAGCTGCGCTGGGCCATCGTCTCCATTGGCATGGTGCTGGCCTTCGCCTTCGTCATGAACTACTCGGGCATGTCCTCGACACTGGCGCTGGTACTGGCCGGCACGGGCTCTGCGTTCCCGTTCTTCTCGCCGTTCCTCGGCTGGCTGGGCGTGTTTCTGACGGGCTCCGATACTTCGGCCAATGCCTTGTTCGGTTCCCTGCAAGCCACTACTGCCCACCAGATCGGCGTCAGTGATGTGTTGATGGTCGCCGCCAACTCCAGCGGTGGCGTGACCGGCAAGATGATTTCGCCGCAATCCATAGCCGTGGCCTGCGCCGCGACAGGGCTGGTCGGCAGGGAGTCGGACCTGTTCCGCTTCACCCTCAAGCACAGCCTGTTTTTCGCCACCATCGTGGGCTGCATCACTTATGCACAGGCCTACTGGTTCACCGGCATGATCGTTCACTGATTACAAAAAGACGCGAAGCCCTGACGCCGGCCCCAACCACCGGCGTCAGCCATTCATGCCCTGAGCGGATAACCGGGCCCACCCGGAGAAACACCTGATGAGCGAGCTTTTCTACAACGCCTCACCCAATGCCACCCGCGTCGCGCCACCGCGTCATGGGCCACGGCAATACCCGACTGAAAAACCGCAGCGGGTTTACCTGTTCGGCACCTGCGTGGTCGACCTGTTTTTCCCTGACGCCGGGATGGACGCCATTCACCTGCTTGAACGCGAAGGCATCCAGGTCGACTACCCGCAAGAACAAAGCTGCTGCGGACAACCGGCCTACACCAGTGGCTACACCGAGCAAGCCCGGGAAGTGGCACGCGCTCAACTGGCGCTGTTCGCGGGGGACTATCCGGTCATCGTGCCTTCCGGCTCCTGCGCCGGAATGTTTCGCGAACATTATCCCGAACTGTTCAAGGACGAGCCTGACACCCTCGAACAGGTCCGCGCCCTGGCCGCACGAACCTATGAGCTGACCGAATTCCTGCTGTTCGTCTGCAAGGCCCGACTGAACGATCAAGGCCAACCGATCAGGATTGCCCTGCACACCTCCTGCTCGGCGCGTCGTGAAATGAACACCCACCTGCATGCTCGCGAACTGCTGTCGCAACTGGGCAACGTCGAGCGTGTGGATCACGATCATGAAAGCGAATGCTGCGGCTTCGGTGGGACATTCAGCGTGCGTATGCCGGATATTTCCGGAGCGATGGTGGCAGACAAGACCCGCGCCCTGAAGGAGTCCGGTGCCGACCAGATTCTCACCGCCGATTGCGGCTGCCTGATGAACATCAACGGCTCGCTGGAGAAACAACGCGAATCCCTGCGCGGCCTGCATCTGGCCAGCTTCTTGTGGCAACGCACCGGAGGACAGCGATGAACACGCAAACCCGAATTCCGGCCGTGGAAGTCGAGACAGACTTCCGCTCCCGCGCCCATCAGGCCCTTGGCGACACCCAGTTGCGCGGCAACTTCCGACGCGCCATGGACTCGCTGATGACCAAGCGTGCAGCAGCCTTCAGCGACCCCGAAGAACGTGAAGACCTACGCGAACTGGGCAATGCGATTCGTGCACGGGCCTTGTCCAGACTGCCGGACTTGCTGGAACAGCTTGAACGTAACCTGATCCGCAACGGCGTCAAGGTGCATTGGGCCGAAACCGTCGAGCAGGCCAATGACATCGTGCTGTCCATCGTCAACGCCCACGAAGCCAGGCAAGTGATCAAAGGCAAGTCGATGGTCAGCGAAGAGATGGAGATGAACGATTTCCTGGGCGAGCGCGGCGTCGAGTGTCTGGAAGCGGACATGGGCGAATACATCGTGCAGATGGACCACGAAAAGCCCTCGCACATCATCATGCCGGCCATCCACAAGAACGCCGGTCAGGTGGGAAAACTGTTCCATGAAAAGCTGGGTGTCGATTACACCACCGACGTCGACCAGTTGATCCAGATCGGCCGTCGTGTGCTGCGCCAGAAATTCTTTGAAGCGGATATCGGCGTCTCCGGTGTCAACTTCGCGATAGCCGAAACCGGCACCTTGCTCCTCGTCGAGAACGAGGGTAACGGGCGTATGGTCACCAGCGTACCACCCGTGCATATCGCCGTGACCGGCATCGAGAAAGTCGTCGAAAACCTGCGCGACACCATCCCCTTGCTGTCACTGCTGACCCGCTCGGCACTGGGCATTCCGATCACGACCTACGTCAATATGATCTCCGGCCCGCGCAAGCCCCACGAACTGGATGGCCCGCAGGAAGTGCATCTGGTGCTGCTGGACAACGGCCGCACCCAGGCCTTTGCCGACAGCGAATTGCGCCAGACCCTGAACTGCATTCGTTGCGGCGCATGCATGAATCATTGCCCGGTCTATACCCGCGTCGGCGGCCACACCTACGGCGAGGTGTATCCCGGCCCCATCGGCAAGATCATCACGCCGCACATGGCGGGCCTGAGCAAAGTGCCGGATCACCCCAGCGCCTCATCGCTCTGCGGTGCATGTGGCGAAGTCTGCCCGGTGAAGATCCCGATTCCCGCCTTGCTGCGCCGCCTGCGCGAAGAAAACGTCAAGGCACCGGATGCACCCGACCGCGTGATGCGCGATCAGGGTCGCAAGTACTCGCGCAAGGAACGCCTGATCTGGAATGCCTGGTCGAAACTCAATACCTCGCCGGGCCTGTATCGCGCATTCGCTTACCTCGCCACACGCTTACGCAGCCTGATGCCTGGCGATGTCGGGCCATGGACACAAAACCATAGCGCCCCAAAACCCGCAGCCCGCTCCCTGCATGAAATGGCACGCGAGCATCTGAAAAAGCGGCCCGGAGAACTCTGATGAGCGCCAAGCAAAACATCCTCGCCAAACTGCGTCAGAGCCTGACAGGAACGACGCCGATTGCTGACAATTTCAATGAAGCCCTGGTGACAGACCCCTGGACCTACGCTCCTGAAGAGCGGGTCGCCCAGCTACGCAAGCTGATGGAGGCCGTGCATACGGAAATCCACCTGTGTACGGAATCGGACTGGCCCCGAAGGCTTGGCGAACTGGTGCATGATCGCCAACTGCCCAGCCTGCTGATCGCACCCGGCACCGTCCATGGGCAGCGTGTCGCCGGACACTGGGCGACACGCCCCGAACTACCACCGCTCAAGACTTACGACCGCCCCATCGAGCAATGGAAAAAAGAGCTGTTCGATGACACGCCAGCCAGTTTCACCGGCACCGTCGGGGCGATTGCTGCAACTGGCAGCCTGATCATCTGGCCGACCCGCGAAGAGCCGCGCTTGATGAGCCTGGTACCGCCTGTGCATTTCGCCCTGCTCAAAGCCAGCGAGATCTACAACAACCTCTACGAAGCCCTGCGCAAACAGGACTGGACCGGCGGCATGCCGACCAATGCCCTGCTGGTTTCCGGCCCATCCAAGACTGCCGATATCGAACAGGTGCTGGCTTACGGCGCCCACGGCCCCAAAGACCTTGTGGTCCTGATAGTGGAAGACGCATGAGCCTGTCAGAAAACTTCATCCGCGAAGCCCGACGCCTGATCCCCGAAAACCGCCGCTTCGACGATCCCCTTTCGACACTGGCCTTCGGCACCGACGCCAGCTTCTATCGGCTGATCCCCAAGCTGGTGATCCGGGTCGAGTCCGAAGACGAAGTGGTGGCCCTGCTCAAGCTGGCCCAGACCGAGAAAGTCCCGGTGACCTTTCGCGCAGCAGGCACCAGCCTTTCCGGCCAGGCCATCAGCGATTCGGTATTGCTGGTGCTGGGCGATAACTGGAACGCCCGCGAGGTTCGTGAACAAGGCGCGCAGATTCGTCTGCAACCCGGCGTCATCGGCGCACAGGCCAATGCCTGGCTGGCGCCGTTCGGACGCAAGATCGGACCGGACCCGGCATCGATAAACGCCTGCAAGATCGGCGGTATCGTCGCCAACAACGCCAGCGGCATGTGCTGCGGCACAGCGCAAAACACCTACCACACGCTGGCAGGAATTCGCCTGGTGCTGGCTGATGGCACACGTCTGGACACCGAAGACCCGGCCAGCGTGCAGGCCTTTCGCGCCAGCCATATCGTCCTGCTGGAACAACTCGCCCACCTGGGCCGAAAAACCCGCGCCAACACCGAACTGGCCGCCAGAATTCGCCACAAATACCGCCTGAAAAACACCACGGGCCTGTCACTCAACGCCCTGGTGGATTTCGATGAGCCGCTGGATATCCTCAGCCATTTGCTGGTCGGCTCCGAAGGCACGCTGGGCTTCATCAGCGCCGTGACCTACAACACCGTGCCCGACCATCCGCACAAGGCCTCGGCCTTGATCGTCTTCCCGGACGTGGAAACCTGCTGCAACGCCGTCACCGTACTAAAAAGCCAGCCGGTCGCCGCCGTCGAACTGCTGGACCGACGCAGCATGCGCTCGGTGCAGGACAAACCCGGCATGCCAGCCTTTGTCCGCGAACTATCGGAAAACGCTTGCGCGTTATTGATCGAAGCACGGGCGGCGTCCGAGGCTTTACTGCATGAGCAACTGGCACAAATCATGGCGTCGCTGGCGTCCTTCCCCGTCGAGAAACAGGTCGACTTCACCGAAGACCCGCTGGAAAACGCACGCCTCTGGGCCATTCGCAAAGACACCTTCCCCGCCGTAGGAGCCGTACGCCAGACCGGCACCACTGTCATCATCGAAGACGTCACCTTCCCGGTCGAACAACTGGCCATTGGCGTTCGCCGCCTGATCGCGCTGTTCGACAAACATCACTACGACGAAGCCATCCTGTTCGGCCATGCGCTGGAGGGCAACCTGCACTTCGTCTTTACCCAGGGCTTCAACAATCCCGAAGAAATCGCCCGTTATCAGGCCTTCATGGAAGACGTTGCAGAACTGGTGGCCGTGGAGTTCGGCGGTTCACTCAAGGCCGAGCACGGGACCGGACGCAACATGGCACCCTTCGTCGAAAAGGAATGGGGCAGCGACGCCTATCAATTGATGTGGCAACTCAAACGCCTCCTCGACCCCAACGGCATCCTCAACCCGGACGTGGTGCTCAGCACCGATCCGCAGATCCATTTGAAGCACCTGAAACCGCTGCCAGCAGCTGACGAAATCGTCGACAAGTGCATTGAGTGCGGTTTCTGTGAACCGGTCTGCCCTTCCAAAGGCCTGACCTTGAGCCCGAGGCAACGCATCGTCATCTGGCGCGACATTCAGGCGAAGAAACGGGCCGGAACCGACACCCAGAAACTGGAGCGCGATTACCACTATCAAGGGATCGACACCTGCGCCGCCACCGGCCTGTGCGCCCAACGCTGCCCGGTTGGCATCAACACCGGCGAACTGGTCAAAAAGCTGCGCCATCAGGAAGCACACCATGCCAGGACAGCCAACTGGCTGGCGCACAACTTCAAGACAGCGGTACAAGGCGCACGCTTTACCCTGCATGCCGCCAACGGCGCGCGCATGCTGCTGGGCGCGCCGCGACTGGCAAAACTGTCAGCAAAACTGAGCAAGGTTTCAGCCGGCCGCATCCCGCAATGGACACCGGCCATGCCACAGCCGGAACAGGCCATCCGCTTCACCCCGCCCATCGAGGACCAACGTCCCAGAGTGGTTTATCTGGCAGCCTGCGTCTCTCGCGTGATGGGGCCAGCGGCCACTGATCGCGAGCAAACCTCTCTGCTGGACAAGACCCGTGGCCTGCTGGAAAAAGCCGGTTATCAGGTCGTCTTCCCGGACAATCAGGACAGCCTGTGCTGCGGCCAGCCTTTCGCCTCAAAGGGCTACAACCAGCAAGCCGACGAGAAACGCCAGGAACTGCTGGCCGCGCTGATCAAAGCCAGTCGCGGAGGGCTGGACCCGATCTATTGCGACACCAGCCCTTGCACCCTGCGACTGGTGCAAGACCTCAAGGACACACGCCTGGACCTCTACGACCCGGTGCGATTCATCCGCACGCACCTGCTGGACAAACTCACCTTCACCCCGCAACAGGAACCCATTGCCGTTCACGTCACCTGCAGCACCCAACACCTTGGCGAAAGCCAGGCACTGATCGAACTGGCTCGCTTGTGCAGCATCAACGTGGTCATCCCGGAAGGCATACATTGTTGCGGATTCGCCGGAGACAAAGGCTTCACTACCCCCGAACTGAATGCCCACGCCTTGCGCTCTCTCAAGGGTGCGGTGCAGTACTGCAACGAAGGTATCTCCACCAGCCGCACCTGTGAAATCGGCCTCTCACAACACAGCGGCATCGACTATCACGGGCTGGTTTACCTGGTCGACCGGGTGACGCAGGCGAAATCCGCATGATGGCAACAGGCATTACAGGCATGAAAATAAATAGAACCCCTGCGTTTCAGCACAGTCCACCCTTGTAAGCCCGTATTTGAATGGGCTTCCCCAACCCATGGGCAAAGAGCCCAAGCGACCGGTAATCAAGGAGAGACATATGAAGCGTACTGCCCTGACTGGACTACTCCTCAGCTCTGTCATGCTGGCTTCCCCGGTGTTCGCCGCCGATGACCTGTGCGGCAGCAACTTGCAGACCATCAAGGACGCCCAGGTTTCCACCAACGTGAACCTGAGCCCCGACCTGAAACAGTCCCTGGCAAAAACCGAAACCGACGCACGGGCCGCCCAGGCCAAAGGCGATAAAAAAACCTGCATCGAACTGACCACCCAAGCCATCACCGAACTGAAAAACCTCGGCTCGGGCAGCGAAGGCGGCAACCGGTAAGAAAGCGCCTGACAAGGCCAGCCAGCGCGCTGGCCTCGTCTGGAAAGCAAGACGCGGGTCGACGCGCCCCATCAATTGGCGTAGACTCCCGCCCAATGACTGCGAAAGCAGTCTCGGGGCCGATTAGGATTCGACGCCGGTGATGAAACTTTAGGTGCATGCCGACTTGGTAACAGAAGTCGTAAATCCACTGTTGCAACTTTCTATAGTTGCCAATGACGAAAACTACGAGGGCTACGCTCTCGCTGCGTAAGCGGCGCGACTAGCTCTTCTGGTAGCTTCGGCTCCAGCAATCATCAGGGGATGCCTGTAAACCCGAAATGATTGTCATATAGAACAGGATCGTCGCCTAGTACGTTGTGGACGAAGCGACTAAAACTTACACAGCTCGCCCAAAGCACCCTGCCCGTCGGGTCGCTGAGGGTTAACTTAATAGACACGGCTAAGCATGTAGTACCGACAGCGGAGTACTGGCGGACGGGGGTTCAAATCCCCCCGGCTCCACCACTTCATCATCTAAAGACGTCCACGGACGTCTTTTTTTGTGCCTGAAATCCAGTGAATACGGGGGTTTCAGGGCTGCGGGAGGCTTTCCAGGTTTTCTGAGTTCCAGGCGGCTTGGTATTCCCAGTGGTATTCCCGGCTACCCGGCGCTAATCTTGGGAATACCAAAAGGTGTCATGGAGTACTTCTCATGTGCGCTCAAACTACCCGCCTCTCCGACCGCCAGCTCAAGGCGGTCAAACCGAAAGACAAGGATTACGTCCTCACGGATGGCGACGGGCTCCAGCTGCGAGTCAGGGTCAATCGCTCGATGCAGTGGAATTTCAACTACCGGCATCCCGTCACCAAGAATCGAATCAATATGGCACTCGGCTCTTATCCCGAGGTTTCTCTTGCGCAAGCAAGGAAGAAAACCGTTGAGGCCAGAGAGCTGCTTGCACAGGGCATCGACCCAAAAGCTCAGCGCAATGAGCTTCAGGAAGCCAAACGAGCGGAAACGGAACACACCTTCGAGAACGTGGCCACCGCATGGTTCGAGTTGAAAAAGGATTCCGTCACACCCGCGTATGCCGAAGACATCTGGCGTTCGCTCACGCTGCATGTATTTCCGAGCATGAAATCAACGCCGTTATCAGAGGTGAATGCCCCGATGGTCATCAAGCTGCTACGTCCGATTGAGGCAAAAGGCAGCCTCGAGACGGTTAAGCGAGTGAGCCAGCGCCTTAACGAGATCATGACCTACGGGGTCAACTCCGGAATGATCTTTGCCAATCCTCTCAGCGGCATTCGAGCGGTATTTAAGAAACCCAAGAAAGAAAATATGGCCGCGCTGCCACCTGATGAGCTTCCGGAGCTCATGATGGAAATCGCGAACGCCAGTATCAAGCGGACGACCCGCTGCCTGATCGAATGGCAACTGCACACGATGACCCGCCCTGCCGAGGCGGCCACCACTCGATGGGCAGACATCGACTTCGACAAACGCATTTGGACCATCCCTCCGGAGCGAATGAAAAAGCGTCGTCCGCATACAATTCCGCTGACCGAACATGCACTCTCGTTATTGGAGACGCTTAAGCACCATAGCGGCCACAGGGAATATGTGTTCCCGTCAGATAGAAACCCGCGCACCCACGCGAATAGCCAAACAGCCAACATGGCGTTGAAACGGATGGGCTTTCAGGACCGCTTGGTCAGCCACGGAATGCGTTCCATGGCCAGCACAATCCTGAACGAGCATGGATGGGATCCGGAGCTGATCGAAGTCGCGCTGGCGCATGTCGATAAAGACGAAGTTCGAAGCGCCTACAACCGGGCGGATTACATCGAACGCCGGCGTCCGATGATGGCCTGGTGGAGTGAACATATCCAAAAGGCAGCCACCGGCAGCCTCTCGGCATCCGCCATCAATCAAACCAGAGATCGCAACGTCGTACCGATTCGCTGAACATCCAAAAGGTACGCGCCACCGACTACGATCCGTGTCGTGCAGTAGGGCGAAAGGAGTGACGACAGTTGCCAGATCTCTGGTATGCCTGCGCCTCTTCAGCCAAGCTCCTGAGTATGGGAAGGCTCCGCATTCCCATACTCAGGAGCTCACGCTTAAAGGTCTATCAGGCAACCACGACTTTTGCCTTTCTGCGGCGGATCAACCCTGCTGTCAATTCGTAGTAGTAGACGGTAGCTGGAGCTGAGCATCGCAGGTAGTGTTCCAGAAACCATCTAACGTGTTTGTCCCTCCAGGACCAAGGAGTTGCGCAACTCCAGCGCTCACGAATCACCTCGTGCATCCTTTCTGCTTGCCTGATGTGCCGCTGCCGCGTGGCATGTGCACCTTTGAGCACGGGGCGCAGAAACAACGCTATGTCGAACTCGGCCGTCATCCCCGACCTCCGATGTAGGCACTCACCACATCGATGCGGTTATGTCCCAACTCATGGCTGATCTGCTTACGGGCTCGCTGATCGAGAGCTCGATCCTCTTGATGAACACGACCACCATTAACGGGTGCAGGAAAACCGATTAGTTGCTCATAGCGCTCACAGGCGTAAGCCGCCCGCAGCTCATGAAAACCTTTCAATCCATGCTCATGCAGGATGTCCCGTGCCGGTCGCACAACTGCCTGCATAAAGTCTTTGTAGCTTTCGCCGGGCGCCAACAAATTCCGACTGCCATTGGGTGAGGTCGCGCTGGCCCAATCTAGGGCATCGCGAACTTGATCCGTTACCGTAATCCAGCGCGGTGCCGAGGCCCCTGATCGACCACCTTTGGTGCCATCCTGGATGTTGATCTTGCCCAGTTGCCGAATCTCACGTTGCAGTCGGGGCAGATCGGCCAGGATCGCTTCGCGCAGGCGCATACCAGTCTCACGGGCGAGGAGCACAATGGCACTAACCCTCGATTGCTGACGATCTGACAGCGCCCGTGCGATCAACTTGACCTGCGCACGGTCTTGGCCATGCGGAACCTCACTACGCACGCTTGAGCGCTGCAAGCCCAGCGCCTTACTCGGACTCGGGATTTCGACGTACTGATCACCGCGCAGCGCGGCCATCGTTCGGTTTACGCTGGACAGTCGGTTCTGCGCGGTGGCAATGCCGACGTTGCCCTGATCAACCTGCTCCCGCAGGTGGACGGCGTACCGCATGAGGATCTCGCGGTCTATCTGGCGCGCGTCGTTGACCCTCGGTCCTTCATCGGATCGACACCAATGCACGAACGCCTGCCAGCGATCACTATGGGCTTTGACGGTAGCAAAATGGCCGTCGCCAAACAGGTCTTTCAGTGCCTGCGGTCCAGCATAGCTAAGCTGGCGACCGAAGCCGAAATTGCGCCCCGCTCGCTTACCGACCCGAGCCATTTTTCTGTTCCTGTTCGACTGCCGCGAGATCATGCAAAAGGGCTCGCCAGTGCGCACTTACAATCGCGAACTGAGCCCAATCGGTCGGGCGAAAACACAGCGTGTTGTCGGTGACGTAAAGATGCGCACCCTCCTCTTTCAACCATTGAATAATGGCTGTTGTAGAGGCGATAGCTTTATGGGTGGTGGCGACACTGGCGACAGCGGCGACAACCCTCGTCCTGCTTGGTTTTGAGCGTGGCGACAAAGTGGCGACAGTAGCGGCGACAAATCGCGCTTTGGGCTCCTTTTGACGCTGAGCCAGATGGTTGCGCAGCGCTTCATCAAGATTAAACATGGCGCACCTCGAAGGTGTGGCCGTCGGTGATCAGCCACTGATGATCAAGCAACTCGACCAGAAGCTTGGTGGCATGGCTACTGCTCTTACGGGCAAAGCGGGGACCGTTGCGATTCAGGTCTCGAATACTGAAGTGCTTCCAATCTTTGGCCTGCAGCCAGCGCAACAACCGGTCCGCCTCTTCCTTAACTCGACACACTGGCTCCTGCTCAGTCAGGCGCTGGATCTCGGTGAGGTAGTAGCCGACTAAAGCGGAGGCCCGTTGGATATGGTCGACCTCCACGACGCTGCTCTCCTCCACAACTGCAAGAATGCCGGCGATGCGCAGCAGGTTATCGGCGGCCTTTGATCCGCTGGGCCGTACGCTAGCCAGCTCGCCAAACTCCCCCAGCTGAGCTTCGATAGCATCATGCAAATCAATCCAGCGACGACGCGCCAGCGGACTGAGGCTCAGCTTTGATAGCTGCAAGGCTCCGTCAGCGGAAAGTGACCAAGGCTGATAAAACAGAGCCGAAAGGCGGTGATGATAGCGCTTGAGGGCGGCGTCTTTGGACAAGTCGACAGCCTGGTAGCTACGTTGCCCGGCTAGACTGGTGGGCCAGGTCATCAAGCAGCGCCCGAGAATGCCTTGCCCCTGCAGCAACGGGTCACTGAGTAACTGCATGGCCAAATACGGTTGCAGCATCAGGTGCAGGCTCAGGCGTCGGTCATAGGCTCTTAGGCTTTCGCCTGCCATAGAGCGAGCACGATCAATCGGGCTACCGTCCCAGAGTGACGACAAGGTCGTGACCGCTTTCAAACGGTTGTCCCGACTCATGGTGCTGCTGCCAAGGAATTGTCCGCCCTCGTCACAGAACAGCCCCATGCTCGGCAAATCATGGCAGAGCCCCTTGATCAGGGCCTCAATCGTCGGGTCTGTGGTGATCAGCCGAGGGGCCGAAGGCTCCGCTTCGAGCGGTACGCTGTTTGTGGGGGCGGGATCGGCAGGACTGATACGCTGCGCTTGTCGCTGTGCGGCACGGTACCGAAAGAGCTGCTCACGATAATGTTGCCACTGTTCACGCTCCCATTGGCGCGCTGGCAGCAGTGCGGATCGGTCTGCCGCGGTCTTGCGATCACCGGACGCAGCCACGGTGATCAGGTACAGCGACAGCGGATAATTTCTCCCATCGAGCTGTAAGCCCGCATGACCTTGAGTGGCCAGCGCCGAAGCAGCCAGCACCGATTGTGCAGCCAATGCCTGGGGCACGCCGATGACCTCGGCCATGCGCTCCACCGCAGGCCCAAGAATCCCACCCAGTGCCTGCACGGGATAAGGCTGGGGCACGGGGTTCGACTCAATCAACGGTCGAGGTGGTCGTGGTAGTTCAAGCTTCGGATCTAACTGCTGCATGGGCCCTCTCCTCGATCATTGCTAGTCGTCCTCACGTAGTCCCGCCACGGCTGTTGAGTGTTATCAGGGATCAAGGCCCCTGCGGCCTGTGAGGTGTTCACTGACGCGGAACGAACGGCTCCTTACAACCGGGAGCGAGGGCATGACCCCATGAATCTGGCCTCCTTAGTCGCATCCGAAGATGCGGGCGGGTGGAGGCTGTGCCGACTGACGAGTTCGGCACCTGGAGATCCTGAATAGGAGAAGGCAACGACATGGACACCTGGGGCATGCCTGACTGTCAGTCAGGTGCAGCCTTTCCATTGGCTGCGGCACCGGTGCCTGTGTCATTGCGGATGGCGACGAATCGGATTTGTCAGGTCGATTGTCACGAGGAGAGTTGCAGCAATGCCTTGTACGACGTGGCTTGCAGCAGTGGTACGAGCGCCCGTCTCTTTCTAAGAGAAAGAGACGGGCGCGGTCTGGCGCAGCGAAGTGTGCGAAGAGGTGAGGTTGCTGCAATGCAGCGAGGTAGGTCCATCGTCTGCCGCAGTAGGCAGATTGGTCGAGTAGGCATCCATCACTCTTGGAGAGTGACCGTGCGAGCCGCCGGACGCTAATCGCACTTGGGGAAGAACCACCACGCGAGTGGCGTAGCCTTAAAGGTTCTGGCTACCTGGGCAGGTGCTGTCAACGACAGCGATCCGTGCGCCAATTTTTATACCCACTCGAAAAGGCGGTCAAGCGTCACGGCCAATGTGCTTAGAAAGTGGCGACTGTCGCCACTTTTGTCGCCATGCTCCAGGCCACATTCTACGTGGGTTGTCGCCAGCGTCGCCGCTGTCGCCACTCCTACATCCATGCCCAACGAAAAGATCCGCACATACACTGAATGGCTCGCTCAATAGAAATCGCGGGGAATTACTGACAGGTGAAAGCAAGCGTGGCGTTAATCAAATTTGAAAATGAGAGGGTGGAAAGCGGCGGCTTCGAGAAAAAGCGAGTGAACCCTCCGATCGGCGCGATCAAAGATCGCTTGATCGGAGGGTTTGGCGGGAAAAGCAAATCTCGAACGTCAATTACAGGCTCAGGCATCAAAGCGGGTTGATTGGGAAGTGACGGCCTCACGTCGCATGATCAGCGTCTGCTGCAACCGCAACAAAAAACCTGCTTCAAATGCCTCTTGTGGATCACCTGGACGATGACGTTTTCGGTTCTGAGACAGCGCCCACCATAACGGTAATGATGAGCCCTCAAGCCAAGTCTCTGCGCAACGAACACCCTCCTTGATTACCGAAGCGAACTCATCGCCCCACGGGGTTTGGATCGCCGGAGCCCCCTCAGCGGAGGGGACAGAGACATACTCATGGATCTGTTGATGAACGCTTTGAGCTGGAATGCCAGTTAAATTCCGGAATGCCTTGTCGTACAACACGGCGGCGTCATCCAACAGCTCTACTGCCAGCTCAACGTCCTGCGGAAAATGAAGCAGAATACTCTGGGCTCCGTTAAGCCGGAGAGTGGCAGCCTGCCGCAGTCTAACCGCTGCATCTTCAGGGGTAAGTGATGAAGTATCGATGCGGTTGGGTTTGGGGAGGCCGATGAGAAGCGAAAGATCAAACATCGCGGAATCCTCCGAGATAGTTTGCAGGACAAAACAAACAGCCACGGTGGTGCACGAGCTTAAAAGGTGGGCATGCCATTTTCCTTATCTCCTTGGTTTGATTAAGGATTGCCATCCACCGTTCTGACGCGGCATAGGGTGGCAAACCGCACGGGGGTCAGAAACCGGAAACCAAGGAACCGGCCAGGCCGAAGCCTGCCCCGCACGGTTCGCCATAGAAAAGCAGCAGCTAGCACACGAAGCACTGGCTGTGCGGAATGGGAGAAACCGCGCCTTGGTTTTGATTCAGGTTCTGACGCCCGGTCGCGGGATTGACCGCGACGGAGCAAAGCGTAAATGTGAAGCTGCGACAACACAAGCACGAGTGTCAATAAGCGCCGCATCCGAATGAACGCGCCGAGCAGAAACTAATGCCCGCCGGTGTCTAGAAGTTCTAGCGGACCCAATACCACACAGCGTCTTTTCACTACCGAATCCGAGCACACTGATAGAATTTGTAACGCTATACCTGAAATCCTCTCGATAAACGGTATGAATAAAGATTTGATGGAAGAAGAAATGCGTCGGGCGCTATTCGGCGAGTCTGAGACCCCTGCATTAGTGATTAACTCACACGTGCAAGACACCGTTCCGGACGTCGTGATCGAGGAGCCGGTAAAGGCAGAGAAGAAAAAACTTTCAAAAGCCGTTACTCCCAGGCTGAAAGTAACACTGAGGGTGGGGAATGAATTCGAAGGCAAGATGCACGAAATCGTGCATGAGGCCGATACACTGAGCTCCCTAGTTGCGGAGCAAGAAGCCATAAGGGCTGCTAAGAAAAAATTTAGGTTTGTGGAAGTTGTATCGGTCAAGTCAATGTAAGTGACCCCGCTAACTTCCCGTTAAACCGAATTCCAACCAGCTTCTGTCGGTTGAATCCCTCAGCGGCAAGGACAGTAATCGGATCGCAGACAAGTTTTCACATTCGCACTCCGCTCAACGGCCCGATACCTAACTGAACGCTAGCCCTCCCCGCAACCCAGGGTAGCGACGGGCAGAAACCGGCCAGAGGTAGACGGTCAAATGTGTCTAAAGAGCGCGGGGCAATTTACCCGTTGATGGGTCGGCCAAACAGGGACACAAGGAGAAGGCAATTGAGCAAGAAGAAGAACAAGAAGTCGAATCGAGTGCCAGCCAAAAAGCCACACCTATCGGCCGAAATGCAGGAGGCGATGGCCGAACGGCGGAAGATATTTGACAACGCTTTCCAAGTCTCTTGTGGCCGGGTGCGCGAGGTTCTCACACGATTCCATCCGGGGGATGCCCTGATGGCCGTGAACGTCTCGGACCTCTGGCAGCCGAATCGTGCGAGCCAAGTCAAGCACCTACTTGCCTTTAGCCTATTGGTGTCTACGCCGAAAAATAGTTTCTCGCCCGCCCGCATGAACACTTATGAGGAGTTCTCAGAGTTGTGTGGCGCATTGATTGAGGCTTTGCCGGATGTTCCCATGCTGGAGGATTACGTGCCGGAGGAGGACTGGGGTGAGGTAAAGGTTCTCCTCGGACAGGAGGCGGTTGCTATCCTGCACGGAGGTCCAGTGCAGCGCGTCGTCGACCATATTGAAGCATTCCGCATCTGCCACGGGAATGGTACTCAGGCCGAAGCCGATCTGGAAAGTGCGATCCGGCTACAGGATGAATTCCTTAAACTGATTCCAAGGAATGGTGGCGATCAAACAGACGAACCCACTCCCGGACACGTTGAGGTGCCGCCCGCGTCTTTTTGGGAAGTCGTCATTCCGGCGTTGAAGCAGTTGTCAGACAGAGAGTTTCAGGGTCGATACGTCGTGGAGTTGGGACAACCTGCCTCCTGGAAGGACGCAAGCGGTTTCGGCGATGCGGTGATGACCGGCACAGTGCTACCTTGGTTGGCGGTCAGTATCGACGGTACGCACCGCGCAATGTCCCTGCGCAACACGGTAACGGTCGTGATCGATTCATGGGCCAAGGTTGCGCAGGATGCTCCGGCCCGGGTCGCTGCGCGATTGGGGGCCTATCTAGCCAAGCGAATCAAGAGCCTATGCCTCACCGGTCCGTTGCTGCTGCGGTCTCGCGGTGAGCGCGTGCCGCTACCCATCGCGGCCGTCCTCACCGACGGGCCACACAACTTTTTAGTGGTGCCCGTGCCGCCTGGCCAACTGCCACAGATCGGCAAGGCAGTGGCCGCTATGCGCCGTGTCATGCGGGATAGGGACTGGGGCCTCCAGATCGTCGGAACCTCCGAAGGTTTCCGACTTTGCGATGCGCAAGGTGCAATACATGGTCCGACGACCGTGAAAGTCTTACTAGTGAGCACCCACGTTTCCACTGGGCCCTCGATGATCAAGCCACCGAGTGCTGACGCTCAACTGATGTCCCTAGTGGATGCGTGTACGATTTTTGATTCGGTTGAGTCGGTGGAAGAACTGGCGCGGTTCTGGATCTACGTTGATGGCTTGAAAGCGTTTGGTGGCAGTGCACTTAGCGACTTGGGTGATCTGTTCGGATCTTTCCGTGACGCCCATGCCCAGATAATCGAGGGCGCGTTGGTCCCGAACTTTCTGAGCTTGGACCCACATTGGGGCGCTTCGTGGCGTTACGAAAAACTCAAAAAGTTCTGGAAGCAAGCGCCACTTTTCTTTCCCGATGAGGACAGTGCTTGGGAGACACATGAACGCAAGGGAGTGAGTTCGCTGACACTCCTAACTGCCAGAAATGCTCCCAAACTCGCATGGTCGTCGGTGATCGGAACAACCACCCTGCATTTTATCCTTGATGTTGATGCCGTTGGCCTGGAGCCGCAGGACGGATCGCTGCTTGAACTTTTTGTGCATTGCGCAGCAGATAGCATCGCCGAACGTGAGTCGATTATTGCTCCGTTCCTGCAACTTCCCTTGCGACGGATCAATCTGCATTGCTTCAGCGCTAACGACCTGTTGGCCTCCGTAGAGGATGAACAGATTCAACGGGCAGTGGCTATGCCACTCATCACGGACTGGGAGGAAATTCCGGGTGCGGGAGTATCCAGCTACCAAGCGCGTCTCACTGTTAATTTAGCGAAGCTGGTGCAAGACCTGGAAGATGCAGAAGATGCGCGTTTCGAGGTCTCATGTGCAGTGGCGGTTGTAGAGTACCTATTCACATTACTGGGTAGGCCTATGCCGTCAGAACTACGCCAAGCGCTGGCGGGCACAGCCGGTCGTCCGCCACGTTTTACCCTAAACCACATGCAACGCGTGGTGGATGTACCGGACTTCACTCGGCCACAAGTGCCAAGGACTGAAGATTACAAAGTAGCTCGGCGTGATCTTGCTATCTTGCTGAAAGCGCAAGGTGTTACCCCGGGAACTTACACGCTTGATGCCGCCAAAGCGCTGATCAATCCGGCCCGATCTGCTTATCGGGACGCTGTACACCAGCGCATTCGCACGTTAGATCGCGAAAGCTTATTGCGCTACTGTGTTGAGCAATACGACGCCTTAATCGCTTCGTATGACCGCGACGAACTCAGAGTCACGCAGAGCCTTCGCCATGAGGTTGACTTTGACCGGGAGGAAACTCTAGCCGAGGCTCATGGGAAGTTCGTCCGCGAAAGCAGAAATTACCGATACCTACTGGAGAGCGCGCTAGTTTTGACCTCTCCCCAAGCTTCTCCCGTACGTGCCGAAACGGTCCTTTCCATTCAGGCTATGGTCGACTGGCTCTTTGTTCTATACGGCGCGAGCGATGTCCTACACCATGGTATTGACGTAGGCGGTCTGCGAGTGGGCGACCAGTACGTCCCGGAAGTGTTCTACTCAGAAGAGCGTAACTCGCAGGAAGAAGTGTTTGGGCTGGAGATGGCAGCCCTGCGGTTGGGTATCAACGTCGCGGAGGAAGATAAGGTCACGACGGAGCTATCGACGCAAGCGTACATGGAGCTCTTAGACGCGGCCTTCGCGAAAGACCTTCGATTCACATACTCACATATGCTGCAGGTACTCTCGACACTCATACAGTGGGTGTCAGGCGGCGGCGCGCAAGAGCTTGCTTGTGGTTATATCTGCGACCGGCAAGTTATGGCGGAGCAGATAGTGGACATCTATCCAGAAATGCCTTTGGAAATTGCGCTGAAGGTAATTGAGTTCCTGCTGCTCACGCCCGACCAAGCCTGGCGTCTTATAGGCAGGGATGTCACTGAAGACGATGTTCCGGTCTGGGAGCACTCCAAGCGTGGTAGCCGCCACACAATTCGCCCACTCATTGAACTGCCTGGCGGCCTAGTGTTATGGGGGGCGGCGGCAGTGGCGCGGACAAGACGCATCTGGGCAGGATCAATCTCGGCAGGCTATCTGCCGGCCGATTACCCCTGGCCGGCTGTACGTGCGGCGGTCGGCCAACTCAAGAAAGAACTTGAAAATGGTCTGGAGAACCGTGCGCATGAAGTTTGTACTCGTGCCATGCCCTACGCGATCAAGGGCGTAGACTTTAAGTACCGCTTTCCGAAGCACCAATTTCCGGATGTGGGGGATTTCGACGTACTAGCGTATCGGCCGGAGGAGAATCAATGGCTGACCGTGGAGTGCAAGTACAACCAACCGGCGTTCTGCCTAAAGGACACACGACGACTGCGGGATCGGATTTTTGGGCGCGGCAGCGATTCTGGCCAACTGGGGAAAATCGAAAAGCGGCGCAACTTCCTAGCTCAGAACAAGGACGTGCTGCGGGCATTACTTGGGTGGCCTGAGCCTGCGGACAAGCCGTTCTCAGTGACGGAGTTGTACGTCTCTAAGGACATGCATTTTTGGTTGAGGTTTCCTCCGTATGAGGTACCTACGCGTTTTGTACAAATTGACACCTTGGATGCATGGCTCAGCTCTGATCGTTTTCCGTATGGTGTCGCCGATATTGAATCGGCGGATCTCATAACCAGCCATACCTGAAGGGCGGGACTTACGTCGTGCCTCTAGCGATCACCGAGGCTCAATAGAAGGGTCTCGCTAGTGCCCACTCTGGTTCTGGGTGATCAGTGCCATCCAGAATTCACCCCACAGGACACCTAGGTTGTTCGGATTGCGTTTCTGGTCCCTTTGCTCAAGCATCCCGACGAGAGCGAATAGCTGTAGTCGATGCTATATGAGCTGGAAACGGCATTAGCATGCGTGCTCAACCGAAGGCCTACTTCTATCCGGTAGAAACTGCTCGCACCTGACTGCTTTGGCCCAGACCGTGTCAAAAAAGCATGTACCATTTTGAAGTCGACTGAAAGATGCCTTTGCTGCGTTATGCGCGTAATGCCTATCAGTTAGGTAAAGGCACCGAGATGAGTGGTGATAGCTGTTTCAGCGAGAAAATGAGTGCGCTATTCAAAAGTAGATGGAATAGGAATAAGCGTCCGCGGGGTTGTCCTATCGAAAGAGATGGTGCTCCACATTAATAGTATGCGGGCGTCCGGTATGAGGTGTGACCCCTAGCCTGTCCTGACAGGTAGGGCAAGCATTTTTAGCTCATCTATTCCGTCGCCCCTATCCTTGGGCAACTGATCAACGCTAGCTACGAAAGCCTCTATAGAAGAGTCATGGTGCAACACAGTGGCATTAGGCCTCTACATTTTTTATCCATTCTGATAGGGTATCTGTTCTCAGACCAACTCAATGGAACTGGTTATGGACTCTGTGAAAGAAAACTTTCTTAGTTTATATGAAATTGACGAACACCCTCTAAGCTCCCCACATGACCTCTCCGGCCGACCAAGCATTTATAGCGCTGAAAAAAATGGCGAACTTTTTTTAATAAAACATTGGAAAAGATCGAAACAGATACAAGACAACGAAGTTGAAGCAATTTGGCTACATGAGCTTCGCCAACTTCATAGATTAAAAGGGTACCCCGGTGCCGAGGATCTAATTGCAACATTGGTTGAGCACGGACGGGACACTAACGGCTTCTACTTAGTACTGGACGCACAAGAAAGAATTCCATTATCACAAATATTAAACAACAGAATACTGCTACGTAGACCACACTGGGTAAAAAAACTAAAGCAGCCTTCATCCAGATCAATATTCTGGAAAAACATAATTAGAATATCTGATGCCATCGACATATTGCATACACAAGGTTTGCTCCATCGCCAACTTGATGAAGAAGCAATCTTAACTAGCTCCACCTTGCACCATGACGGAAGAGACTTTCAACTTACCGGCTTTGAGTGGTCAATGCGGGTACCAGGGCTAGTAAATTCTTCAACTGAAAAAATACAAAACTCATCCGAAAAAGCAATCCACTCCTTTAGTAACGACTGGAAGGATCTAGGCAAAGTCATTTCCAGAATACTTAATATAGATTATGACAAGCTAAATGACGCTCGAATACCAGCCAGAGAAATATCTGAGCAATCATGCTTAATGCTGATCGAGATTACCTTTATCAGAAAGCTATTAGGTATAATACCTTTTCGACCCAACTCAAACTTTGAAAATCTAGACGGGAATTTTGTAAAAAATACCGTCATTGAAATAATAGATGCACTGGAAAAAAACGCTTCACGATCATCAAACCCTTTCAAATTAGCTTTGAAAATTTCAGAAAACCCGGACGCAGCAAAAAACAAAAACAGTGTAACGTCGAAAATCCAAGACATATACAAATTAAAATACGGAATCACATTAGACAAAACCAATACAACAGAACTAAAAAAATTTGTCGAAGATGATATACGAGACTCCTCACAAATCTTAAAAGTTTCGACCCCAGACAAACCAGAACCTACTTTTTACTTAAAAGGAAGCCAGTTATTTTACCAACTGGAAGCCTTTAAGCCCGATAGATATAGTGACGAGTCAACGTGGGAGTTTGCTGTATGTTATCATGCGCACACTGACTTACCAAAAAGATCAAATAAAAACCTAAAATCCTTGCCACTAGGCAGCAACAAAATTACTATAATTTCAATAAAAGAGTCATATCAGCAATATCGCGATGGGAAAGCAAGCGAAGAGGAAAACTCCTGGGTCAGTGTATTCAATAAGTTTGAAAATCAGGAAACACTAAAAAGTCTGGAGCAACAAGACCTCATCAATGGCTTCATTGCTTGCCACCTTACAGAGGTAGCATATGCAAGAGCTGATATTTTCCCAATAGAGATAATCAGAGCGGAAGCCGATGGGGAAAACTGGCTGATTCATATATGCAGTAAATTTGCGGAAGAGGTTGAGCGATTAACGAAATCCCTGAACCTTGAACCGCCTGCAACTCGTCTCGAAAAAATATTAAAACGAGACGAGAGTGAATTGGAGACACTGATCTGGAGTTTGGCTAGCGGAAATGTTTTCGGTAAAGAGGAAGAGGAAACCATACTAACATTCACTGACTCCTATATCAGCGAAGACGGCACGACTACCTACACCTTCACCTCTCGAACTCAATTACCCTATCAACCTAACTACTACATTGCACCGAACTCGCTACAAGGCACCCTTCGTCAGCTGAGCAGAAGGACTAGAGCATTAGAAACTTTAGCCTGCCATTCCGAACTGCTAGACGTTTTGATCACACCTCAAAAACATGCAACCCATCTTAACCCCACTCTCCCCAATCCAGAACTAATGCAGGAGTTGGACGAATCCAAGCAGAGTGCTTTCAACAAAATCCTTTCAACACTCCCTCTTTATTTAGTTCAAGGCCCACCCGGGGTCGGAAAAACCTTTCTCGTTTCTACTTTAGTAAAACAACAGTTTGAACACGAAGCAGATAGTAGACTATTGCTAACCGCACAAAGCCATTCGACTGTACAGCATCTCTACCATGAAGTTTGCAAATCATTAAAAAAAGAAGACGACGAAGAATTCATTGTAATACGTTGTAGCAAACAGGACAAAAACGATGAAACCTCAATAATTGACGCCGATGAGAAATCGAAAAACTTTCTAAAAAAATTTATGAACAGTTCGATCTACCTCAATTCAGATTCAGCCGACATAAAGTCCGAAGTTCGTCAAATGTTTAGCGGTCAAATTTACAAGCGCTATCCGCTAATAAATCAGTTGCTTCGCTGCGCAAATATGGTCTTTTCAACAACTAACTCCGAACAAGTAGAGCGAATGATTCATGATAGAGCCCAGTTCGATTGGACAATCATGGAGGAGACCGGAAAAGTCACCGGACTAGAACTCATAAGTCCATTATTGCTTTCTCATCGACGCTTGATGATTGGAGACCATAAGCAGCTTCCCCCATATAGATCTAATGAAATCACTGCCATTCTTTCTGACCCTCTAAAATTGAAGTCTATATTACGAGATAGCGAGTACATTTTGCATCCCAAGGTTCGGGGTTCTATAGCGAAGTCTTTTCTCGACGATATGGACTTCTCCAACGAAAGCATTACAAAAATAGGTAGATCAGCATCTAGATATTTTATGTTATTCCAAAGTCTTGTAGAAGACGAAATATTAGAAAAAGAATTCCATAAAAAGAGATACGGCTCTGAAAATGGGAGAGTTGCCATAGGAAGCATGCTCGAATTCCAACACCGAATGCACCCGGATATAGCTCAGCTAATCTCTCGAGTTTTTTACAAAGGAAAACTAAAAACCAACCCGGACAGGGAAAAGCATTACACTGAATCAAAGGAGCCACTACCATTCCTGTTTAACGAGTCTAAAAAACTGTCAGATTCAGCACCGTTGACTTGGATTGACATGCCTGATATTCAAACAACAAAACACATGAAACAAACCGAGCAACTCCCCCGCTGGCATAACGCTGAAGAAAGAAATATCATTTCTTCCATATTGAAATTACTAACCCCCAATCCTGACTCTAAATCACCAGCCAAAATTGCAATCCTTTCCCCGTACTCTGAACAGGTTGGCAGAATATCAAGGACAATTTACACACAGGGTAATTTAAAAACAGCCTTCTCTCATCTCGTAGGTTTCAAACCATCAGATGATCATTCTGATTTCTGTAGCACCGTTGATGCTTTTCAGGGGAGCGAAGCAGATATCGTAATTGTCTCTCTTGTCAGAAATAACGGAAATGCCACCCTGAGAGGCGCTCTAGGCTTCCTAGCAGATGAGCGGCGAATGAATGTCTTACTTAGCAGGGCCCGCTACAAGCTTATTATTGTTGGATCGTACAGCTTATTGAAGGCTTGGGGTGGGGACTACAACAAATACAACTCACAAGATGATCTAACTAATATCAAGGATTTTTTACCACGCCTCGTAGCAAACCTTGAGTACCTGAGGAAGAGCGGAAAGCTAAGCCTGATTAAATGTTCAGACATAACCACCAGCAAAGCCACCTCCCCATTATAACCGCCAAAAAACTCAATATTTCAGCAAGGATGACTGTCAAACATGAATCAACGTCCAACTGTGTATATCGTCGTACCTTTTCACCATGAACAACAAAGGTTCAAAATATTAAAAGGGCAACGCTGGGGAGCGATTGACCATCTATTGCTACAAGAAATTGTGAAATTCGATACATCAGCCGATCAATTATCAAAATCATCGTGCCTTCCCAAAAGGTTGATCATTGAAATATTAATCCCACTCATGAAAGCCGGTTGGCTAGAACTCATAAATACCGATTCAGAATACTTATTTAGAGCAACTGATCGAGGTGCAGCGGTTGCAAAATTAGAACAACTCCCATTAGATAAAGAACCCGTAATTTCAACTAGGCAGTATATAATTGATCCCAGCACTGGTGATTGCTACCGCACAGGGCATAGGCAGCAAACATTTCAGCTATACAGCAAAAAAAGAATCGACGATTTAATTCAATCAAAAGATAGCCCTATTGTAATTCTAGAATTTAAAACCATGATTACGGAGGCAAGTTACAGCGATATTTTTAACTGTGTATCAGATCGTGACGAAGAAATTATCGCGATAGACGATTCCTATATCCGAATCTCCCGAGACCATACTAAGTATGCACTAATCTCGGTAGATGATTCTGACAAAATAGGAAACGCTCCTCCAAACATATCATCAGAACTATGTGAACAAATCATCAAATCCGCACATAAAAAACTAGAGCTACTCACAGCCATTCACCAAAGCGGCAAGCAGGCCAGCACATATACCCTCCAAGGAAAGAACAGGAGTAAAGGTTACACAACACATATATTAAAAGAAGACGAATACGAGCTTGTTCTTGGAGCTGACAAACATAAATCCGCACTTAACGAGGCGTTAACTGAAGCCAAAACCAGATTGATAATTCACTCCACATTCATCAATACAAACAATTTGAGTTCTATATCTAATTCTATTTTCACTTTAGCGAGACGCTCTGTGAAAATTGACATTCTATGGGGTCAAGTTGAGCCGACTGAGGAAGGTGCTCTAAAATCATACCAAGCAACTAGAGAATGCCTTTCTAATTTAATAGAGCAAATTTATCTGGAAGGCTTGGATACATTAATCAACATTCACTTAGAACCTACTGAATCACATTCAAAATTTATCATATACGACAAAGATCCTGAAGTATATATTGCACTGCTTGGCTCCTGCAATTGGTTAAATAGCAACTTCAATCTCTTCGAGGCATCGGTAAAGCTTTCCAACCAAAATATTGTGGCGGAAGTCGTGAAAATATCTAGTGATTTGGCACGCGGCACATCGAAAGTATCTAACTTATTCAGTAGAGAGCTTTCGCTACTCGCTAATTCTCTAAAGCATGATACTACGGACACTTCTCATTCTATCGCCCCCAGTGCATCAGCGCGCTTAGTACTGAAAAACGACCATTATGACCTCGTTAGAAAAGCAAGAGACAGTGCCGGAAAGGATATTTTTATATGCAGCCATCAATTTAGCCACATAGCAAAAAGACCAATTATCTCGCCAATCATTACATCCACCAACAGCAATCGAACAATTGAAGCCAATATATTTTATAGTAAGTTATGCGGTGGGTTAGGAGACGATGGTGTAAAAGCAATATCAAACGCAACCAAAGAACTAAACATAAAAATCAGTAAAATATCTAATCCCGTGGCACATGCTAAAATCTTAACATGGGATGATGACAATGCCGTAATTACAAGTTTAAACTGGCTTTCTGCATCGGCATACGGAGACGATCTTGACGAAATTGGAATTCACATTGAGAGTCCAGGCGTCGCCAAGGAAATAAAAGATGAGTTCTACAAAGCTCATTTAGAACAAAAAACCTTTAGCGCACTAAATCCTCAAAACATCTGACACTTTATCAATTAAGGCTAAGCAATATGAAAGATAATGTATGGTTTACGTACAAAGCACGTATTCAGGCCCACAAGAGATTGGCGTGGCTAGATTTTCACGCGCAGCTCCTACTTGTCTGGTATGCTATATTAAGCACCATACTTGCAGTACTGACTGTCCGTTACCCTAAAGTAATGGGAGATAACACCGATATTCTTGGAACTATTTTATCTGTTGCTTTACTTGGAGTTTCACTTGCAGTAGCTAATCGAGACTTTCGTGGTCGAGCCATGCTGATGCGCGACAACTATTTAAAGCTACATAAGCTGTATCGAAACGTTCAATATAACATTGGTACCGCAGCGGATCATCAAATACAATACCACAACATTCTATCTGAATCCGAAAACCATTTTGAAATAGATGATCGCATTGCGCGCGTTTTCTCTCAAGGGCTCACCAGCAGGCTTCCTACAAATTTTGAAAGAGCTCAGGCCTGTCTATGGCTGACAGCACGAGTCCTTATCACCTGTTCTCTATATGCGGCCCCAATAATTGCAGGTTTGTACGCTTGGAGTACAAAGCTAGGATGAGCTCCTCAGCGAGGATAGTTACATTCAAAAGATGTTAAGTCCTTTCAAGCTTTTCCTCTTAGTTTAAACTCAGAAAATCTTCACATAATTGGATAAATAATATCTTCTCTATTTCACTGATACATGGACGAAAAAGCATGGCACTTTCTGAGAAAGAGTCATGTTCAAGTAACGCACCGTATAATCACGTAAGAGCACCGAACAGTGCTCTCGTGGCCCTGGATAGACAGCCACTCAGAATGCGCGACTGGCGCAAAGCTTCATGCGCCAGGTCAGGATTTGTCGGGCACGCCCTGTGTCCCGACGTTTGTGACAAGATCATCGCTAATCATAGGTGCGAAGCAAGATTGTCAGATCAATTACAAACGACGGGCCATAGCATTGCTAACTCCTGAGGTATTCCAATTGGTATTCCAATCAGAATTTAAAATGAATATTTATGATGATAATCAATAGCATAAAACACAGGTTCAGATTACCCCGGCCAAATCAGAAAAATCAAGACGCCTTAGGGAGTCTTTTTTGTGCTTGAAATTCGGACAATGTGCAGCTTTCAGAGCGTTGAAAACTGCGCCACATCCCCGCTCAAAAATGGCGCTGTTCTAAAAACTGCGCCATTTTTCTCGCCAACAACAGCTAAACGGTGCCAACTCAGCAATCTCTTCAAGCACCGAAATACTCAGCAGCATCTAGGCAGCGAGAAGTCTGAGCTACTGACAAAACACACTGGCATTACTCAAAGAACAACGCAGCAGCAACGCGATCAGATCGCTACAACCCGAATCTCATGCAAACACGCCCTCAAACCGAAGCAACATTATCGTGCCACCACTCCAGATTTCGATAAAATCCGCAGAACACAGGATTTCTGAAAGGTTGAGAAATGGACTTCCCCCCTGTCATCGCCCAGGTATCAGGCGTGTTGGGCTGGCTTATTCTGTTCGCACTTCTGCTTGCCCTGCTCAAATCACCATGGGCCAAAGGGCATATCGGCGAACTTCTCGTACGCTTCGCTGCTAATCGGCATCTGGACGAGCAAATCTACCGTCGCGTGCATAATGTCACCCTGAATACGCCAGACGGCACCACGCAGATCGATCACGTATTCCTCTCGATCTACGGCATCTTCGTGCTGGAAACGAAGAACATGAGCGGCTGGATTTTCGGCAGCGAGAAACAGGCGCAGTGGACGCAGAAACTCTACAAGCGCACTTTCAAATTCCAGAACCCGCTGCGGCAGAACTACAAACACATCAAGGCTCTGGAAGCCACGCTGGGCATTAGCCCTGAGTATCTGCACTCGGTCATTACCTTTGTTGGCGGCAGTACCTTCAAAACAGAAATGCCTGCCAATGTCACTCAAGGCATTGGATTTATCCGTTACATCAAGTCGTTCCAGCAGACGGTATTCAGCAAGGCTGAAGTCGACGCCATGCTGCAATCGCTGCAAACAGGCCGCCGCGCTCCCGCTCTTGCGACTCACCGTGAGCATGTGCAGAACCTCAAGCGACGAAGTGACCCGACTGCCGAGCGACAGTGCCCGAAATGCGGTAACGCGCTGCTGATTCGTACCGTGAAGTCGGGTGCGAAAGCGGGGCAACAGTTTTGGGGATGCTCGGGTTTTCCCAAGTGCCGGACCATGCAAGCTCTCGGCACTAGAACAGCGCAGCTTTGAACTGGCGCTCCAGACGTTTCCTCTGGTTGAAGATTATTAGGTTGTACTATCAGGACAATTGTCGCGCCAGTGGTGCGACTTTTCACCCGGTGCGGTAGACCTCATAAAACTGGCGCATGCGGAACAGACTAGATCGAATCTTCACAGCACAGGCAAAAGATCAGCTCCCAAAGCCCCCAATAGCAAGACGCCTCCCTTTCCCTTGAGCGAAATTTCCGAGAAAATCCCAGCCGCTTGCGCCCGTGAAATCCGGTCACTACTCTGCCTCCGTCGCTGCATATTCAGCGAACGGGTTTAGTCGCCCGGGATGACTGGCGCACTGCGCCACCTTTTGCGAGGCGCTTTTTATGGCCTGCATTTTATGGTGGCCGTGCGTAGGGCACCTTCGGGTGCGCCGGGTACCAGTCTCCGGTCGACTAACCTGCGCATGGCCGCCACCCATCGTTTAGTCGCGAGCATGGCGGCTCCATTTCTGACTGGAGTTACATGATGCTCAAGATCACACCTGATCCACCCTGTCACCTCTCCCCTCGCTACCTTGAAGATGCTCTCGTGCGTGCTTCCGAGCTATTGAGTTGTGCCGCTGCCACAGCCTATGAGAGCGGCGACCGCTTGAGTGGTTCGCATCGGCATCTGGCCTTGTCTGTCGTCCATCTGGTGGAGATGGCCAAGGCTGAGGTTGATCGTTCGCTGGAAGATCTTTCGGTTCGTTGATGTGTGGATTACAAAACCTGCATTGCGCAGGTTTTGTAATTTCGCTGGAAAAATCTCCAACACATTATTATTGAAAAGACCTCTACGCCTTGCGGGGCATGCCCTCCAGCCAGACTGCGCAAAAAGTTGCGCAACTCAAAGCGGTTATAGTCTCGCCCCACTTCGACTGTCACCAAGGAATGGTATGACTCCAACAGCTCGTCTTGGCGATATGCACCTCTGTCCCATCCCGGGCCACGGCACATCGCCTATCGTTTCTGCATCACCCGACACCCGAATCAACTTCCTGGGTGCAGCCCGAGTAGGTGATGTTTGTGGTTGCGGTGCCGTAATCACTACAGGCTTTGCCTCCATCATCGTTGACTATCGACCGCTGGCTTATCTGGGCAGCCCCACCAGCCATGGCGGCACCATAATCTCAGGCAGTTCAGATACCTTCGGCGGCTTTCAGTATGGTGGTACGACAGCTCAGGCCATCATTGACTTTGCCAAGCTCGGAGCCGTGCGCCCGGATGGTTCTGTGGATGATCAGCTAATGGCCGAACTGCTGGCCGATCCGCACCTACAACAGCGTGCTTTGCTGTCAGGCGCTCTGGTACAACCGGGAAGATCATCCTCAACAGTCGCCAAGGAGTCTTTGACTCCAGAGTTGATCGCCGTTGCCGGCAGCCAGCACGACACTGGCTCGGGCAACAAGATGATGTTTATCGGCCAGGCCGTGAGTGAACTTGCCGGGTTCAAACGCAACAAAAGCGACCTGACACGGACGCTGATAGTGTTCACCCCGTCATATAGCACCGAGATGCTTAGCGCAGCACGCAACTCTGCCAAGGCCTATGGAGCGGGCTATGTCAGCGTGGCGAATGCCAAGGAGCTGATTGAATACTTGAATCGCGGCAAAGACCGGAATCAATCACCCATCGAACACCTGTCGCTGTTTAGCCATGGCGTGCCTCAACGGATTGCCTTCGGCTATCAACTCGTCGAAGACCCGCAGATGTCTCTTGATGTGCTGAATTACAAAGATATTTCTGTCCTGGCATTCTCCAGCGCGGCGCAAATTGACAGCTATGCCTGTCGAACTGGCATGGGCAACCTCTCCGAGTACCGTATAGAAGATGGCATCCAGTTTTTCCCGCAGACCAACGAGAGTTTGGCGCAATTGCTGGCGGATCATTTACAGATCAAGGTACGCGCTTTCATCCGGCGCTCGGACTACAAGAATACCTGGGGTTCGTTTGAAGAGCGCCAGTTAGGCAAGCTGTGCGGCATTAGCACTGGCACGTCGGACAATCCGTGGTGCAGGAAGTGGAACACACTGAAGGATGAGAGAAGTATGCATCACCGAAAATTCAAGTTCACCTACCAGACCATGGGGACAATTAACCCAGTGATTTCTGGCGACACCCCCATTGGCGTACCAGGAGGCTACTTTGAGTTTCTACCGAAGTAAGGTCTTCTGGATTGCAACAGCCATTTTCTTGCCGCTACTACTGGTCGCGAGCTACTACGGGTTCAAGGTGATGATGAGCGTATACAAAACGGATTTGGGTAACGGTGTCGTGATTTATGCTGACGATTACGTGAAGACCGGTCGATGGGTGTTCGACTGTGAGTATTCACGGCTGGTCAGTCGTGAGCCGCTGCCGGTGCCATTCTCCGAGCTGGAGAATGCCGGAAAACTCACCATTGGGAATGCACTTCTGGAAGAAGCAGACGAGCAGCCTGCCAAGGAAGCATTGAAAGCCATAACGGGTACTCGCGGCTGGTATAAAAACCTCCGTTACCTCTACTCCGCACTGGATGAAAACAGCGACTTGAATGCCCATGCTTTCTATCTGGTTGCCCAACACGCTGGCCGGTCATGGGCTGTAGAGGTAGACCAAGCAATCGGCCTCGGCGGAAAGTCTGAATTCACCGTGACGATTGAACCCTATGATCCGGATATCTACGTAGATTACGCCAAGGCGCTTCAGGCTGCAGCCAAGAGCTGTACGGCTGCGCAATAAGAAGATGATCAGGTTATGCGACCAAGAAAATTGTCGCGCCAGTGGTGCGACTTTTTCCTCGACGCGATAGGTATCGTAGAACTGACGCATGCGAAATTGCCTGCTGCCTGGCGCTGTAGACCAGTGCGAATACTCCATCATCTGCTTGCAGTCATACCGGAATGGCCTGAAGTCACTGCCCAGCATATTGGAGCAGCCTCCGCCCTCCTCACCAGCCAGCCCCGTCTCTGTCCCTTGAACGAAGTTTCCGAGAAAATCCCGATCGCTTGCGCCCGTGAAATCCGGTCCTACAAAAACCTTTCTCCCAGATTCTTCGCCAAAAACCGCGTAAACGCCGATATCCGCTGCGGCACGTGCTGGCGATGTTGATAAACCACATAAACATCCGCTCTCGGCGCGTGGTACTCGGGCAGCACTGCAACCAGTTCTCCTCGGGCGAGGTGTTGCTGGGCATCCCAGCGGGAGCGGAGGATCAGGCCGTGGCCGTCCAGGGCCAGGCGCATGGCGACTTCGCCGTCGTTGCTGGACAGGGTGCCGGTGACTTTCTGGCTGTATTCGCGGCCGTCGCGGGTGAAGCGCCAGATGGCGTAGTCGCTTCCGTATTGTTTGAGCACGATGCAGTTGTGTTGCGCGAGGTCGGCGACGTCCTGGGGTGTGCCTGCGCGTTCGAGGTAAGCAGGTGAGGCGCAGAGGATGCGGGGGTTGTCGAGTACGTGGTGGGCGATCAATCGTGAGTCGGGTGGTTCGCCCACGCGGATGTCGATGTCGATTCCTGCATCCAGCAGGTTGACCGGCAGGCTGGAGAGTTGCAGCGACAGTTCCAGGTGCGGGTGTTGGGCGGCGAACCCGGACAGCAGGGGCGCGATATGGCGTCGGCCAAAGCCGAACGATGCATTGATGCTCAACTTGCCTCGCAGCACCGGCTGGCGGTTGTCGAGGGCGCTTTCCAGTTCTTCCAGTTGACGCAGGATTGGCCGGGCACCTTCCAGGTAGATCACGCCTTCAGGCGTCAGGTCCAGCCTGCGGGTGGTGCGGCGGATCAGTTGCACGCCCAGGCGCTGTTCAAGCTGGGTCAGGCGTTTGCTGACAGCGGGCAGTGACAGACCCAGCTCCCTGGCCACGGCGGTCAGGCTGCCGTGGGTCGCCACGCGATTGAAGAAGCTGAGGTCATCGGTGTTGGTGGCCAACTCTTTACTTGAATTCAAGAATGGATTTCCCGTAAGCCAAATTGTGCTTGATGGACGAATGAATACACTGGAGCGCACCACCTGACAAGCACGAGACCCGATGCCATGACTCAATACAATTACAAGATCGCTGTCATTCCCGGAGACGGTATTGGCAAGGAAGTGATGCCCGAAGGCGTCCGCGTCATGGACGCCGTCGCAGAGAAGTTCGGGATAGGTCTGCAATGGGACTGGTTCGATTTCGCCAGCGCCGACTATTACCTTGAGCACGGCAAGATGATGCCGGATGACTGGTTTGAAACCCTCAAGCAATACGACGCGATTTACTTTGGCGCAGTCGGCTGGCCGGATGTCGTACCGGACCACATCTCACTGTGGGATTCCTTGCTGAAGTTTCGCCGCGATTTCGATCAATACGTGAACCTGCGCCCATGTCGCCTGATGCCCGGCGTGAAAGCGCCACTGGCCGGTCGCAAGCCGGGGGATATCGACTTTTATGTGGTGCGGGAAAATACCGAGGGCGAATATTCCAGCGTCGGCGGCACCATGTTTGCGGGCACCGAGCGGGAGGTCGTAATCCAGGAGACGGTGATGACGCGCGTCGGCGTCGACCGCATCCTCAAGTACGCTTACGACCTGGCGCAGAGTCGCCCCAAGAAGCATCTGACTTCAGCCACCAAGTCCAACGGCATCGCTATCACCATGCCGTACTGGGACGGCCGCGTCGTGGAGATGGGCAAGCAGTACCCCGAAGTGCTGGTCGACAAATATCACATCGACATTCTCACGGCGCATTTTGTGCTGCATCCAGACCGCTTCGATGTGGTGGTGGCCAGCAACCTGTTCGGTGACATTCTTTCCGATCTGGGGCCGGCCTGTACCGGAACCATCGGCATTGCGCCTTCGGCCAATATCAACCCGGACCGGACGTTCCCCAGCCTCTTCGAGCCGGTGCATGGTTCGGCGCCGGACATTGCAGGCAAGGGCATCGCCAACCCGATCGGGCAGATCTGGTGCGGCGGCATGATGCTGGAGCATTTCGGCCATGCAGAGGCCGGGGCCGCCGTACTGTCGGCGATTGAAGCCGTGCTGGCGCAAGGGCCGGAGCATGCGCCATTGACGCCGGATCTGGGCGGTACGGGTTCGACCGTTACGCTGGGCAAGGCCATCGAGGAGCAGGTGCGCCGGGCAGAGTAAGCGCGAAAGTGCTCGCCAGTGCAGATTGCTGGCGAGCACATCATTTTTTGGATCTCCCTCTTCATCCTTCATTCTTCCATCCGGCAGCTTACTTCGCTCATTCGATCATGATATTGTCTAGCACACTAGATAGTAGCGAGCTATATAAAGTAATGACCGCGAGCACATCAGCAACACGTCGCGAAGTGGGGACTCAACTGTCCTTCGCCTTGTATGGCGCAGCCAACCGAATGGTCCGTCTCCACAAACCCTTTCTTGAGCCATTGGGCCTGACGTTTCCCCAGTATCTGGTGATGCTGGAATTGTTCAATGACGCCCCCAGAACCGTGGGTGACCTTGGCAACCGGCTCGCGATGGATACAGGAACTATCACCCCGCTCCTCAAGCGTCTTGAGGCCGCAGGAATGGTGACTCGCACCCGTGACCGCAACGATGAACGTCGCGTACTGATCGCCCTGACCGATGCCGGGGAAGCGCTGCGCGAAGAGCTGTGGGCCGTCACCGACAAGATCAAGACTGCCTGCCAGTTGACCGACAACGGGCTGGAAGCACTTCGCGACACGCTCAACGACTTCGCACGGCCCGCCTGTGAATAAAGGGTGAGCCGCCTTCCCCCTTGTGAAGAGGATGAATAGATGAAGATTGGAATTATCGGCGCAGGCAACATTGGCGCGACCATTGCCAGAAAGCTGGCTGCCAGCGGGCATGAGATAAAGCTCGCCAACTCAAAGGGACCAGACTCCATTCAGGACCTCGCCCGTGAGGCCGGTGTCAGTGCTGTCAGCAAGGAAGACGCGGTTGCGGGCGTGGATGTCGTTATCGTCTCGATCCCTTTTGCGAAGTATCGAGGCCTTGCGAGCCTTTTCAGCCAGGTGCCTGCCGATATCGTGGTCATCGACACGTCCAATTACTATCCATTTCGCGACGGCGCGATAGAGGAAATCGAAGGCGGCAAACCGGAAAGCGTCTGGGTCAGCGAGCAGATTGGTCGCCCGGTTGTGAAAGCGTGGAATGCACTGCTGGCGCAAACCCTGACGGATAAAGGTCAACCAGCCGGAGCCTCGTCGCGCCTGGCCCTTCCTGTTGCAGGAGATGAGGCCAAGGCAAAGGCAATCGCGCTGGAGCTGGTGGAAGCGACGGGGTTCGACGCGCTGGATTCGGGCAACCTGATCGACTCCTGGCGTCAGCAACCGGGCACTCCGGGTTACTGCACTGAATTGACGGTCGAGGAGTTGAAGCTTTCCCTCGACGCAGCCGCAAAGGAAAGTGCTGCGCAGAATCGCGAGGCTTTGTTGAAAGAGTTCATGTCGGCCACAAGCACGCTCAGCCATGAGCATGTAGTGGCCCGAAACAGAGCGATTACGGGGAGTGTTTTGCTTTAGGTCGCGAGTGCTGCAGGGTCATCCGCAGGTAATATCCTCGATACGGTTCTGCCCGTTGACCTCGATATTCAGCCGGAGCGGGCTGTAACTCAGGTCTCGGGGTCCACCACTTGAAACGACACGAGAGCCACGTGCGCGCGCGAGTTTCTCTATGGTTTTTCTGTTTTCAGCGGTGAACTCCTCTCCCAGCATGGAGGAGGCTCGTGCAGCGTAGCAGCCGTATACAGTCATCTTTCCCTTGTAGGGTTCAGAAGCCCCATAACCACGATCGATGGGCTGCTCGCTGGCGAAGGAGTGCCCACCCGGCATGGCCAACAGCAGACAAACAGCTCCTGCGGCAAATGAATTCACGATATTGAAAGGAATGACTTTTTCCATAAGGGCAAAACTCCGAAGTGGCTATAAGACATCGTATTCAGTGATCAGTTCACCGCTGATATCCGCCACAACCGCCCTAGTACATTCGCTGGATGATTCTTCGATTCGTTGAGTGGAACTCACAAAACCTGCACTCGGCAGGCTTTGTGTTTTCCGCTATGCACTAGGAAGCGAGATTACAGCCTTCCCGGATGGGCATTAACTTTCACGATTTGTTCTGTGAGGGTGTTGTAGTCACAGGAGTACATGTGATTCTGAAACGCGCCAAAACCATTCTGGAACTGGATTTTGTCGCCGAAGTAAGTAATCACGCCACGGTCTCTATCCGCCCACTTATAGCGGGTGAACTTTGGCTCCAGCACCCCGTCGGTCCACTTGAAATCATACTGCGCCATTTTCTCGATGGGGGTCTTACAGAAGACGGATGCGGCCACGAAATGCTTTTCACCCCAGCAGGTAACATCAAGCCGGCACTTCTCATCGCTTTTATCCTTTGCCTGCTTTTCTGCCAGCGCTTTGGCTTCGGATTCTTTCTTCGCATTTTCAGCAACGGCATTATCAGCCTGCTCTTTCGCCAGGGCTGCTTTTTTGGCGGCCTCTTCTACCAGCGCTTTTTGGGCATGGACACCTTCTTTTATCTTGTCCCACTCTTCCTTGGTGGTCGCTCCATTTTCTTTAGCCTCACGGTACTCTTGCGCAGAAACAAAGCCTTTCTCAGCAATGCTTTTTTCCAGTGTCTTCGAGGCCAATATCACGCCTGTGGTCGCCAAAACAAAAACGACGCTGACCACCGCCCAACCATTTATTACCTTTCCTGTTTTGGCCTGGACTTTCCCTCTGACAACAGGAAGGCAAATCACGCCAGAGATCAGAATCAGCAAAGCTGCGAACGCATTTCCGCCAAACGAAACGAGGCCAATAAAAATCAAAACTACGCCAAATATCCACCCCAGAAACAGCGAAACGGTGCGCATTTACAACTCCCTTCTCTAAGTAATGGCTTAATGCCGGCGCGCCATGTTCAGTTCCAAGCCTTGAAGAAGCAAGTTTTTAGTTGCTGTTTATGCAGGGATAAGTCGATTCAATAAAACGACGTGTTGCACCGTCTCTTGCATCTGCTCTGGGCGAACTCAATCACTCAACTCATGCACCAGAAAATCCAGGAACGCCCGTGTCTTCAATGGCACACGTCGGGCGGACGGATACACCGCATTGATTGAGATCGGCGGGGCCTGCCAGTCGCACATCACGGGGATCAGTCGTCCTTGCTCCACGGCTTTTTCGACAATGAAGGTCGGAAGCAGGGCAATGCCCATGCCGGCTTCAGCCGCTTGTGCCAACAGGTCGCCGTTATTGGCATGCAGCGGGCCAGTGACATGGACTTTCTGGGTTTCCTTGCCATTGCTCAGTTGCAGGCTGACGCCGCTTTGCAGGTAGCCATAGTTCAGGCATTGATGCGCCGCCAGATCGCGGGGGACTTGCGGGGTTCCTTCACGAGCCAGATAAGCGGGTGAAGCCACCAGCATGCGGGGCGCCGGGGCGAGATGGCGGGCGACCATGGAAGAGTCCGCGAGGCTGGCAATGCGGATGGTCACATCGAAGCCGCCCTTGACCGGGTCAACCTGCTGGTCGCTGAACACCAGTTGCAGCTCCACCTTGGGATGTTGCTCATGGAATTTGGGAATCAATGGTCCCAGTCGGCACAGCCCGAATGACATGGGCGCGTTGACCCGCAGTACACCCTGCACTTCCCCCAGCCCACTGCGCGCCCGCTGCTCGGCTTCATCCAGCGACGCCAGCACTTCACGACAGGCATCGTAGTACTCGGCCCCCGCCTCAGTCAGATGCAGGCTGCGCGTCGTCCGCAACAGCAATTGCACGCCCAGGTTTTCTTCCAGAGCCTGGATTTGCTTGCTGACTTTCGAGCGAGGTACATCCAGCACACGAGCCGCTGCTGCGAAGCCATTGGCGTTCACTGTGGCAACGAATGTGCGCATGCAGTCGATACGATCCATGAATGTCCCTTATCTGGAAACAATGAGTCTCGATTTTAGGGAATTGTCTCGATAACCGCTAGCCCGTAAATTTACTCCCAAGCCAGCAAGCAAACGCCAGACAGGCAAAGCGGCTAACTCATTAACGATTCGCACTAATCAACTTGAAAGGAAATCATCATGTCCAAACTCGAACTGCTGAACCCGACCAACTCTGCTCTGATCCTGATCGACCACCAGCCACAAATGGCTTTCGGCGTACAATCGATCGACCGCCAGACACTGAAGAACAACACCGTAGGCCTGGCCAAGGCCGCCAAGCTGTTCAACGTGCCAACCATCCTGACGTCGGTAGAAACCGAAAGCTTCAGCGGTTACATCTGGCCAGAGTTGCTGGGTGTGTTCCCCGATCAGCAGCCCATCGAGCGCACTTCGATGAACTCCTGGGAAGACAAGAAACTGGTGGAAGCGGTCAAGGCGACCGGTCGCAAGAAACTGATCATCGCGGCACTTTGGACCGAGGTCTGCCTGACCTTCCCGGCTCTGGAAGCCATGGCTGAAGGCTACGAGGTGTACATCGTCACCGATGCCTCGGGCGGCACGACCAAGGAAGCTCATGACATGTCGGTACAGCGCATGATTCAGGCAGGCGCGATTCCGGTGACCTGGCAACAAGTGCTGCTTGAGTACCAGCGTGACTGGGCACACAAGGAAACTTACGACGCCGTCATGGCGCTGGTTCTGGAGCACAGCGGTGCTTACGGCATGGGCGTCGACTATGCCTACACCATGGTTCACAAGGCACCGCAACGGACCGTTTCCTGATACTCGATTGCAACCCTGCCGGCGCGTCTTGATGACCCGCCGGCATTTGCCGTTTTTGCCATGGCAGTCTGTCGCATGGCCTCAATAAGCCATGAAGCCTTTGAGTAAATATGTCACGATCAATCCCAGCCGAAACGGCACACTAAAGATCATCAGGCTCGACCACATCGTTGCCTTGGAGTACAGCATTTTGAACAGCAAATTGACGGCTGCAGAACTGGCCGTAATCAGTGAAATAGAAGCGACATCCAGCCTTTTGAAGCTGGTGACGCGGCTGACCGGTTTAAGATTTGCTGCCATCGCCAAAGTGACGGAAACCAACTGGACCGCCTGCGCGGTCTGCGATGAAATCCAGTTCGGTGTCGAGCCCGGTCACGAGCTTGAGATTGAAACCACCATCTGCAATGAAATACGCGCCAGCCGCCATACCGTATTGATCGACGAGGTGGCTACAGACCCTCTGTATGCCAACCATCCCGTGCCGAAGCTTTACGGTTTCCAGAGTTATTTCTCCATGCCGATCATTTTTCCGAATGGCGTGTTCTTCGGCACGTTATGCGGGCTTGATCCATTGCCGGCCAAGCTTGGCAATCCAGAGACTGTCGATACCTTGAAGGTTTTCTGCACGTTGCTGGGCAGCACGCTGTATGCGCATGAACAGTTGCTGGAAAGCCAGAGCGAGATGAGTTGTTAATCCGCTGCTTTCGTTTTGCGCTTATGCGGTCGCGGCTCTCGGGGCGATAAACCTGCCCTTCAACTGATGAGAAAATCCATGGAGTGGACTTCACGCAAGAGCAACTGCCCTTTCATTCAGGAATTACTGGACGCATGGCTGAAGGCAGTCAAACGCTATGTCGACATGCTCGATAACGATAACTGCTGGTGGCATAACGAGCGCGCCAATGTCAGTACGCTGGCCGGTGCGGCCTGGTCGCTCGGTTGGGTGGCACTTGAGGAATACCCCACGCGCAAGCATCGCCCCGCGAACTCGGACATAGATAAACCCGAAACAGATGGACGTGGGCGTTGCGATCTCTATATCAGCAACAAGCACGAAGATTTCGCATTCGAGGCCAAACATGCCTGGCAACTGGTCGGCGGGCCGGATGTAGTGAAGGCGGCAATGGTATTGGCGAGAAGGGATGCGCTAGCTCTCAAGAGAGAAGCCAGCCGTCATTTCGCGGCGACCTTTATCGTGCCGTTCTTGCCGAAAGCACAGGTTCAAGGCATGACAGGCGATGATTTGCTGGGACAACTCAAGCAATGGCTGCACAGTCAGAATGAGTTCAACGGCGATAAGCAGCAAAATATCTCCTATGCCTGCACCTTTTCAGGAACAGGCAAGGAGTCATGGAGTAATGACATCAACCACTTCCCCGGAGTGGTACTGGTCCTGGAGGAGGTTCACGTCGCTACGCAGGACAAGAATCAGCCTTTCAAGGACTGAAGACCAGCACCCGATTTCGTCGACGAACGGTAAGGCTCACGCCGACGGCCTTCCTCCTGGTGCAGGCCACGGCCCGCAAGTCCTGGAGGGCTTCTGGAGGTAAAAATATTTTTTTGCCGGAAAACCTTCTTGCCGTGCGATCAAAACAACATCTGCGGTTGTCTGATAAAGTGCCACGCATAGTGGCAAATAGTCACTACCTGTGGATTCTTGAGTTCTATGAGCACCGGCGCCCCTATTCCGCTGAACGAAACGCAACGTTTGCTACGTATTACCGAACTGTGCGTGCTCGAAAACACGGTGGATGATGTCTTTGAAGAAATCGTGGCGATGACCGCCGAGTTCTTTCAGGCTCCCATCGTGTTGATTTCCATCGTCGACGAACATCGACAGTGGTTCCGCGCCCGGTTTGGCCTGCAAGCTCAGGAAACGCCACGGGACGTCTCGTTCTGCGCCTACGCGATTCTCAGCGATGGCTCGCTGGAGGTTGTCGACGCAACCCTTGATGATCGTTTCAAGGATAACGGCCTCGTCACGGGGGAACCGGGCATTCGCTACTACGCGGGCTCGCCTCTGATTACCGAGGACGGTATCGCGCTGGGCACACTCTGCGTCATCGACACGGTTCCCCGTGCGCCCATGAGCGAGCGCGAGGCGCGGATGCTCAAGCGTCTGGCCGCGCTGGTCATGAAGCGTATCGTCGACTTGCGCTTGAGTTGCTTCGTCGACCAGACCACCGGGCTCTATAACCGTCTGCGCCTTGAAGAAGACATTCTTCTGACGCTGAAAACCGGTAAAGAGATGCGCCTGGTGGCCGTCGACATGATTACCCCCGAATTCCTCAACGATATCGTCAAGGCGCTGGGCTACAGCTTTGCTCAGGATCTTGTCGTGGCGATGAGAAATCGTCTGCAAGCCATGCTGCCGTCAAGCTGCCCTCTGTATAAGATCAGCCCGACACGCTTCGGCTTTCAATTACCTGGCGACATGCCGGATGAGTCGATCTATCGCGCCATCATCGAAGACCTTCAATCTCCCGTGATATGCCACGGCATTCCGGTGCAGATGCAGGTCGGCCTGGGCATTGTGCCTCTGGATAGCCAGGCTACGGAGCAGGACTGGGTGCGCCTGGTCATCAGCGCCGCTGACGATGCTCGCGCCCGCCGTACGGGCTGGGCCTTGTACGAGCCTCACATGGATGCGACTCAGCAGCGGTCATTCCAGTTGCTCGGCTCACTGACCAGCGCCGTGCATGCTCACGATCAACTGAGGCTGGTTTATCAGCCTCGCATCGATCTGGCTTCGGGCACCTGTACATCCGTCGAGGCGTTACTGCGCTGGGTCCATCCGACGCTGGGGCCAATCGGCCCTGCCGAATTCATTCCACTGGCAGAAAAGACCGCCCTCATGCGGCCCTTGAGCCTTTGGGTATTGCAGACAGCCATTGAGCAGGCCGCAAGCTGGCAGCAAAAAGGTTTCGATATCCGGGTCGCCATCAACGTGACGCCCGACGACCTGACAGGGCCGGTGTTCACTGATCGGGTGATCTGGCTGCTGAAAAAACATGACATCTCACCTGCGCACTTCGAGCTTGAATTCACCGAAAGCGCATTGATGCAGAACCCGACAGAGGTCCGCAGCCAGCTTGAACGCTTGCGCGAACTGGGTATGCACATTGCGATCGATGACTTCGGCACGGGTTACAGCAACTGGAACTACCTGCGACAGTTGCCCGCGACCACCGTCAAACTGGACCAGTCACTGGTGCGCAACCTGACGGTTGAAGAAGCGGACCAGCGCCTGGTCAAGGCCTTGATCGGGCTGGCCAAGAAGCTGGGGTATTGCGTGGTGGCCGAAGGCATCGAAACCGATGCCATCCGCAAGCTGGTCAGGCAGTGGGGTTGTGATGAAGGGCAAGGCTATCTGATTGCCAGGCCCATGGAAGCCGATACCCTGTTGAGTTGGCTGCAACCCAATCAAACCATGCTAGGCGCAACAGAAACGGCACCCGAAGCGCAAAACCTGTAAAAACGGTTATAACCTTAGATTACATATTCATAACCGCTCAGAACATAAATCGTTATGCTGCCCGCCAGTTTTTACCTGACAACAGGTCTTACAGGGTCATATATGGATGTCGGCGGTCTGGGTTTCGTAGTAGCAGGGCTGGTGGTTGGTTTTATCGTGGGTATGACGGGTGTTGGGGGCGGCTCATTGATGACCCCTATCCTGCTCTGGTTTGGTATCAATCCGGCGACCGCCGTGGGTACCGATCTGCTTTACGCCGCAATCACCAAGTCCGGTGGCGTACTGGTCCATAAAAAGAACGACAACATCGACTGGAAGATTACAGGCTGGTTGACGCTGGGCAGCGTGCCAGCGGTGTTGCTGACCCTGTGGTTTCTGAGCACGCTGGACTCAGCCCCCGATGCGCTGAACGCCATCATCAAGCAGGCACTGGGCATCGTCCTTCTATTGACGGCGCTGGCGGTGCTGTTCAAGAAAAAACTGCTGGCCTTTGCTCACCGTCGCGGCGACGGGCTTTCGTTCTTCAATGGCTCAAGCCTGAACGCTCTGACGGTAGTGACGGGCCTGATCCTGGGCACCATGGTGGCCCTGACCTCCATCGGCGCTGGCGCACTGGGTACGGTGGCTCTGTTCATTCTTTACCCACTGCTGGCCACCCGGCGCCTGGTCGGTACGGAAATAGCCCATGCCGTGCCGCTCACGCTGGTCGCAGGCCTTGGGCATGCAAGCATGGGCAATATGAACTGGGAATTGCTGGGCTGGCTGCTGATGGGCTCGTTGCCCGGCATTTATCTGGGCAGCCACATGGCCGGGCGTATATCCGATGAGCTGCTACGGCCCTTTCTGGCCATCATGCTGGGGATGATCGGCTTCAAGCTGGCGTTCTGATCGAAGCCAGAACCCGGCTGACGGCTTCTGGCACGGAGAGTTCAGAGGTATCGAGAATGACTGCGGCACTTTCGGGTGCTTCGTAAACGCTATCGATGCCCGTCATATTCGGAATCAGGCCACGCCGGGCCTTTTCATACAGCCCCTTGGGGTCTCGCTCTTCGCACACCTGGATGGGTGTGCTCATGTAAATCTCTGTGAAGTCACTCTCACCGATCACATGGCGGGCCACTTCTCGCTCCCGGCGAAAGGGCGAGATAAATGCCGTGATCACGATGACGCCAGCATCCATCATCAAGCGTGCCACTTCCGCAACGCGGCGTATGTTTTCCACCCGGTCTGCGTCGCTGAATCCCAGATCCTTGCTCAACCCTTGGCGAACATTGTCGCCATCAAGCACATAAGTGCGCTTGCCTTCGGCATGCAGCGCCTGCTCCAGCGCATTGGCAATCGTTGACTTGCCGGAGCCCGACAAGCCGGTAAACCAGATGACCTGCCCAGCGTGGCCATTGAGGCGCTCCCTGTCCGGGCGGGTGATGCTGAGTGCCTGGCGATGGATATTCTGCAAATGCGGCTGGCTTTGATCGGCCATTATCGGACCTTGTCCCTTTGGTTTTAATACTGCCCGCACAGAATCCGATTCTGGCGTGCGGGTCGCTGGATGTTATCAACAAACGAACGGCTCGTTGATCCCGATCAAGGGAGATGAAACACGCTCATCGGGATACGTAATTTGTTGTAGCCCAATCGGGATTTTGGGTGCAGGATTTCGTGCGTCAACTTTCCGTGCCGGTGACTCGGCATCTGCTCACCTTACAAAATGGAGATGCGTACCATGCTTATCCGAATTGAAGAAGGTAATTACGGGGCCAACTGGGTTGTGAAGCTGGACGATTACCCAGTGACCTGCCGGAGTTGGCAGGAAGCCAAAGAGTTCGCAGAGCGAATGAAATCCCGAATAGATGCGCCTCATCCCCTGCCACGCTCTGCCCGACGAGCGGCAACGGAACGAGCCACTGCAACCTGACACCCCATCACCCGCCCTCCGGTGCTTGACGGATAAACTCCGGGGGGCATGCTTTTACTGCATTGAGCCAGTTATTTTCCGGGTATTGAGCCCCTGAGACCCGTTCTCGATTTGCCAACATTCATTTCACATCCTCTTCACTTCTGGCTGTGTACATTCACATCACTCCTTTGATGAATCCCATTTGGCCCACCGCGTTGTGGGCCATTTTTTTGCCTGTCGAAAACCGCACGACCTTTGAAAGCCCTTATTGGCCCTGACTGGCAAATACTGTTTCCTGCGCGACAGCAGGCTTGCCGCTGACCGAGCCGTTCACGTTCAGTTGCGCCAGACGATCACTCCCGGTGCCGCTGACTATCGTGCTGCTCCATTGCGCTGCCACGGTCGCCATCCAGCCAAACAGAAACAAAGCAACAACCTGCAACGCCCACTTTGCAATTATCGACATGTGTTTTCTCCATAACGGGTTCGTGATGGCGAGGATATAAGCATCCCTGCATTGCAGAAGAATTGCAGAAAATCACGTTTTATCCACCCGCATCACGTACCCGACGAAGTGCTCCTGAAGTCTGGCATCAGTACTTGCTGGCCTCTTGAGCCGGGTTTGCGGGCTTTGAGATATGCCTTGGGCCTGTAAGCACCCACAACAGCACACCAATCACCGGCACAGCGACAATCACGATAATCCACAACAATTTGTTGCTGGATGTCGTTTCGCTTTTACGCACCCGCAGGACTGCCCATATATCGGCCAGCACAATGAGTGCGACCAGAGCCGTAAAAAACCACAAACCACTTTCAGATATCCAAGGCATTTGAAACCTCCCACCTGTTTGAGCTGAGGCCGCCGAGCAGGCGCCCTTGAATAGAAGAGGTCACGAGAAGCCGGAAAGTTCAGAGAAGTAGGAAAACTCAATGGGTTCATGGAACCGACGGTCCTGGTGGGTGAAACCATTCAGTCAGCCGCCATCAAACCCGATGGGAGCCCGCAGTAGACAGGGAGAGTTGCGGGCAGACACTGAGCCGAGGGATACGCCATGAACACGCCATTGATCGTCAAACTTTTCACCCAACCCAGGGACGCCTGGCGAAACATTCGGGATGAGGAGGAGCAGGAGCCACGGCACTACCTGCCCCATTTGATACTGCTGGCGCTGATACCGGTCATTTGCCTGTACATAGGCACCACTCAGGTCGGCTGGAGTCTGGCGGAAGGTGAAAACGTGAAACTCGGCACCAGGAGCGCATTGCAGCTGTGTGCCTTGCTGTATGTGGCATTTCTGCTCGGGACGATACTGATGGGAGGCTTTATCCGCTGGATGTCTCGCACCTTTGAAGCCCGAGCGACGCTCAATCAGTGCATTGGCTTCGCCACCTACACCGCCACACCCTTTTTCCTTGCGGGCCTTGCAGGGCTGTATCCAGGCCGCTGGCTGGCGCTTCTGGTGCTGGGGCTTGCTTCGGTATATTCGACCATGCTGCTGTTTATGGGCATAGCCACCTTCATGCGCCTGCCCGAAGGCAAGGCACCGCTCTATGCCGCAGCGATCTGGGCGATAGGGCTTCTGGTGCTGGTCACGATTCTGGTGTCGACGATCCTGCTTTGGTACAACGGCCTGACGCCGGAGTATGTGCGGAGTGCGCTGGGCGAAGTGGAGGATTGAGCAGCCTCCAAAGTGATTCATGCCTTGACTGATCGGCATGACTCCATAGGAGCTTGCAAGCAACGAGGCAGGTTTTCCTGAAATACCGCTATCGCGGCCAAGGCCCCTCCAGAGGGTCCTTGGCTGCAACAGGGCACAGCACCGATATCAGGTAATCGGTGCCGGGTTGAACAGCGTGATGTCGTTGTGCAGACGGTAATGCTCGGTCCAGGTCTTTTTCTTGCCGCTGGCCACATCCAGATAGAAGTGGAACAGCTCCCAACCCAGGTCTTCGATGGTCGCGCGACCGGTTGCAATGCGTCCGGCGTCGATATCGATCAGGTCGGGCCAGCGCTGGGCCAGTTCCGTACGGGTCGAAACCTTGACCACCGGGCTCATGGCCAGGCCATACGGCGTACCACGACCCGTCGTGAACACATGCAGGTTCATCCCGGCAGCCAGCTGCAAGGTACCGCACACGAAATCACTGGCTGGTGTAGCGCAGAAAATCAGCCCTTTGCTCTTGAACCGCTCGCCAGGGCCAAGCACGCCGTTGATGGCGCTGTTGCCTGATTTGACGATCGATCCCAGGGATTTCTCGACAATGTTCGACAACCCGCCCTTCTTGTTGCCCGGCGTGGTGTTGGCGCTGCGATCCGCTTCGCCCTTGGCCAGATAACGGTCGTACCAGTCCATCTCACGCACCAGTTCCTTCGCGACGGTCTCGTCTTGTGCGCGGGAAGTCAGCAGATAGATGGCATCGCGTACCTCAGTCACTTCGGAGAACATCACCGTCGCGCCGGCACGCAACAGCAGGTCCGAGGCGTAACCCAGCGCCGGGTTGGCCGTGATGCCGGAAAACGCATCACTGCCGCCGCACTGCATGCCGAGGATCAGCTCCGAAGCCGGTACGGTTTCGCGACGACGCTGGTCCAGTTTTTTCAAGCGGACTTCAGCCAGTTCCATGATCTGTTCGACCATTTCATTGAAGCCATGGCTGGAATCCTGAAGCCGGTACAGCCATGGCTCACTGAGATCCACGGAGCTGTCGTCTTCATGCATGACCTGCCCGGCCTGCAACTTCTCGCAGCCCAGGCTGATGACCAGCGCCTCGCCACCCAGGTTCGGGTTACGGGCCAGGTTACGAACGGTGCGGATCGGAATGTAAGCGTCAGTCGCCGTGATGGCCACGCCACAGCCGTAGCTATGGGTCAGGGCCACCACGTCATCGACGTTGGGATAACGAGGCAAGAGTTCCTCACGGATACGCTTGACCGCAAAGTCGAGGACACCCGTTACACACTGGACGGTGGTGGTGATGCCCAGGATGTTGCGTGTGCCCACGGTGCCGTCGGCGTTACGGTAGCCCTCGAACGTATAACCCTCCAGCGGAGCCTCTTTTTCCGGCACCGCATCGGACATCGGCAGACTGTCCAGCGCAGGCGCAGAAGGCATGCGCAACTGGTCTTCCCTGACCCAACTGCCACGTGGGATAGGCTGCAATGCATAGCCAATGGTGTGGCCGTAACGAATCACGGCCTCCCCTTCGGCCAGATCCACAGTACTGACCTTGTGGCTCTGCGGTACGTTATCGACAGTCACCAGCCCATTGTCGAACTCGGTTCCGGCTGGAACGCCCTGGTCGTTGACCACTACCACCACGTTATCCAGCGGATGCAGCCGGATATACCGTGGAGAATCGGCATGTTGAATCAGGTTCATCACGGTTACCTCAAGGTTTGACTTGGGAAAGGTCGCTGACTTGGTCGTTCAGCAAAGGCCCCTTGGCTGGCGGCTCTTTCAATTCCACGCGCTTGATCTCACCCACGATGAAGATGTAGCTGATTACTGCCAACAGCGCATTCGCGCCGACGAACACCAGTGCCCACTTGAAGGAACCTGTAGAGCTGATGATGTAACCAATCACGATCGGGGTAGTGATCGAAGCAATATTACCGAAAGTGTTGAACAGGCCACCGCTCAAACCGGCGATCTGTTTAGGCGAGACATCGGACATGACAGCCCAGCCCAGCGCCCCCACACCCTTACCGAAGAACGCCAGCGCCATGAAGCCTACGACGACCCATTCAACATCGACATAGTTACAGGTGACGATGGACGTCGACAGCAGCAGGCCACAGATGATCGGTGCCTTGCGGGCGAAGGTCAGCGAGTGGCCTTTGCGCAGCAGGTAGTCGGAAATGACACCACCAAGCACGCCGCCGATGAAGCCGCAAATGGCCGGCAAGGACGCAATGAAACCCGCCTTGAGGATGGTCATGCCGCGTTCCTGAACCAGATACACCGGGAACCAGGTCAGGAAGAAGTAAGTGATACCGTTGATGCAGTACTGGCTCAGATAGATACCGAGCATCATGCGGTTGGTCAGCAACTGGCGAATGTAATCCCAGCGCGGTCCGCCGCCTTTCTTGTCCTTGCTCTTGTCCTGAGTATCCAGGTCGACCATGCCGCCGTTGCTGGCGATATGCTCGATCTCGGCCTCATTGATCAGAGGGTGGTTGCGCGGGCTATAGATGACTTTCATCCACAGCAGCGAGAACACGATGCCACCGGCCCCCATGACAATGAACACATGCTCCCAGCCGAAGGTGTAGACGATCCAGCCCATGAGCGGAGCGAACAGTACCGTGGCGAAGTATTGCGCGGAGTTGAAGATCGCCGAGGCAGTGCCGCGTTCAGCAGTCGGGAACCAGGAGGCCACGATACGTGCGTTACCCGGAAAGGATGGCGCTTCAGCCAGGCCCACCAGGAAGCGCAGCATGAACAGCGCGACGATGGCAGTGGAGACACCGAACTCACCCACATAGCCTTGCAGCAGGGTAAATAGGGACCAGGTGAAAATGCTCAGGGCATAGACTTTCTTCGAGCCGAAACGGTCGAGTAGCCAGCCGCCAGGAATCTGACCGGCCACATAGGCCCAGCCGAATGCAGAGAAGATGTAGCCAAGGGTTACGGCACTGATGCCGAGGTCTTTCTGAATGCTTGAACCGGCAATCGCGATGGTGGCTCGGTCGGCATAGTTGATCGTGGTGACAAGGAACAGCATCAACAGGATCAAATAGCGGACGTGAGTCGGCTTGGACTTTTGCATGTTTTTGAACTCCCACTCATTATTTTTTTACGCGGGTAATACATTTTTTTTGGGTCCAGCTCTGCAGGCCCCTTAAAAGTGTCAGCGGCGACGACAACTTTTACCTGCATGGTCTTGCGGTCTAACGACAAAACCGCTGATCACTCAGCGGCTTTGCCTGTAGCGGTGTTACTGCTTGCCTTGTTTATCCATCAGCGCAGCCAGCAGTTCGACTTCTTCGCCAGTCAGGTCAGTCAGCGGTGCGCGGACCGGACCTGCATCGTAGCCAGCGATTTTTGCGCCCGCCTTGACGATGCTCACGGCATAACCGGCTTTACGGTTACGGATATCCAGGTATGGCAGGAAGAAATCGTCGATGTACTTGCCGACAGCTGCGTGATCGTCACGAGCGATAGCGTGGTAGAAGTCCATCGCCAGTTTCGGCACGAAGTTGAATACGGCCGAGGAATAAACCGGCACGCCCAGCGCCTTGTAGGCAGCGGCATAGACTTCAGCGGTCGGCAGACCACCCAGGTACGAGAAGCGGTCGCCCAGACGACGGCGGATCGAAACCATCAGCTCGATATCACCCAGGCCATCCTTGTAGCCGATCAGGTTCGGGTTGCGCTCGGCCAGTTTCTCCAGCAACGGAGCGGTCAAGCGGCATACGTTGCGGTTGTAGACGACAACGCCGATCTTGACCGATTTGCAGACCGCTTCAACGTGAGCGGCAACACCGTCCTGGCTGGCTTCAGTCAGGTAGTGCGGCAGCAACAACAGGCCTTTGGCACCCAGACGCTCGGCTTCTTGAGCGTATTCGATGGCTTGACGAGTCGGGCCACCGACACCGGCCAGGATTGGCACGCTGGTTTCGCAGGTGTCGACGGCAGTCTTGATGATTTCCGAGTATTCGCTGGCAGCCAGGGAGAAAAACTCGCCAGTACCACCGGCGGCGAACAGCGCGCTTGCGCCGTAAGGAGCCAGCCACTCAAGGCGTTTGATATAGCCAGCGCGGTTGAAATCGCCCTGAGCATTGAAATCGGTAACCGGGAAAGACAGCAGACCGGAAGAGAGGATGGACTTCAGTTCTTGTGGATTCATTATTCGAACACCCTGTGGGACAAAATTATTAGAGGATCACCGGGGGGCAGATCCGATGTCGTAAGTCATCGTACAACTGAAAATAAAATGTCTCAACAGGGATTTGCAGGTTTTTCGGAACTAAAGCGATGAAAGGGCTTTCAGGCCTTTAAAGACGGGGGCTGAGGAATTTCTGGAGGGAGGTGGTGCGTTATATGATCACTGAACGCTACAAGCTACAAGCTACAAGCTACAAGCTACAAGCTACAAGCTACAAGCTTTTGACTTGAAGCTTAAAGCTTGCAGCTTGCAACCTGCCTTTACGCCCTCTGCGACTCAGCCTCTTCATGCGCATGACGCAGACGTTCGCGGCTGTTGGTGAGGTGCAGGCGCATGGCGGCGCGGGCGGCGTCGGAGTCCTGGCGGGCGATGGCTTCGTAGATTTCTTCGTGTTCGCGGCTCAGGCGACTCATGTAATGCTGCTGATCATCATGGGCCAGGCGTGCCGAGTTCAGGCGTGTGCGCGGAATGATGCTAGTGCCCAGATGGGTCATGATGTCAGTGAAGTAACGGTTGCCGGTGGAAAGCGCGATCTGCAGGTGGAACTGGAAGTCCGAAGCCACGGCATCGCTGGCATGGGCTGCACTTTCGTTCAGGGCATCGAGGGCTGCACGCATGGCGGCCAGTTGCTCATCGCTGCGACGCTGCGCAGCCAGGCCGGCGGACTCGACTTCCAGGCTGATTCGCAACTCCAGCACCGCCAGCACATCACGCAGAGTGACGATGGTGGCCGGATCGATCCGGAAACCGCTGGGGCTCGGGATATCCAGTACAAAAGTGCCGATACCGTGCCGCGTCTCGACCAGGCCGGAAGCCTGCAAGCGGGAAATGGCCTCGCGAACCACAGTCCGACTCACGCCCTGCTCTTCCATGATGGCGGATTCGGTCGGTAATTTATCGCCGCGCTTGAGCTGCCCGCTGCTGATGCGCTCGGACAGCTCAGTCACCAGTTCCTGCGCAAGGCTGCGGTGCTTTCTGCGTGCGCGAGGCGCAGCGGTTTGCTTTTCCATATCCAACATCGATCTCGGCACTGTTAAACAAAGACCAATCATAGCTCAGCGGTTATACGATAACACCCTGAAAACTAATGGTCGGGGACAGACAGAATTTAGACAAGGTATTGCCGCGCCGGCTGCTCAAGCAACTTTCCCCCTTCAACCCGTAAATATCGTTCATGGAAACGCTTGAGACTGCTGCGGTGCCCGATGCTGAGAAGGGTCATGTCAGGCTGCTCATCGATAAGCGCCTGATACAACGTCGCTTCGTCCTCTTCGTCCATGGCCGACGTGGCTTCATCCAGATACAGCCACTTGGGCGCAAACAGCAGAGCACGGGCAAAGGCGACACGCTGTTGCTCGCCGGGCGACAACAGGCGCTGCCAATGATTGTTTTCATCCAGCCTTGCGACCAAATGCTCCAGACGGCAGGTGCGCAATACCTCGACAAATCGCTGGGACGGATACTGTTCGGGGACCTGTGGATAACTCAAGGCCTCACGCAACGAACCAATGGGCAGGTAAGGCTTTTGTGGCAGGAACATATAACGCTCGTCCGGCAAGCGGATCTGCCCCTGCCCGTGATGCCATAAACCGCCCAACGCCCGCAGCAATGTGCTTTTGCCACTCCCCGAGCGGCCACTGAGCATGACCCGCTCGCCAGCAGCGATGGACAGGCTGGCATCGCGCAGCAGTTCGCGACCACCGGTCAGGCCCAACCCCAGGGCGCTCAGTTGCAAGACTTCACTGTCACGACTGAGCGCAATGGCCGGGCGATGCGCCTCATTCTCGTCCATGCCCTGACGGAAGCTGAGCAAGCGGTCACAGGTAGCGCGCCACGAGGCCAGCGAAGCATAGGCCTCGATGAACCAACTGAAGTTTTCCTGCACGCTGCCAAAGGCCGAGTTGATCTGCATGAGGTCGCCCAGCTCGATCTTCCCGGCAAAATACCGGGGCGCGCCGACAATGAACGGGAAGATAAGCGCAATCTGCGAATAGCCGGCCGTGAAAAAGGTCAGGCCTTTCTGAACCTTCATGATCGAGCGAAAGTTGCTCCAGATCATCCCGAAGCGACTGCCCAGACGCTGTTTCTCATTGGGTTCGCCATCACACAGCGCAATGCTCTCGGCGTTCTCCCGTACGCGCACCAGGGCAAAACGCAGATCGGCCTCAAAACGCTCCTGTTGATTGCTCAGGACAATCAGCCGCCGCCCGATCAAGTGCGTCAACCAGCTACCGACCACGGCATACACCAGTGCAGCCCAGAACATGTAGCCGGGAATCGTGACGCCCAACACTTCGATGCTGCCCGATACGCCCCACAGAATGACTGAGAACGACACCAGACTGACCACCGTACTCAGCAGCCCGATACCGAGTGACAGGGTTCGGGTCGTGAACTGATCAAGGTCTTCAGACAGACGCTGGTCAGGGTTATCCGTATGACCGGCCTGCTCCAGTTGGTAGTAATTCTTGTGGCTGAGCCACTTGGCGAAATGTTGTTCGGTCAGCCAGCGGCGCCAGCGAATGGTGAGCATCTGCGTCAGGTAGAGACGATAGACCGCCCCCAGAATCGCCACAGCAGCGATGCCACAGAAATACAGAATCAGATGGGTGAAAGACGCCAGGTCTTTCTTTTCCAGAGCGTTGTAGAAATCCCGGTACCAGCTGTTGATCTGGACCGAAATTTCAACACTGAACAGCGACAGGGCAATCACCGCAGCCAGCAGCAACCAGGCCATGCCCTTTTCTTCGCTACGCCAGTACGGCGTGATCAGCTTCCAGACTCTGGGGAGGAACGTGCCACGCGGGGCGTCGTTGACTTCAGGGTTGCGATTCATGATTCAGGCCCGGCTTCTCTATCTGAAAGAAGAACAATGCCCGATCACAATGAAGCAAAAACGCCCTCTGACCTCATGAATAAAACTTCATCAACGGCGCACGGGGCGCTTCTGCAATTTGCGCTGCAAGGTGCGGCGATGCATGCCCAGCGCACGGGCCGTTGCCGAGATATTGCCTTCATGCTCGGTCAGCACACGCTGGATGTGCTCCCACTGCAGACGGTCCACCGACATGGGGTTTTCTGGAACCAGGGTGTCCAGGTTGGCATGTTCGGACAGCAGGGCCGCCAGCACGTCGTCGGCATCGGCCGGCTTGCACAGGTAATTGCAGGCGCCACGCTTGATCGCCTCGACCGCAGTCGCGATGCTCGAATAGCCGGTGAGAATCACCACGCGCATTTCCGGGTCCAGCTCCAGCAGCTTGGGCAGCAGCACCAAGCCCGAGTCGCCGTCCATTTTCAGATCAAGCGCGGCGTATTCAGGGATATCGTTCTGGGCAATCACCAGCCCTTCTTCGGCAGAACCTGCGGTGCTGACCCGGAATCCGCGGCGGCTCATGGCCCGCGCCATTACACGGGTAAAGGTTGCGTCGTCGTCGACCAACAGCAAATGCGGAAGCTCTTCGCCTTCAACCTGGATGTCATCATCACTCATGCTTCATCTCCTTGAGTGTCACGAGGCAAGCGCAGCTCGGTGAGCGTGCCGCCCTCTTCATGACGGTAGAGTTTTACCGAGCCCCCGGCGCGGGTGACGCTGGCCTTGCTCAAAAACAGGCCCAGGCCAAAGCCTTTGCCCTTGGTGGTAAAGAATGGTTTGCCGATCTGCTCGGCGATGGCCAGCGGCACACCCGGGCCGTGGTCACGAATATTGATGCAGATTTCCGCGCTGTCCCAGTTCAGGTTGACTTCCAGCCCGTCGGGGCAGGCATCGGCGGCATTGTTCAAGAGATTGAGCAGCGCCTGGGTCAGGTCAGGCGGCGGTGCCAGCACTGGCACGTTGTCCTTGCCCAGCTGGAAAAAGCGATAACTGACTTCAGGACGCATCAAGTGCCAGCGGTTCAGCGACTCATCCATCCACTGAATCACCGTCTTGTATTCCACTGCCATACGCCGGTTGGCCTCGGCGGCACGCACCAGTTGCTGAAGCGTATGCTTGCATTGCTTGACCTGCTCCTGAAGGACCGACAGATCGTCCTGCAACTCAGGATTACTGTGATCCTGACGCATCTCCTTGAGCAACACGCTCATGGTCGCCAGAGGCGTACCCAGTTCATGGGCCGCGCCTGCGGCCTGAGTCGCGACTGCCAGCAATTGCTCGTCACGCAGGCCTTCCTCGCGGCGCACCGCGCGCAACTGCTCCTGACGACGCAGCTCTTCAGCCATCTTCGCCGCAAAGAACGTAATCACCGAGGCCGCCAGGGCAAAGCTGAGCCACATGCCATAGATCTGCATGTTTTCTCTGGAGATCGGGTAGGTTTCCAGCGGATAGGACCTGTACAGCAGGAGCGTATAGAGCGTCAGTGCGATGCCGGACAGGATCAGGGAATAGCGCCATGGCAAGGTCACGGCGGCAATGGTCAGCGGCACCAGGTAATAAGAGACGAACGGGTTGGTCGAGCCGCCGGAGAAATACAGCAGGGCGCTGTGGATAATCAGGTCCAGCGCCAGTTGCAGCGCATATTCCAGCTCAGTCACCGGCCACGATGTACGCAACCGAATGGCCGTCAGTACGCAAAGCGCCACCGAGCAGCCGAGAGTAATCGACAGCGGCAACCAGGGCAGCGGCAGCACATTGAACAGCCAGGCAATCCCGACCGAGCCTGCCTGCGCAGCCAGCACAAGGGTGCGAATGAAGGTCAGGCGCCACAGGTTCTGGCGTGAGGCTGAAAGCATTTGAACGGGGGCGAGCATGAGCTCTCCTGATGAGCGCTCCAGGCGAATCGAAGCGAGTATAACCAAGCGGGAGGCAAAACTGGAAAAGTGCGTCAAAGCGCCACATATGTGGCCTGTCCGGAACCGGAACTGTTGGCTACAGTCAGATGGATTTGCATCAGTCCGACAACCGTCGGATGACGCTTTTATAACAAGGAGTTGCCCATGTTCAATCTTCGCCCTGTCGCCCTGATCATCACGCTGGGGATCACGATCCTGGCCTGTGCCCAGGCCATTGCCGAGGAACCCCGCTACAACCAGATTTCATTGCGCGCCGAGGTCAATCAAGAGGTCCAGCGCGACCTGATGCTCGTCACGCTTTACACCGAAGCCCAGAACAGCGACCCGGCCAAGCTCGCCGCGCAGATCACCGAAACCCTGAACAAGGCACTGGGTCAGGCGCGTCAGGTAAAGGACGTGACGATCCGCCAGGGCAGCCGTAACAGTTACCCCATTTATGACGAGAAAGGCCAGTCGATCACCGGCTGGCGCGAGCGTGCCGAACTGCGCCTGGAAAGTGCCGACTTCGCCGCACTGTCCAGGCTGACGGGCGAATTGCTGACCGACCTGAAAATGGGCGGCATGGACTTCTCCATCTCCACGCCGACCCGCAAGGCCAGTGAAGACACCCTGCTCAAGGACGCCGTTACCGCATTCAAGGCCCGCGCCCAACTGGTCACCGAGGCGCTGGGTGGCACGGGCTACAAGCTGGTCAGCCTGAACCTCAATACTTCAGGTTATCCACAGCCGTACCTGCGAGCTCCGGTCATGATGATGAAAGCCGAACGCGCCGATGCAGCCCCGACACCAGATGTCGAAGCAGGCACCAGTCAGGTCAGTGTCGCGGCCGATGGCGTGATCGAAGTGCAGATTCCCTGACCTTTCTTCGCGAATGAATTAGCTCCCACTGAGCAAATTCATTCGCGAAACCCCGACACCCCTTGTCTACTTGCCCTACAACACTCAACTCCTCGCCTGATTCTTCCTCCCCGTACAACTCGTAAACTCACCTGTAACTTCAATAACCTTTCAATAAAGGAATCAAGGATGAATCCTGGCACCAGCACGTCCGGCAACTATCAGCAGACTGAAAACACTACCGGTGAGGTCTACGAACCTCTGCCCGTTGCTGCCCGTTTTGAAGCGGGTCAGGGCGAAAAGACCAGAGCCACTCACGGCTCGATAGAAGCAATCCTTGAAACGGCTGGCTTCACGAAGAATGAAATACGGGCCATTTACTTCGGCAACTGGCTGCGCGATTACTCGCAGTTGCTCGACCCGAAGATCGTCCGCGCCACCACCATGCCCAAAAGCTTCCCGGACCTGCTGTCCCGCGAGGCCCTGACCAGAATCGTGGATGTACTGGCCGTAAAGGAGTTCACCGATCTGATGCAGCTCGACCGGTCGAGCTTCACAGTGACGCCGCAAAGGCTCGGTGTTTACCGCCCCGGAGAACACATCGACAACCCCAGGGCCGTCAACCCGAAACCGGCCAACCCCAAAGAGCGTGACGCCGACTTCGAGGACTGGGTAAAACCCGACGACCCGGCCTTGCAGGTCGACTTCCAGACTTCAATGAAACGCTATATCCAGCGCTCTGTAGAGACCATGAGCAGCGAGCTGGATATGGCAACACAGGCAGGCCCGCAATCCTTCGATGGCCTGCGGGCGCTCGGTTCGGGCCTGCATATCCTCGAAGACTTTTTCTCCCACTCCAACTTCGTCGAGCTGAGCCTGATAAAGCTCGGCCACACGAGCGTGCTGCCATGGACCTCCGAAGCCGACTGCCGGCATCGGCTGCCTCTGGTAACCGGCATGTTTGGCGGCAGCGATATCATTGCCAGCCTTGCCGCACCGCTCGGCAAGATCCTGTTCTCGACAGAGAACAAACCGTTTGAAGCCATCAAGGCCGGTGAACGTTACGAACGCGACCAGATCATCCAGATCCTGCTCAGCGAACACCCGAACGACCAACTGTTGCAGAGTTATGAAACATTCCTGACCACCCGCGACCAATGGGCCAGCCTGCCTTTCTCGGAACAGGTCGAACGGTTCTATGCATTCATTGGCGCACCGGGAAGAATCGTCAGCAATGCAATCGGCACAGCCATACAAGGCCTGACTACCTGGCTTGGCAACAGCATCGACGACTTCCAGACGGTCCTGGGTGAAGACCCGAACACCAGCGGCTCTACGAACCCGTCGCACTCACAGCTCGCCAAGGACCATGCCGAGCACCCGCTGCATTCTCTGGCTGCGCTCCTGGCGGAAAAAGCGGTACTGCAAGTGGGCCAGACGATACTCGGTCAATGGTCCAACAAGGGCGTGGCAGAGCATCCTGCACAAGTGGCTGCGAAATTCTTCGTACACCCGATGGACAGCGACTGGCAGGACGCACTGGTTCGCGACTGGGCAAACAGGAACCCTGGGCTGGTAAAACATGCAACGCTCAAAAGCGATCTGGACCGCACCCAGGAGCAGTTGCGAATCAGCACAGAAAAAGCCCTGCTGACCTTCAACAGGGAAAGCTCCAGTTTCCTGCAAACCTTTTACGAGAGTAATTCGCTGTCAGACCTGTGGAATAAAATCACGGGCAAGTAAGAGCGTTGTCCGATTCCCGGCAAATACGGCACTATCCGCTGTCTATCTGCACGTTGATATTCAGAACGGTTATTGCCGCACTTTGCGAGGGGTTTCATGGGACATACGATCTTCAAACCGCTGCTGTTGACTACCGCGCTGCTGGCCTGCGCCCCGCTGGCACAGGCCGCCAGCACTCTGGTGTACTGCTCCGAAGCCAGCCCGGCCGGTTTCGACCCTAGCCAGTACACCAGCGGTACCGACTTTGACGCATCGGCCGAAACGGTTTTCAACCGGCTGACTCAGTTCAAGCGCGGTGGAACAGAAGTGGAGCCAGGGCTGGCGACTCGCTGGGAAGTCTCTGACGACGGCCTGACCTACACCTTTCACCTGCGCGAAGGCGTGAAGTTCCACACCACCGACTACTTCAAGCCAGGCCGGGCGTTCAATGCAGACGATGTGCTGTTCACCTTCAATCGTCTGCTTGATCCCAACCAGCCGTTTCGCAAAGCCTACCCCTCGGAATCGCCCTACTTCACCGACATGGGCCTGAACACCACCATCAAGAACATCGAAAAGGTCGATGCCCACACCGTCAGGTTCAATCTGAACAATATCGATGCCGCATTCGTGCAGAACCTGGCCATGAGTTTCGCCTCGATCCAGTCCGCCGAATATGCCGACAAGTTGCTCAAGGAAGGCAAGGCCGACGAACTGAACCAGAAGCCCATCGGTACTGGTCCCTTCGTGTTCAAGCGCTATCAGAAAGACTCGCAGATCCGTTATGTGGGCAACAAGGAGTACTGGAAGCCTGAAGATGTGAAGATCGATAACCTGATCTTCTCGATCAACAGCGATGCGGCCGTGCGCCTGCAAAAGCTCAAGGCGGGTGAATGTCAGGTCAGCGGCTACCCTCGCCCGCAAGACATCGAAGAATTCAAGAAGGACCCGAAGATCAAGGTTCTGAGCCAGCCTGGCTTCAACCTCGGCTTCCTGGCCTATAACGTCACCCATCCACCGCTGGATCAACTCAAGGTTCGTCAGGCGCTGGACATGGCCATCGATAAACCGGCCATCATCAAAGCCGTCTACCAGAGCGCCGGGCAACTGGCCGAGAACGCGCTGCCACCAGGTCAGTGGAGCTTCGATCCAGCCATCAAGGACGCACCTCACGATCCGGCCAAGGCCAGACAACTGCTCAAGGAAGCGGGGATCGCGCCGGGCACGCAAATCAATCTGTGGGCCATGACGGTGCAGCGCGCCTCCAACCCCAACGCGCGGATGTCGGCACAGATGATCCAGTCCGACTGGGAGAAGATCGGCATCAAGGCCAACATCGTTACCTATGAATGGGGCGAGTACATGAAGCGCTCCCGTGCAGGCGAGCACGATGTAATGATCTACGGCTGGACCGGCGACAACGGTGACCCGGACAACTGGCTCGGCGTGCTGTACAGCTGCGCAGCGGTCAAAGGCAGCAACTTTGCCAAATGGTGCGATCCGGCCTACGACAAGCTGGTGCAACAGGCCAAGGTGACCACCAATCGCGATGAGCGCATCAAGCTGTATCAACAGGCTCAACAAGTGCTCAAGACACAGGTACCGATCACGCCGATTGCCAACTCCAAGGTCTTCCAGCCCATGCGCCAGGAAGTTCAGGACTTCAAGATCAGCCCGTTCGGCCTGACGCCTTTCTATGGTGTCAGCCTGAGCAAGTAATACAGATCCGGTAACAATCACACGCCAACCGGGTGCATTTCACACGCCCGGTTGCGCGTTTATGGTGCGATAAACAGCAGAATTCCTTTGCGCAAACGATCAACTGCGCAGAAATTACATTCACGCGACATTCATGTACGGTCGTTCCACTTTTTGCCACCTCTTTGTCGTCAGCACCTTGCTTCGGGTATGACCCCTGCATAAGTATCGGATGGATCGGCTCACGAGGTCGTTCCCTCCAAATGACAATAACTGAGGCCTCCATGCTCAAACACGCAGTCATTCCGTTCATCGTCGGCGCAAGCCTGCTCGCCAGCGCACCCTTTGCCCAGGCGGCATCCAACCTTGTGTTCTGCTCAGAAGGCAGCCCGGCGGGCTTCGACCCGGCCCAATACACGACCGGTACCGATTTCGACGCATCGGCAGAAACCATGTTCAACCGGCTGGCCCAGTTCGAGCGCGGTGGCACTGCTGTTGAGCCTGGTCTGGCGACCAGTTGGGACGTTTCCGCGGACGTGCTGACCTACACCTTCCATCTGCGCAAGGGCGTCAAGTTCCATACCACGCCGTACTTCAAGCCAAGCCGCGACTTCAATGCCGATGACGTGCTGTTCACGTTCAACCGCATGATCGACAAGGACCAGCCGTTCCGCAAAGCGGCTCCCACCGAGTTCCCGTATTTCACCGACATGGGCATGGACAGCAACATCGCCAAGGTTGAGAAAGTCGACGACTACACCGTGAAGTTCGTCCTCAACACGGTTGATGCTGCGTTCATCCAGAACATGGCCATGTCCTTTGCCTCGATCCAGTCTGCCGAATACGCCGACCAGCTTCTCAAGGAAGGCAAGGCTGCGGACATCAACAGCAAACCTGTCGGCACAGGCCCGTTCGTATTCAAGAGCTATCAGAAAGACTCCAATATCCGTTACACCGGTAACAAGGATTACTGGAAGCCCGAGGACGTCAAGATCGATAACCTGATCTTCGCCATCACCACCGATCCATCGGTGCGCATGCAGAAGCTCAAGAAGAATGAATGCCAGATTACCGCCTATCCGCGGCCTGCCGACCTTGAAACGCTCAAGGCCGACAAGAACCTGAAGATGCCCGATCAGGCAGGTTTCAACCTGGGTTACATCGCTTACAACGTGATGGACAAGATCAAAGGCAGCGACACGCCAAACCCGATGGCGCAACTGAAGGTCCGTCAGGCACTGGACATGTCCGTCAACAAGCAGCAGATCATCGACTCGGTTTACCAGGGCGCGGGCCAACTGGCCGTCAACGCCATGCCTCCGACTCAATGGTCTTATGACGACACCATCAAGGACACGAAGTACGACCCTGAGAAAGCCAAGGCCCTGCTCAAGGAAGCCGGCATCAAGGAAGGCACCGAGATTACCTTGTGGGCCATGCCGGTTCAGCGTCCTTACAACCCCAATGCCAAGTTGATGGCCGAGATGCTTCAGGCTGACTGGAAGAAGATCGGCATCAACGCCAGGATCGTCAGCTACGAGTGGGGCGAGTACATCAAACGTTCCAAAGGCGGTGAAAACGGCGCCATGCTGATTGGCTGGAGCGGTGACAACGGTGACCCGGACAACTGGCTGGGCACGCTGTTCGGCTGCGATGCCATCAATGGCAACAACTTCTCCAAGTGGTGCGACCAGCCTTACGACGCAGTTATCAAACAGGCCAAGGCAACACCTGACCAGGCCAAACGCACCGAGCTGTACAAGCAGGCGCAACACCTGCTCAAGGACGCCGTGCCGATGACGCCTATCGCGCACTCGACTGTCTATCAACCGATGCGCAATACCGTTGAGGACTTCAAGATCAGCCCGTTTGGCTTGAATTCCTTTTATGGAGTCGGCGTCAAGTAATAGCAGTTTGCCTGCGCTGCTCTTGCAGCGCAGGCGCTGAATATCTGCGTGGAAAAATAAACTCGCCAAGTAGCGTAATTGCAGCTAAAAGCAATTACCTACTTGATTGAAGTTTTTTTCCTACAACAACTAGAGCCTGCGAACCTATTTACCACAAGCTCCGGCCGACATACCGTCGTGGCAGTTTTACTTACTTCAGATATTGTTTTCGGACGTGTCGTTACATATGAGTGCTATCACTCGTCCTTTGGAGGACAGGAATCCTTATGCGTAAAACAATCGCGATAACATCATTAGTGGGCCTTGGACTACTCAACACAGCGACCGCAACACAGGCTGCCAGCAGCCTGGTGTTCTGCTCCGAGGCCAGCCCGGCTGGCTTCGATACAGCCCAATACACCGCGGCGACAGACAACGATGCAGCCGAGCCGATCTACAACCGCCTGACCGAATTCAAGCCCGGCGATACCAGCGTCTTACCGGCACTGGCCACCAGTTGGGATGTCTCGCCAGACGGCCTGACCTACACCTTCCACTTGCGTGAAGGCGTCAAATTCCATAGCAACAAAGACTTCAAGCCCAGCCGCGATTTCAATGCAGACGATGTGGTTTTCACCTTCAATCGCATGCTCAAGACCGACCACCCGTTTCGCGTGGCTTATCCGACCGAGTTCCCCTACTTCAACGGCATGGGCCTGAACAAGAAGATCAAGTCCATTGAAAAAACCGGGCCACTGACCGTCGTATTTACCCTCAATACTGTCGACGCCGCTTTCATCCAGAACATCGCGATGAGCTTCGCCGCGATTCTCTCCGCCGAATACGCCGACCAACTCCTGGCCAAGGGCGATCCACGGGATATCAACCAACAGCCTATCGGCACTGGCCCTTTTGTGTTTCAGCGTTATCAGAAGGACTCGCAGATTCGCTACAAGGCCAACAAGGAATACTGGGACCCGAGCCGCGTAAAGGTCGACCAGCTGATTTTCGCAATCAATACCGACGCCTCGGTGCGCATGCAGAAGCTGCGCAAGAACGAATGCCAGGTTTCACTCAACCCACGGCCCGCCGATCTCGACGCCCTGAGAGCCGACAAGCAATTGCAGGTACTGCAACGTCCTGGCTTCAACCTGGGTTACATCTCTTACAACGTGCGTCATGAACCGCTGGGCAATCTGCAAGTGCGTCAGGCGCTGGACATGGCGGTCAACAAGCAGGCCATCATCAACGCCGTCTATCAGGGCTCCGGGCAACTGGCGGTCAACGCCATGCCACCGACCCAGTGGTCTTATGACGACAGCATCAAGGACGCGCCTTTCAACCCGGAAAAAGCCAAGGAGCTGTTGCGGGCAGCAGGCGTCAAGGAAGGCACTGAGCTGACACTCTGGGCCATGCCGGTCCAGCGCCCCTACAACCCCAACGCCAAGCTGATGGCCGAAATGCTCCAGTCCGACTGGGCCAAGGTCGGGATCAAGGTCAAGATCGTCAGCTACGAATGGGGTGAATACCTCAAGCGCACCAAGAACGGCGAGCACGACATGTCCCTGATCGGCTGGACCGGTGACAACGGTGACCCGGACAACTGGCTCGGCACGCTTTACAGCTGTGCGGCGATTGGCGGCAACAACTACTCGATGTGGTGCGACGAGAAATACGACGCGCTGATCAAGTCGGCTATCTCCACCACCGACCGGGAACAACGTATCGACCTGTACAAACAGGCACAGCGCTATCTCAAAGAACAGGTGCCCATCACGCCTGTTGCGCACTCCACGGTCAACCAGCCACTGCGCGCTGAAGTCGAGGGTTTCTACGTAAGCCCCTTCGGTCGCAACAGCTTCTCGGGCGTCAGCGTCAAAGACTGATCCATACACCATCCGCTTTCATCACTCGTTGCCAGGCAGCGCGTGATGAAAGCGGGTGGCCGGGCACATAAAACAAAACCAGGCCTGAAGCCTGATATCACCCAAGCCGGACAGAAAAACTGGCGTTATAACAATGAAAACAAAGGAGCTGTAACCCTTGAAAACAACCAGCACGGCATTGCTTGCATTATCTCTGACGTCCTTCGGCGCGGTAGCCCAGGCAGAAGAAAGCAGCCATACATTCGTCCCGACTCAACTGAGCACCTCCAACGCACAAGACGAGGCAAAAGGCTTCTTCGAAGACCAGCACCTGACGGGCACCACCCGCAACTGGTACTCCAATGAGCTACTACGTGGGGACGACCGCTTCAGCTACCGGAAGAACGGTGTGGCGACTCCGACTCCGCGCCGAATCAACTGGGTGCAAGGCACCATCGTCAACTACAGTTCGGGCTTCACCCAAGGCACTGTCGGCTTCAGTACAGAAGTGGCGGTGTACAACGCCATCGCTCTGGACAGGGATCGCAAGGACATTGCTGGTGGCGGTAACCGCACACAGGCCGAAAACAACGGCGACGCGGTCGGTCAATGGAGCAAACTGGGCCTGGGCAACGTCAAGGCACGCATCTCCAACACCACCCTGACCGCCGGTCGCCAGTCGATCAACACACCGGTCGTTGCCTATCTCGGCAACCGGGCCTTGCCTTCCAGCTTCCAGGGTTTTGCCCTGCAGAGCGACGAGTTGAACAACCTGTCCATTCAGGCTGCCACCTTTGACCGGATTTCACCTCGTAGCGAGCAAAGTCTGACGAAGTTCCGCTCCACCTATACCAACATCAATGCCACCTCAGACCGCATGAGCATGGTGGGTGCCGACTACAAACCTTTTAGCAACGTGACCGCCAGCCTCTACGCCTCGGATCTGGAAGACTTCTGGAAACAGTACTACTTCGGCTTTACCCACGAGATCGGTGACAGCAAGGCGCTGGCCCTGAGCAGCAACCTGAACTACTACAAGACCAAGGACTCGGGCCAGAGCAAGCTCGGCGCTATCGATAACGATACCTACAGCCTGTCGTTCACCGCGACTCACCAGGCGCATAGCTTCGGCATCGCGTACCAGGAAGTCATGGGCAACGAATACTTCGACTATGCCCGGGAAACCAACGCCATCTTTCTGGCCAACTCCCTGCTGTCGGACTTCAACGGCCCGAACGAGAAATCCCTGCAACTCAGCTATGTCATCAACATGACCGACTACGGCGTACCAGGCCTGAAATTCAATGCCTATCAGGCACGTGGCTGGGGCATCGACGGGACCCATTACAGAGGCACAGGCTACTCTGACGTCACCGATCTGCGCGGCGAAAGTCATTACGAATATGGCATCGGCACCAGCTACGCCTTGCAGTCCGGCCCGCTCAAGGCCACAACCGTACGCGCCACTTACACCACACACCGCTCCACTGGGGCCCAGATTGATGGCGACATCAATGAATTTCGTCTTGTGACCACGATCCCATTCAAGATTCTGTAAGCGGTCATGCCGCTCGGGCCTGGGTCGTGTTCCAACATGACAAAGGCCCGAGCCATAACCTTTGCATTGCTAAAGGAGGTTTCTATTGAAACTGCTCACACTACGCGCCTCGATCGCCATCGCGCTGTTCGGCGTCGCCGCCAGTGTCTGCGCCAAACCGCTGGTGGTCTGTACCGAAGCCAGCCCGGAAGGCTTCGACATCGTTCAATACACCACCGCCGTGACGGCAGACGCCTCGGCAGAAACCATCCTTGAGCGCCTGATCGCGTTCACGCCCGGCACCACAGACACCGTTCCCGGTCTTGCCGAAAGCTGGGAAATCAGCCCCGACGGCCTGATCTATACCTTCAAGCTCCGACGCGGGGTCAAGTTTCAGACCACCGATTACTTCAAACCCACCCGCGACATGAACGCCGACGATGTGCTCTGGAGCTTCCAGCGGCAGATGGACAGCAACCATCCCTGGCATGCGCTCTCACTGGTGGGTTACCCCTATTTCGAGAGCATGGGCTTCAAGGACCTGCTCAAGAATGTTGAAAAAATCGACGACTACACCGTAAGGTTCACCCTCTCGAAAGCCGAGTCGCCTTTCCTGCGTAACCTGGCGATGCCTTTCACCTCGATCTACTCGGCCGAATACGCCGATCAGTTGCTCAAGAGTGACAAGACCGCCGACCTGAACAGCAAGCCGATTGGCACCGGCCCGTTCATCCTGACCCGCTATGCCAAGGATGCTCAGGTCCGCTATAAAGCCAACCCGGACTACTGGAAGCTGAAGGTCCCCAGTGAAGCGCTGATCTTTGCGATCACTCTGGATAACAACACTCGTTTACAAAAACTCAAGGCAAATGAATGTCAGGTTGCGCTTTATCCAAAACCTGACGATATTGCCAGCATCAAGGCTGACCCGAATCTCCAGATCGACGAGATGGAAGCCATGATGACCAGCTATGTCGCCATCAATACATCGCACAAATACCTTGACGATGTGCGTGTGCGGCAGGCGATCAACCTGGCTTTCGACAAGAAGTCCTACATCAAGGCTCTGTTTGGCGAAGGCAAGGCCACCGAGGGCGTCGGCCCGTACCCACCGACCATGATCGGCTACGACAACGATAGCCAAAGCCCGCCGTACGATCCGGCCAAGGCCCGTACCTTACTCAAAGAGGCCGGTGTTCCAGAGGGACAGGTGTTTACCCTGTTCACTCGCAATGGGGGTGCCGTGACCAACCCCAATCCGTTGGTGGGGGCTCAGATGCTTCAGAGCGATCTGGCCAAGGTAGGCATCAAGCTCGACATTCGCGTCATGGAATGGGGTGAAATGCTTAAGCGCGCCAAGAATGGCGAACATGACATGGTTTTTGCGGGCTGGGCAGGCGACAACGGCGACCCGGATAACTTCCTGACGCCGAACCTCGGCTGCGACGCCGCAAAAAATGGCGAAAACTACGCTCGCTGGTGCAACAAGGTCTTTGAAGACGTGATCACCCAGGCCAGGGAAAAAACCGACCCCGCCGAACGTGCCGCGCTCTACAGGCAAGCCCAGCAAGTGTTCAACCAGGAGCAACCATGGATAAGCCTGGCGTATCCAAAACTGTTCGTTGCAATGCGTAAGAACGTCGAAGGCTTTCATATCAGCCCGCTGACCAATAACAACTTCACCACTGCACGGGTGAAGTAAGAAAAACAGCCGCCCGCGTCCACAAGATCAAGGGCGGCATGCCTGAAAGGCTGATGAGGTACACCACAAGATGTTTAGTTTTATTGCCCGCCGGGTGGGGTTGCTGATCCCTACCTTCTTCGGCATCACCTTGCTGACGTTCGCCCTGATTCGCCTGATCCCCGGTGACCCGGTCGAAGTCATGATGGGCGAACGCCGGGTCGACCCGGAAATGCATGCCCAGGCCATGGAGCGCCTTGGTCTGAACAAACCGCTTTATGCGCAGTACATCGATTACGTCAGCAAGCTCGCCCAGGGCGACCTCGGCGAATCCCTGCGTACTCGCGAAAGCGTATGGACCGAGTTCACCTCGCTGTTCCCCGCCACGCTTGAACTGTCGATTGCGGCATTGATCTTCGCAGGCATTTTCGGACTTCTGGCCGGGGTCATTGCGGCACTCAAGCGCGGCTCGCTGTTCGATCACGGGGTCATGGGGGTTTCCCTGGCGGGGTACTCGATGCCGATCTTCTGGTGGGGTCTGATCCTCATCATGTTCTTCTCGGTATCCCTGGGCTGGACCCCGGTATCGGGACGCATCGACCTGCTGTATGACATTCAGCCCGTCACCGGTTTCATGCTGATCGATACCCTGCTCAGCGATGAAGAAGGCGCATTCCTCGATGCCCTGCATCACCTGATTCTTCCTGCCATCGTGCTGGGCACCATCCCGCTGGCGGTGATTGCCCGGATGACCCGCTCCTCGATGCTGGAAGTCTTGCGTGAAGATTACGTGCGTACCGCACGGGCCAAGGGCCTGTCGCCTGCTCGCGTGGTATTCGTCCATGGCCTGCGCAATGCGTTGATTCCGGTTCTGACCGTATTCGGCCTGCAAGTCGGCGCACTGCTGGCGGGTGCCGTACTGACCGAAACGATCTTCTCCTGGCCCGGCATCGGCAAATGGCTGATCGAGGCCATTGGCGCACGGGATTACCCGGTCGTACAGAACGGTATTCTGCTGATCGCCTGTCTGGTGATCCTGGTCAACTTCGTGGTGGATATCCTCTACGGCTTTGCCAACCCACGCATCCGTCACCAGCGCTGAGATCCTGACCAATGAGCACACCTACTCCTGAGGTAGCAGTCGATCAAAGCCTGCTTTACCCATCGCCTTACAAAGAATTCTGGCAAGCCTTTTCCCGGAACAAAGGTGCCGTTGCCGGCCTGATGTTCATGATCCTGATCGTGTTCTGCGCGCTGTTCGCCCCTTGGGTTGCGCCCCACGATCCGAGCGAGCAATACCGCGACTTCCTGCTGACCCCTCCGGTCTGGCTTGAAGGCGGTCAATGGCAATTCCTTCTCGGCACCGATGAACTGGGCCGCGACCTGTTGTCCCGGTTGATTCAGGGCTCGCAACTGTCGCTGCTGATCGGCCTGTCTTCCGTAGTCATGTCGCTGATCCCCGGCATCCTGCTGGGCCTGCTGGCCGGGTTCTTCCCGCGCTTCCTCGGCCCTGCGGTCATGCGTCTGATGGACATCATGCTCGCCCTGCCCTCGCTGCTGCTGGCAGTTGCCATCGTCGCAATCCTCGGCCCTGGCCTGATCAACACCGTGATCGCCATTGCCATCGTGTCGCTGCCGTCCTATGTGCGCCTGACCCGTGCTGCGGTGATGGGCGAACTGAATCGCGACTACGTGACCGCTGCCCGTCTGGCCGGAGCCACTCTGCCACGCCTGATGTTCGTCACCGTGCTGCCCAATTGCATGGCACCGCTGATCGTACAGGCGACCCTGAGTTTCTCCTCCGCCATTCTCGATGCCGCGGCACTGGGTTTCCTGGGGCTTGGCGTACAACCGCCGACGCCTGAGTGGGGCACCATGCTCGCTTCGGCCCGCGACTACATCGAACGCGCCTGGTGGGTCGTGAGCCTGCCCGGTCTGACCATTTTGCTCAGCGTGCTGGCAATCAACCTGATGGGCGACGGCCTGCGCGATGCGCTGGACCCGAAACTCAAGAATGCCGCCTGAGGAGATTCGTATGTCACTTCTGCAAATCCAGAATCTCAACGTCCGCTTTGGCGACAGCAAGGCCGTCCCCGTTGTGGATGGCCTGTCGCTGAGTGTCGAAAGAGGCGAAGTCATGGCCATCGTCGGCGAATCGGGGTCCGGCAAGTCCGTGACCATGATGGCGCTGATGGGGCTGATCGACGCTCCCGGCATCATCACCGCCGACTCGCTCAGTTTCGATGGCAACGACCTGCTCAAGCTCAACGCACGCCAACGTCGCCGTATCATCGGCAAGGACCTGGCGATGGTATTTCAGGACCCGATGACCGCGCTGAACCCCAGCTACACCGTGGGTTTTCAGATCGAGGAAGTCCTGCGCCAACACTTGAAACTGTCCGGCAAGGCCGCACGCCAACGCGCCCTGGAACTGCTCGAAAAAGTGGAAATCCCCGGCGCTGCCGCACGCCTGAATGCCTACCCGCACCAACTGTCCGGCGGCATGAGCCAGCGCGTGGCAATTGCCATGGCCATCGCCGGTGAACCCAAGCTGCTGATCGCCGACGAGCCGACCACCGCACTGGACGTCACCATCCAGGCACAGATCATGGATCTGCTGCTGAGCCTGCAAAAGGATCAGGACATGGCGCTGGTACTGATCACTCACGACCTGGCCGTGGTTGCCGAAACCGCGCAGCGTGTCTGTGTGATGTACGCAGGGCAAGCCGTGGAAGTCGGTCAGGTGCCCGGCCTGTTCGACATTCCGGCTCATCCGTACAGCGAAGCATTGCTGGCCGCGATCCCGGAACACAGCATGGGTGCAGCGCGTCTGGCAACATTGCCCGGCATGGTACCTGGCCGTTATGACCGCCCAATCGGCTGCCTGCTGTCGCCACGCTGCCCTTACGCCCAGGAGAACTGCCGCACCCAGCGCCCGTCCCTGGACCCTAAAGCCCACAGCCATGCACGCTGCTTCTATCCCTTGAATCAGGAGGTGGCGTAATGAGCGTCGTACTTACCGCCCGCGACCTTACCCGTCACTACGAAGTCTCTCGCGGCCTGTTCAAGGGCAATGCACTGGTGCGTGCCCTCAATGGCGTGTCCTTTGAGCTGGAAGCAGGCAAGACCCTGGCCGTGGTCGGTGAATCCGGCTGCGGGAAATCCACACTGGCTCGCGCCCTGACCCTGATCGAAGAGCCCTCTTCCGGCTCCCTGAAAATCGCCGGGCAGGAAGTTGCCGGCGCCAGCAAGGCCGAGCGCAAGCAATTGCGCAAAGACGTGCAGATGGTGTTCCAGAGCCCGTATGCCTCGCTCAATCCCCGGCAGAAGATCGGGGATCAACTGGGCGAGCCGCTGCTCATCAATACCGACCTCAGCCGTGCCGAGCGCCGGGAAAAGGTTCAGGCGATGATGAGCCAGGTGGGCTTGCGTCCAGAGCATTACCATCGCTACCCGCACATGTTCTCCGGTGGTCAGCGTCAGCGTATCGCCCTGGCCCGCGCCATGATGCTGCAACCCAAGGTGCTGGTGGCCGATGAACCGACCTCGGCGCTGGATGTGTCGATCCAGGCGCAGGTACTGAACCTGTTCATGGATCTGCAGCAGGAGTTCAACACAGCCTACGTGTTCATCTCCCACAACCTGTCGGTGGTGCGCCATGTGGCGGACACGGTATTGGTGATGTACCTGGGACGACCTGCGGAAATGGGGCCGAAAGAGGAAATCTACAACCGTCCTCTGCACCCGTACACCCAGGCACTGCTCTCGGCGACCCCGACCATTCACCCGGACCCGCTGAAGCCGAAGATAAAGATCGTCGGCGAACTCCCCAACCCTCTCGACCCGCCAAGCGGCTGCGCCTTCCACAAGCGCTGCCCCTACGCGACCGAGCGCTGCTCAACGGAAGTACCCGAGCTACGGACGGTGGATAACCGTCAGGTAGCCTGTCATTACGCGGAGCAGTTTGTGGCTGCGTAATCCTTCGCGAATGAATTCGCTCCTACCGTAGGAGCGAATTCATTCGCGATCTCAATCAATAAACATCCCTTCTGTAACGCCCCTGCTCGATCAGTTCGGTCACCGCCTGTTCGCCCAGCACATCCTTCAAGACCTGATCCACACCCGCCGCCATCCCTTCCAGACTGCCGCAGATATAAATCGCTGCGCCTTGATCCAGCCAGGCCCGCAACTCATTGGCGGCTTCGCGCAAGCGATCCTGCACGTAGATCTTTTGCGCCTGATCGCGAGAAAACGCCAGGTCCAGCCGCAACAGATCACCGCTGGCCAGCCAGCCTTTCAGCTCGCCGGAACAATAAAAATCATGAGCCACATTCCGCTCGCCAAACAGCAGCCAGTTACGCGATTGCCCCTGGGCGATGCGCGCCTTGAGCAGGCTGCGCAAGCCCGCAAGACCGGTGCCGTTACCCAGCAGGATCATCGGGATCGGCTCGGCCGGCAGATGGAAGCTGCTGTTGCGGCGCAGACGCAGGCTGACTGCGCCGTCCAGCGCGGCATGCTCGGTCAGCCAGCCAGAGCCCAGCCCCAGGCTGCCATCGGGATGCAGTTCCTGACGCACGATCAGTTGCAGTACGCCATCTGCCGGAATCGAGGCGATGGAATATTCGCGGGCGGACAACGGCACCAGTGCATTGAGCAATGCCTGAGCGTGCAGCCCGACAAGATGCGCCCGGTGCTGCGGCAATTGGCGGGTAGCCAGGGCCTGAGCCAGGGTTTCCTGCAAACCGTCCACACTGACCGGCATATCCTGAGCAATGCCCAACCCGTTAAGGAAATGCTCAATGGCTGCTGCACTGTTGCGTGGCAAGACCTCGATCAGATCACCGGCCAGCCAGGTCGCCGGACCTGGCGCTGCCAGATCGACCAGAAAGACTTTTGAACCACTGCTGCCGGGGTTCAGCAGTTCACGGCGAACCAGCGTCCAGTTCTCGAAAACCGGAGCCTGCCAGGTGGTGGAGGGTTTGCTGCCCGTCAGTTGCCCAAGCTGTTGTTGCCAGTGCTGCAAGGCGGCTGGGTCGGCGCTGTCGACTTCCACTGGCGCAAACAGGGTGCGGCCGCCACGCTCGCTCAGCCAGTCATGCAAACGGTGAGCGAAACCACAGAAATGCTGATACTGCCGATCCCCCAAGGCCAGGACGGCGTAGTTCAGGTTCTGCAGCGATAACGGGCTGCCCAGCAATTTACGCTCGAAACCACGAGCGCTGTCCGGCGCTTCGCCATCGCCAAAGGTGCTGACCACAAACAAGGCATTGCTGCTCTGGCTCAGGTCCTGCCCGGTCAGCTCGCCCAGGCGCTGCACCCGCACCGGCAAACCCGCCGCCTGCAACTGCCCGGCGGTCTGCCAGGCCAGTTGCTCGGCAAAGCCACTCTGGCTGGCAAAACCGATCAGCCACGATGACGCATCATTATTGGCTACCAGACCGCCACGGGCCTCTTTGATCTCGCGCTTCTTGCGACGCCGATCCAGATACAGCAGCCAGCCGGTGATGAAGAACAGCGGCATCATCAATGACGCAACGGTCATTACGATACGCCCGACAATGCCGAAATAACTGCCCACGTGCAGCGCGTAATTACTGCTCAGCAATTGTGCGCTCAGGCTCTTGTCCTCATACCGCACGACAAAATTGATCTTGCCGGTGGCCGGGTCCAGATTGAGGGTGCCGAAGGCACGCGGATGCGGCGAACTCTTGAGCAGGTAGAACACGGTAGCAGGCTGACCGCCGCTCGCAGGCAGTCTCAGGTTATAGGAACTCAGTTCAGGCCCGGCCGCTTCCTGAATGCTGGCCCAGACGGCATCGTAATCCACAACCAGCGGGCCCGGAGGCTGCACAGGCTTATCGCCTTTGCCTTGCTCGACAGGTGGAGGATCGCCCATCAGTTTGTTCATGCCATTGCTGAACCAGTCATAGGACCAGTTCAGGCCGGTCACGGCGAACAACAGATAAAACAGCAGGCACCAGGTCCCGAATATCGAGTGCAGGTCCCAGTTGAAACTGCGGCCTTTCTTCGCCCAATCCATGGTCAGCCAGACGCGCCAGTCCAGTGCCTTGCGCGGCCAGCGCAGATAGAGCCCGGACAGACAGAAGAACACCAGAATCAGGGTACACGCCGCGGTGATCTGCTTGCCGACTTCACCTGCCGCAAGATAGCGATGCACGTTCAGGACAAAATCGAAGAAACCCTCACCTACACCGTTGCCCCGAAGCTCCCCGGTATAGGGGTCGAAATTGCGCTTGGGACCGCGTCGTTGGCCCGGATCAGGTGTGAAATAGACCTGGGCAACGCGATTCCCCACCGTCTGGACACGCAGGATCGCCACTGTCAGGCCCGTGGCGGCCTCCAGCTTGCGGACCAGTTCGGGCGGCGGCAAGGTTGCGCCACGCTCCTGAACGAGCAGCACATCAGGATTGAGCGCGTCGAGAATCTCATCCTCGAACGAATACAGCGCACCGGTAATGCCCATCAAGGCCAGAACCAGCCCCGCCGTGATTCCGAAGAACCAATGAACCTGAAACAGGACTTTCTTCAACACACCCACTACCTCGCCGGCATTTTGCGGTGCGTATTATGCGCTAAATGTTATTTATTCTCATCTTTACGGAGACGGCGCTACGCCTCGTACAGCATTGAGCCTTGAAGCTCATCAGGGTGAAGCACGGTGCAAGACCCTCTACGGAATATCAAATGCCGTACGACAAAGAAGCATTCGCATAATTACCCGACCTCTTATTTATACAAGAATATCAACTAACACCCTGACAACTAGTTCACCAGCCGTCACAAAACTTTCACACAACTACTTACCAACCCAAAACATTTATCCTACAAGACACGACTATCTTTCGCCTTTGACACTCATGATCCCGCCCCCCTAATCTTCATCTGAAGCAATAACTGAAACACATAAAACCGGATCCAATAATGGTCCCACTGGAAAATAAGGACATGTCCAATGACTGCACTACTTGAAAGATTAGCTACCGACACCAACACGACCGGCGACCCTGTAACCGACGAAGCAATACAGTCAGCCGATGTATTCTTCAATGTATCTTCCGGAAATGACACAGAAGTTCAACGCACACCTGGCTTGATACTGACCAAGCAACAGATCGTCAATCTCAAACAATATGAACTGGTCGGCCTGGCACTGCCCACAGAGATTGACGCCGTCATTTCCTACCTGGGTTACAGCAGCGGAGCGGGTGTCGGGCTGGAACCTGAGGACTTTCTGAAAAGCTATAAGATAGTGCATGCCCATGCAAGGCGCTGGAGCCCTCTGCGCAGTCAGTTACTGGCGGTTGGCAGCAAACTTAAAGTGTTCGCAGGCCAGATGCTGGTCTACGACAAGAGCATGGAGGACATCTACAGCGACATCAAGGCCGGCAAGATCATTGAACAGTTCGACATCAAGACACTGGAAGACGTCAAACGCCTGTCCCGTGAACTGGGTGACAAATTTCCGGGGATCGATCTGAGCGAAAGCGACAAGGAAACCGCAAAGGACATCGGTTTCTATCTGGCTGAAATCCTGCGCAAGGTCAAGGAAAGCCAGGCAGACGCACAGGACATCAAGGAAGAACTGGAAAAGTTCGGTCTGGACCTTGCGCTTTACGTCACACCGGAAATTCAGCGCAAGGTCACCGCAATCGATAACAGCTCATTGCCCACGGATGTCACCAGGCTGAATAACAGTATCGAGCGCAGGGCAAAAGATATCGATGAAAAGAACAAGGAATACAAGGCGGCCGTTGAACGCTCTCTGGGCTCGGTCAGTAAACTGAATATTGTCGGCCTTGCGCTGGGCATCTATTTTGGCGTTGAAGCCGAAGGGGTTCGTAAAGCAAGAAACGAACTGATCTCGCAACAAACCAAAGAAATCGATGAGCTGCAACTTAAAAACAAGATCCTTGGTTCATTGAGCAGGGTCAAGTTTGACCTGCAAAATCTCGTCACCGTTGTTATTGACGCTGACATCGCAACCAAAAACCTGATTACGGTCTGGAACAAACTATTCATTTTCATTGACGGGTCGGCAAAGTCGTCATTGGAAATCAACGATGCCTTGTCACTCCGGGTATTCATGAATCGCTTCAGACAAGTCGTACAACCCTGGAAAACCATCGAACAGGACTCTGATGCGTTACTTGACGTATTCAAAGAAGCTGACGAGGAATTTAAACGGATTTATGGAAAATGAACATGACGAATACTATGACTACCCTTGATACCCCCATGAATATCAAGACACCTGACCTGCTGATAATGATCAATAGCCAAAGTGCCCTGAGCAGCAAACTGGTCACTGCCGATGTCCTGTACGCCAAGACCTATTACCTGCCCGCTATTTATGAACGCTTCAAGCGTATCAATAACGCAATTGTCATCGAGCACCAACGCCTTGGCGCGGCTTGTATGCGGCTGATGCTCGATATCGAGTCCCGAATCGCCCAATTGAGAAAGTACGACCAGGAACTCGGCGAAACCATGGATCAAGGCGAGATCAAAGACATTCAAGCCGAACGTACCCTGGCCCTGAAAAACGCCATGGCCCTGGCAAGTGCCGAATCAGTCAAGCTGGCCAATGCCTTGATCGGGATGAAGGAAGCCACCAATCGTCAGCAGACCCGGGAGTTCCAGGCAAGCCTTGAACAAGACGTCCTCCGGGCAACAACCGGGATCAACGAAGCCAATACCACACTGGCCAACGTTCGCGAGGAGCGCCGGGTACTGAGCGAAGCCATCGATGCCATTGAAAGCAAAGGGTTCGCCAGCATTGCCAAGGACACCCTTCTCACGGCTGAAAAAGTGATTGCTCTCGGTGTACAACCTCCGCAGATCGCGGTTATCACCTTGGCGATAGAGCAGATGAAAGCGACCCTGGACTATGGCAACGAGGGGATCAACTTCATAGCCATGATCAAACGTCGCGACAGCCTGCGTGAACGAATCGACAAGCTGTTTGAGCAATTGACCCAGAGGGAGAAGGAAAAGCTGGCGCTGACTCAACGTATCGAGCTGATCGAGTGTTTCAACACCATGGACGATCAGCGCACGCTTTATGTAGAGCAATACCAGAAGATTGCTCAAACAATAGACAGTTTCCTCGCAGCCAATCAGGCAGCCGCGCAGGATGAAAATGCGTTCCGCAGGCGCTTCATCAGCTACGGGCTGCAACTGGCCAGCTATCTGCGCCCCATCCGCTAATCACTCCACACGCTGAATTCAAGGGAAATGGCCTGTTCCATTTCCCTTGCCTCACTACACAACTCATCAGGGGCTCAATAATGGCAGGGAATCTGATCCATCAAAGCGACCTCACGGGGCTCGACAACTATATGCAGGTCTTGCGCAGACTCCCCGAGTTCACCCGCTCATTCAAGGTCAACCTTGATCTGGTCCCGGTACGAGAGTACGGAGCCTACCGGATACCGGAAATTGCAGAACTGCTGGCCAAGGCAAGCCAGCACTTGTCCATCTGGTCGAAAATCCTGCCAGCCATTAATACCCTGCATAGTGAACTCGAGGCATTTCTAGAGAAAATCATGCAGTCCTTAGAGAACATCAGGAGCAGCAAGGACGTCTCTGCGCAATTGGTTGAACAAAGCAGAAAACGACTGGGCATGTTCCTGGAGGAACTCGATGATCACATTGAAACGCTGCAATCCCTGACAAAAGGCATCTATACCTTTCTTCCTCGCCTCATCGACTTCATGAACAGCAACATCTATCGACACGCCAATGAATACAACCTGATCGAAACAAGCAGAGAGCAGAGTGTTGCGCTGCAAAAACTCACCGCCTCAATCCCTTCGAATCGAAAAGGCCCGGCGCTTTCTCCCGAAGCGCGACTCAACGGAGCACGAAACTACGTACTCATTACCCAACGGCAATATGCAGAGGCCTACTGCGCAGCAGCCAATATGAATGCCTACATGACAAGGATGTGCGACTTGTTGGGGATCGCATTCGCCCACACTCTGCGAATGCGTAAAAGCGACACCCCTTCACGCCCCTATCTGGAGGCACGCCTGCTGCTGGTCAGCCTGAAGGAAATCAAGCGTTTCACACAATGGTTCAACAGCCTGACCGCCAGACCCGCCTGAACGGTTGCCGACAGGGAGCCCAAATAAAAAAGCCCGCAATCGCTTGCGGGCTCTCGGACAGGCTGGACGCTTACACGTAATACGATTTCAGCGGCGGGAAGCCGTTGAATTCAACAGCGCTGTAGCTGGTGGTGTAGGCGCCGGTAGACAGCCAGTACAGGCGGTCACCGATAGCCAGGTTCAACGGCAGGCCGTACTTGTAGTTCTCGTACATGATGTCGGCGCTGTCGCAGGTAGGACCCGCGATGACCACTTCTTCCATCTCGCCTTTCTTCTCGGTCCAGATCGGGAACTTGATGGCTTCGTCCATGGTTTCGATCAGGCCGGAGAACTTGCCCACATCCGTGTATACCCAACGCTCGACGGCGGTACGCGACTTGCGCGCAACCAGCACGACTTCGCTGACCAGGATACCGGCGTTGGCGATCAGGGAACGGCCTGGCTCCAGAATGATTTCCGGCAGGTCATCACCGAAGTCTTCCTTCAGGAAGCGGATGATTTCCTCTGCGTAGGTTTCCAGGCTGTTGGTACGGGTGATGTAGTTGGCCGGGAAGCCGCCACCCATGTTGATCAGCTTGAGCTCGATACCGTCTTCTTCTTTCAGACGCTCGAAAATCACCTTCACCTTGGCGATGGCTGCGTCCCAGACGCTGATGTCGCGCTGCTGCGAACCCACGTGGAAGGAGATGCCGTAAGGCACCAGACCCAGGTCACGAGCCAGGATCAGCAGGTCCATGGCCATGTCGGTCTGGCAACCGAACTTGCGCGACAGAGGCCAGTCGGCAGTGGTCGAGCCTTCGGTCAGGATACGCACGTAGACTTTCGAGCCCGGCGCGGCCTTGGCGATGTTGCGCAGGTCGGCTTCCGAGTCGGTCGCGTACAGACGCACGCCCTTGTCGTAGAAGTAACGAATGTCCTTGGACTTCTTGATGGTGTTGCCATAGCTGATGCGATCAGCGCCTACGCCACGGCTCAGCACCTTGTCCAGCTCATAGATCGAAGCGATGTCGAAACTCGAACCCTTTTCCTTGAGCAGGTCAATGATCTCGACCGCAGGGTTGGCCTTCACCGCGTAGTACACCTGGGCGAACTCAAAACCGGCGCGCAGGTCATCGTAGGCCTGGCTGATCACCTGGGTGTCGATGACGACAAACGGGGTTTCTTGCTTGTCAGCGAACGACTTGATCTTCTTGAAAGAAGCGTCAGAGAAATAGTCTTCGACCTTGATCGGCATGCTTGGGAACTCCACTTGGCAAACAGATGAATATAAATGGGTGTAAATGAACGCCCTCCGTATCCCCACTTTGGTTCGCCTACTTCCCAAGGCATGTCGCCGAAAGCAAAAAGGCCATGGGGATCATGCCCCTTGGCCTTGCTGTCTCGTCGTCAGTACTTGAGCCGGATGGATCGTTTCCAGCATGGACGTTCGGCGCGAACTTTAGGACCTGAGAGGCTTGAGATCAACAAAAAATGTCGCGTTTTGACACACGTTCGGCAGATAACCGAGTTGACCGCCGTTATAACCGACCCTGATGACAGGCTGATGTTCATTTTCAGGGCGATTTGGGTGACAGCCTGCAAGGCCATTTTCTCGTAAGTCGCCGTAGGAGCGACTTCAGTCGCGAACACCGTCCTTCGCGAATGAATTCGCCCCTACCCCGCATTAGCTCAGCGCTTCAGCCGCAACCTCAGCCGGCGAAACAATACTGGTCTTCATGCCCCGTGAACGCCCGGAACTCAGATAAGCAGCAATCGATTCTTGCGTCACCTCACCGAGGAACACCCGCTCGGCATCCAGCACCGGCAGCCAGGCGCGGTTGAACTCGTACATGCGCGACAGCAGGATGCGCAAGTGTTCGTCGTAAGCGGCCGTGGCGTTGAACTCGCTCAGGAACTGGGCGCAGGTGCCCTGCTGGCGATGCAAGTCGCGACGACGCACGTACCCCAGTGCCTTGTTCTCGGCATCGGTGACGACAATGTAGCGACGGTCGTTTTCGTCCATCACTTCCAGCGCATCGGCCACCGGAGTTTCCGGGCTCACCGACGGTGCGTTGTCGGCAGCATCTTCGGCCTTGACCAGCAGCAGGCGCTTGAGTGTGCTGTCCTGGCCGACGAAGTTGCTGACGAACTCGTCCGCCGGGTGCGCCAGCAAAGTGTCCGGGTGGTCGATCTGCAACAGCTTGCCCGCCCGGAAGATCGCAATCTTGTCACCCAGCTTGAGGGCTTCGTCGATGTCGTGGCTGACCATGATCACAGTCTTGTTCAACGCACGCTGCATCTCGAAGAACTCGTTCTGGATCATCTCGCGGTTGATCGGGTCGACAGCGCCGAACGGCTCGTCCATCAGCAGCAACGGCGCTTCGGCCGCCAAGGCACGAATCACTCCGATGCGCTGTTGCTGACCACCGGACAGCTCACGGGGATAGCGATGCAGATACTGCTTGGGCTCAAGCTTGATCATGCTCATCAGTTCGCGGGCACGGTCGTGGCAGCGTTGCTTGTCCCAGCCGAGCAGCTTGGGCACGACCACGATGTTTTCTTCGATGGTCATGTTCGGGAACAGGCCGATCTGCTGGATCACGTAACCGATGTTGCGGCGCAGGGTCACTTCGTCCAGGTCGGTGGTGTCTTCGCCATTGATCAGCACCTTGCCGGAGGTCGGCACGATCAGGCGGTTGATCATTTTCAGCGTGGTGCTCTTGCCGCAACCCGAAGGCCCGAGAAAGACGCAGATCTCACCTTCATTGACGGTCAGGCTTACCGAGTCCACGGCTTTGACGTCTTTGCCGTTGGAGGTGAAGGTTTTGGTCAGATTCTGAAGTTCGATCATTTGAGCAATCCTTTTGGAGTCAGGGTGCGTTGCAGCCATTGCAGGAGCAGGTCGGCGAAGATGGCCAGAATGCTGACCAGCACTGCGCCGACGATCAGCATCGACATGTCGCTGCGGCTGATTGACGCGAGAATGAGTACGCCCAGGCCACCGGCACCGATCGTGGCGGCGATGGTCATGACACCGATATTCATCACCACGGCGGTGCGCACACCGGCGAGGATCACAGGCACGGCAATCGGCAGTTCAACCATGCGCAGGCGCTGGCCGAAGGTCATGCCGATACCTTTGGCAGCTTCGCGGATACCCGCATCCACACCCGTCAGGGCCAGGTAGGTGTTGCGCATGATCGGCAACAGTGAATAGAGAAACACCGCCGTGATCGCTGGCAACGGGCCAAGGCCCTGGCCGAATTTGGAATAGAACGGCAGCAGCAGACCGAACAGGGCAATGGACGGCACCGTCAGCAGCACCGTGGCACTGGCTTGCAGCGGCCCGGCCAGCGTCGGAAAGCGTGTCATCAACACACCGAGGGGAACACCCACCACAATCGCCAGGCTCACGGCGATACCGACCAGGGTGATGTGCTGCCAGGTCAATTGCATGACCTGAGCCCAGTCCAGATGGGAGAAGGCGCTAAAGAAACTCATATCGTCTCCTTCCTTATTTGAGTGGATGCTGGCGCAGGAAATCTGCGGCGACTTTGGCGGGGCTTTCATGACCGACATCGACGCGGGCGTTAAGCTCGATCATGGTCTGGTTATCCAGAAGGTCAGCCAGCGGCTTGAGCAGCGTGGCGATTTCAGGATGGGCATCCAGGTACTCCTGGCGAATCACCGGCGCGGCGGTGTAATCCGGGAAGTAATGCTTGTCGTCTTCCAGCACCTTGAGCTTGAAGGCGTTCAGGCGTCCGTCAGTGGTGTACACCAGCCCGGCGAACACCTGCCCGTTACGCAAGGCGGTGTAGACCAGTCCGGCGTCCATCTGCCGGGTATTCTCGCGACCGAGATTCATGTCGTAATGCTTGACCATGCCGATCAGCCCATCGGAACGATTGGCAAACTCGGTGTCCAGCGCTACGACATGACCCTCTTTGGCTTCGTCCTTGAGCACCCTGGTCAGGTCGCTCATGGTGTTGACCTGTGGATACTGATCGGCAATTTTCTGCGGCAGTGCCAAGGCATAGGTGTTGTTGAAGCGGGACGGGGAAAGCCAGACCAGGCCTTTCTTTGCATCCACTTCCTTGACCCGTGCGTAGGTCTGCTCGCTGTCGAGCTTTTCGTCGATATGGTTGTAGGCCACCAGCGACACACCGGTGTACTCCCATAACAGATCGAGTTGACCGCTTTCCTGTGCGCTGCGGGCCAGGTTGCTGCCCAGGCCGCCGGTGATCTGCACGTTGTAGTTCTTGGTGCGCAGGTATTGCGCGGTCAGTTCGGCGAGCATGGTCTGCTCGGTAAATACCCGTGCGCCAATGCGCAGCAAGGGTTTTTCTGCTGCCTGGGCAAAACTGCTGAACAGCAGCCCGAGGCCCAGTAACAAAGCTAGCTTTTTCATGGAAGTTCCTTTCTCTCAGCGGCTCAGGCCGCGCTCCAGCCAGATGCGACTCAACAGAGAGACCAGGCCATCAAGCACCAGAGCGAGCAACGCCGTACACGCGGCACCCAGCAGCAATTGCGGCTGATTGTTCAGGGCAATACCGGGGAAAATCAGGCTGCCAAGGCTGTTGGCACCAATCAGGAACGCCAGCGGCGCGGTCCCCACATTGATCGCCAGCGCCACGCGAACACCGCCGACGATGATCGGCACGGCATTGGGCAGCTCGACACGCAGCAACACCTGACGCGGTGTCATGCCGATGCCGGTGGCGGCTTCCTTGAGTGAACCCTGAACGTTTTTCAGGCCTTCGTAGGTGTTGCGCACGATGGGCAGCAACGAGGCGAGGAACAAGGCGAAGATGGCTGGACCACTGCCGATCCCGAGAATCCCGAGAGCGATGGCCAGAACCGCGAGGGGTGGAACGGTGTTGCCAATGTTGAATATCTGCATGAAGCGTTCGGCTCGGCCGACCATGTTCGGTCGGCTGAGCGCAATGCCGGCAGGGATACCGACCACGACAGCCGCCAACATTGAAACCAGAACCAGAACCAGATGGGCCTGCAGGTAAAACAGCAGATCATCCTTGTACTTCATAAACGTATCGATGCCGATCCAGTGGACCAGCAGGGCCAGGAGTACGATGCCGACCGTACCTCCCAATAGCCCCTTGCCATAGCGATTAGCCACGGGCGGACTCCTTATTTCAGTCGGCGAACGCGCTGCCTGTGACGCCCGGTAATGAGCGCCTGCAATAACGTTCGCGAAGAGCAGCAGGTGGATCGCCAGTGAGGATTTTTCCTCGGCGAATACACAGGCCATGAGCGCAACTTCGTCAAGCTAACTTGCTGATTTATCAGCTCTTGATGCCGGCCTTACATAGCCTGTTACAAGAGAGTGGACGTCTCCACGGTCTGAAAGGTTCCCACGGGAGATGCTATTTGGCCACCCTGAATCGACTGAACGGTTCGGTTATTGGCTTGAGTTGAGCTATAATCTGCGCCCTTTTTTTGACTCTCTTTCAGGCGATTTCCCATGACCCAACAGGCCGCCGAAGTCGCGAAACGCCGCACTTTCGCCATTATTTCCCACCCGGACGCCGGTAAAACCACCATCACGGAAAAACTGCTCCTGATGGGCAAGGCCATTTCCGTCGCCGGTACGGTCAAATCCCGTAAATCAGATCGTCATGCCACATCCGACTGGATGGAAATGGAGAAACAGCGCGGCATCTCCATCACCACTTCGGTCATGCAGTTCCCGTATCGCGATCACATGATCAACCTGCTCGATACCCCGGGTCACGAAGACTTCTCCGAAGACACCTATCGCACCCTGACGGCAGTCGACTCGGCGCTGATGGTTCTGGACGGCGGTAAAGGTGTAGAGCCTCGCACCATCGCCCTGATGGATGTCTGCCGCCTGCGCGACACGCCTATCGTCAGCTTCATCAACAAACTCGACCGCGACATCCGCGACCCTATCGAGTTGCTGGACGAGATCGAAGCCGTCCTGAAGATCAAGGCCGCACCGATCACCTGGCCGATTGGCTGCTACCGCGACTTCAAGGGCGTCTATCACCTGGCTGACGACTACATCATCGTCTACACCGCCGGTCACGGTCATGAGCGCACTGAAACCAAGATCATCCAGAAACTGGACTCGGACGAAGCCCGTGCTCACCTGGGCGACGAGTACGACCGTTTCGTCGAGCAGCTGGAACTGGTGCAGGGCGCCTGCCACGAGTTCAACCAGGAAGAGTTCATCAACGGTCAACTGACTCCGGTGTTCTTCGGTACTGCACTGGGTAACTTCGGTGTCGACCACGTGCTTGATGCCGTAGTGAACTGGGCGCCCAAACCTCTGGCGCGGGTTGCCAACGAGCGCAGCGTAGAGCCGGTCGAAGAGAAGTTCAGCGGTTTCGTGTTCAAGATCCAGGCGAACATGGACCCTAAACACCGCGACCGTATCGCCTTCATGCGCATCTGTTCGGGCCGCTACGACAAGGGCATGAAAATGCGCCATGTACGTCTGGGCAAGGATGTACGGATCGGCGACGCACTGACATTCTTCTCCTCCGAGCGCGAGCAACTGGAAGAGGCGTATGCCGGTGACATCATCGGCCTGCACAACCACGGCACGATCCAGATCGGCGACACCTTCACCGAAGGCGAAAGCCTGGGCTTCACCGGTATCCCGCACTTCGCGCCGGAACTGTTCCGCCGCGTACGCCTGAAGGATCCGCTCAAGTCCAAGCAACTGCGCCAGGGCCTGCAACAGTTGGCCGAAGAAGGCGCAACGCAGGTGTTCTTCCCGCTGCGCAGCAACGACATCATCCTGGGCGCAGTCGGCGTGCTGCAGTTCGATGTGGTCGCCAGCCGTCTGAAGGAAGAGTACAAGGTCGAATGCGCCTACGAGCCGATCACCGTCTGGTCAGCCCGCTGGATCGACAGCGGTGACAAGAAGAAACTCGAAGAGTTTGAAAACAAGGCTGTGGAAAACCTGGCTCTGGACGGCGGCGGTCACCTGACCTACCTGGCACCGACCCGCGTCAACCTGGCCCTGATGGAAGAGCGCTGGCCGGACGTGAAATTCCGCGCAACCCGCGAACACCATTGATCTGAATTCGCCTGCCTCAGTCACAGTGCGCAGGAGTAATGCAGATCAGTTAAGGCCATAAATCACTTTGTGGGAGGCAGCTTGCTGGCGACTTCAGCGTACAGACGCAGAATATCTGCCGGTTTTCACGCCTTTTCGCCAGCAAGCTGCCTCCCACAAGTTTTGCTTGCACCTTAACTGATCGGCATTAGTGCGTAGCGACTTCAGTCGCGAATGCACGAGCCCAAAAATTACTTGCAGGCGTACTGCGCCAGCTTTTCCTGCATGAAATCCAGAAAGCACTGAATTCTCAGCGCCAGCTTCGAGTTGCGGTAGTACACCGCATGGATGGGCTGTCGATACCCGCTGTGGGCATCGGCCAGCACAACCTGAAGACGCCCCTCACGAATATCTTCGTGGGTCATGAAGTGCGACAGGCACACGATCCCCTCTCCCGCCAGTGCAAGGTGACGCAATGTGTCGCCACTGGATGCTGACAATGCCGGCTGAATCGGCCAGCGATCTCCACCCGCATGACGCAGCGGCCAGTTATTCAGGGTTTCGCTGTGGGAGAACCCCAGCAACGTATGGTTCGCCAGTTCCTCGACCGAGGTCGGTACACCATGTCGCTTCAAATAATCCGGGCTGGCCAGGATATTGAGCGGGGTACATCCCAGAGAGCGGGCATGCAGGGTTGAATCGGCCAGAGTCCCGATGCGGATGGCGATATCGGTGTTCTGCTCAAGCAGATCGATAACCAGATCATTGCTGTTGAGTTCAAGCTGGATGTCCGGGTACAGCTGGCGAAACTCGGCCACGTAAGGCACGATCGAGTGCAGCATGAACGGCGAAGCGGCATTGACGCGCAAACGTCCGGACGGTCTTTGTCGGGACAGGGACAGATGCTCTTCCAGATCCTCCATCTGCTCAAGAATCTGCCGGGCTCGCGCCAGAAAGAACTTGCCCTCCTCCGTCAGATCCATGCGCCGCGTGGTGCGGTTGATCAGTGTGGTTTCCAGCTTGGCCTCAAGGCGCGCCAGGGTCCGGCTGACACCGGAAGGTGTTTGCCCCATGTGCTCGGCGGCGGCAGAAATCGACCCGCTTTCGATCACCGAAACAAAGACCTGCAATTCATCGGACCTGGCTTTCATTGTTGCCCCCAGCTCAAAACAGACTGGATATTAGCGCCGTTCGTTCGCTGCCGTGGGAGCGGATTCATCCGCGAAATAAATCAAACCCCAAACACTTGAGCCAGATGCGCCTCATAGCGCTTCACATCGCTGTCGATATCCGGGCGCTTCATCACATCCACCGCCAGGAAAGTCGGCAGGCCGGTCATGCCCAGAAACTGGTTGGCCTTGTGAAACGGGAAGTACACCGCGTCCACGCCCCTGGCTTCAAAGAAATCGGTCGGGTCGTCGAAGGCCTGCTGCGGCGCATTCCAGGTCGCGGAGATCATGTACTGCTTGCCTTGCAGCAAGCCGCCACTGCCGTATTTCTGCGAAGCGTCGGAACGGGTACGACCGTCGTTGGCGTACAGGCTGCCATGCCCCTCGGTGAAGACTTCATCGATGTACTTTTTCACAGTCCATGGCGCGCCCATCCACCAGCCAGGCATTTGCCAGACCACGACGTCGGCCCAGAGAAACTTCTGCACTTCTTCGGCCAGGTCGTAGCCGCCGTCGATAAAGGTTTCCTTCACGTCGAAACCGGCACGGTCCATGAAAGCCACACCGGCTTCATGCAAGGTTGCGTTATAGCGGCCTTCAGAATGCGCGAATTGTTTGCCGCCGTTCAGGAACAGGATCTTTTTCATGTCAGCCTCATGGATAAATGCTTGAAAACCCGACCCGCCGAAAGCCGGATTGAAAGTCAAAAACAATGGGCCGCAGGATAAAGAAACACGTGCAAGTGAGTAATGACCCGTCAGGCAAAATACTTTTGCCTGAAAGGCACGAATCAATCATCAATTATTGATTTAAAAAGGGTCAGCCTGCTATCAACAAATGCAGCCCAAGCGCTCCCATCCCGATAAAGAACACTCGCTTGAAAACCAGGGCGCTGATTCGCTGGCGAAGCCATTGGCCCAACAACATACCCAGCAAGGCCGGGATCAGCGCCAGCAGTGACGCCCCCATTTCACCGCCACCCAGTGCCCCGTTCCACAGCAAGCCTGCCGCCAGCGCCAGTGTCGAAACGGTGAACGACAACCCTAGCGCCTGCACCAGTTCATTACGCTCCAGCGACAACGCTTGCAGGTAAGGCACAGCTGGAATCACGAACACGCCGGTGGCCGAAGTGATGATCCCGGTGATGAAACCGCATACCGGCCCAAGCCAGCGTTCGGTCCTGGCGGACACCTTGAAAGTCGGCAGAAACAGCCCGCTCAGCGCATAGAGCAGCAACGCCCCGCCCAGTGCGCGAGTCATCGAATGCCCGCCGCTCATGCCCAGCCAGAACGACCCCAGAAATGTGCCGATGACGATCAGACTGAGCATTGGCCACAAGCGCCTGAGCAACGGCTTCAAGTGGCCACCTGTCGCCAATTGCCAGATGTTGGTGAAGGTAGAAGGAATGATCAGCAGAGCCGCAGCCTGTGCCGGCAACATAGCCAGCCCCAAAAGCCCCATGGCCACTGTCGGCAAGCCGAGCCCGATCACACCCTTGACCGTTCCGGCCAGGAGAAAGGTACCGATCACCAGAGCGGTAAGGCCCCAACCGGCAGTTTGATAAAAATCCAGGAATGTATTCATGGCCCTATCCTGAGCCAGCCGAATCGTTTTGAATATCTGTCTTGCACCAAGCCTGCCTCAAGCAAAGACAGAGGCTGAACCTATCGATCGCAAGCGCGAGGCTCACCATGCACTTCGATTTCATTGACTTGCGGCTGTTCCTGAATGTCCTTGAAGCCGGCAACATCACTGCTGGCGCGGCACACAGCCATTTGTCACTGACATCGGCCAGTGCGCGGATCAGGGCGCTGGAAGCTTCACTCGATACGCCTTTGCTCGAACGCGGCAGACGTGGTGTCACCCCGACTCCGGCAGGCAAAGCCCTTGGGCAGCATGCGCGGCTGATCCTGCAACAGGTCGAACGCATGCAGTTCGATCTGGCGGACTACGCCAAGGGTTTCAAAGGGCAGGTCCGGCTACTGTGCAACACCTCGACGCTCAGCGAACACCTGCCGGAATTGCTGGCCAGTTTCCTGGTCACTCACCCCAATATCGATCTCGACCTGGAGGAACAACCCAGCTTGCGCATCCTGCATGCCGTGCGCCATGGTACGGCCGATATCGGCATCATTTCCGATGCGATGGACGCCAGCGACCTGCAGACCCGACCATTTCGCGATGATCCTCTGACACTCATCATGCCGGTGGATCATCCACTCGCCACCCTCTCCGCAGTGCGTTTCACACAAACTCTGGATAACGAATTCGTTGCCCTGTCGGCCAGCAGCGCCTTGGGTATCTATCTCGAAGAACAGGCGCTGCACGCCGGCAAGCGCTTGCGCATCCGGGTTCGTGCCGAAGGCTTCGACGGCGTCATCCGCATGGTCGCCCATGGCGCCGGGCTGGGGATCGTGCCGCAGGCCGCCGTGAATCGCTGGCAAGGTCCAGAAACATTCAAGGCGTTGCCGTTGAGCGATGCCTGGGCTGATCGAAAACTGCTGCTGTGCGCAACGGACTTCGACTCACTGCCAGGCTATGCCAAGGCATTGTTGACGTTTCTGGACCCTGGGCATTTTTACTCAGTACCCCAGTGATAACCCTGTGTTGCGACGCGGGTCGTTGGCCCCGTAGAAACGGTTATTGCCCACCGGTTTGCCTTCCAGCGAAGGTGCGCCGACCAGGATTGCAGCAACGTGGTTGAGCGGCTGAGGCCCTGCAAACTTGTGCCCCCAGCTTTCGAGGATCTTGAGCGTATCCGGGCTGACGGCGAACGCCTCAAGGTTGGTGGTTTCCGGCTGCCATTGCTGATGGAAGCGTGGTGCATCGACGGCTTCCTGAATGTTCATGCCGTAGTCGATCACGTTGAGCATGGTCAGCCAGGTTGCGGTAATGATCCGGCTGCCGCCCGGCGTGCCGACCACCATGACAACCTTGCCATCCTTGGTGACGATGGTCGGGCTCATGGATGAAAGCGGCGTCTTGCCCGGTGCGATGGCGTTGGCTTCGCCCTGCACCAGACCGAACATGTTGGGCACGCCCACCTTGGTGGTGAAGTCGTCCATCTCGTCATTGAGAATGACGCCGGTCTTGCTGGCCATGACCCCGGCACCGAACCAGTTGTTGAGGGTGTAGGTCACCGAAACCGCATTGCCCCATTTATCGATGATGGAGTAATGAGTGGTGTTATTGCCTTCATGGGGCGCGACGCCCGGTTTGATCTTGTTGGAGTCACCGGCCTTTTGCGGATCGATGGCCTCACGCAGTTTGGTGGCGTAGTTCTTGTCCAGCAGGTGCTCGATGGGATTCTTGACGAAATCCGGGTCGCCCAGATAGCTGTTGCGGTCGACATAGGCATGACGCATGGCTTCTATCTGATAGTGCGTGCCCTGGGCCGAGCGATAGCCCAGCTCTTTCATCGGGTAGCCTTCAAGGATATTCAGCATCTGGCAGATGACCACGCCGCCCGAGCTGGGTGGCGGTGCCGAAACCACGTGATAGCCACGGTAGTCACACTCGATGGGCGCAAGCTCGCGGGGCTTGTAGTGATCGAGGTCAGCCTGGGTAATGATGCCCTTGCCGGCCTGGCTGGAATCCACCAACGCCTTGGCGACCCAACCTTTGTAGAATCCGTCGTTACCCTTGTTGGAGATTTCCTGCAGGGTCTTGGCCAGATCCTTCTGCACCAGTTTCTGACCGACTTTCAGCGGCTCGCCCTTGTCCAGGAAGATCGACCCCGAGTCGGCCATATCCGCCCTGAACACATCAGTGGCCGTCGACAGCAGATCGACATCGCCCTGCTTCAGGACAAAGCCGTCCTCGGCGAGCTTGATGGCCGGAGCAATCACGTCCTCACGCTTGCGGGTCCCGTATTTGCTCAGCGCCAGTTCCATGCCCGCGACTGTTCCCGGCACGGCCACAGACAAGTGACCTTTGGAACTGAGATCAGGAATGACATTGCCCTGCTTGTCCAGATACATGTCGGCAGTGGCCGCCAGCGGAGCCTTTTCGCGGAAATCCAGGAACGTCTTGCGCCCGTCGGCCAGTTGAATCGTCATGAAACCACCGCCGCCCAGGTTGCCTGCTGCGGGGTAAACCACTGCCAGTGCATAACCGACCGCCACGGCGGCATCGATCGCATTTCCCCCGTCCTTGAGAACATCGACACCCACGTGGGTCGCCAGATGCTGGGCGCTGACCACCATGCCGTTTTCGGCGGCGACCGGTGCCTGAGAGGCGGCGTGAACAGGGGCGTAAGCCAGAATGAGTGCTGTCGCGATCAGCGACCTGGAGAGGGGTTCAAACTTCATGTCGTTCCTTCTTTTTCTGAGTCGGGGGACGTTTGGCAAGCGTCATGCAAAACGCCTCAAGGCCGTATCCGGCACTCTTGCGCGGGCCAAACGCCGTCCAAAGTAGCGGTTCCTGCCGCCCCTGCCAACAACCGGTCCAACGTGCGACTCAGCGATCACTGCGTTTATGGGATAAGATCGCGTTTTAAAATGAGAATCATCCATATCTTCATGCGCCAGTTTTCTTCCCGGGAAATACGATGACGTCCACTGTCGCAGCCCCGCGCATTCTGGTCGTCGACGACCATCGCAAGATCCGCGACCCGCTGGCCGTCTATTTGCGCCGCCATCAGTTCGAGGTGCGTACGGCAGAAGATGCCGCTGGCATGTGGCAGTTGCTCAAGCATCAGGCATTCGATGTCATCGTGCTGGATGTCATGCTGCCCGATGGCGATGGCTTTGAACTGTGCAGCAAACTGCATCGACGCGAGAACATTCCGGTGATTCTGCTGACCGCTCGCGACACCTCCGCCGACCGGGTTCACGGCCTGGATATCGGTGCTGACGATTACGTGACCAAACCGTTCGAGCCTCGCGAACTCGTCGCGCGGATCAACAGCCTGTTACGTCGGCGTGGCACAGGCCAGAGCAGAGCGAGCAGCGCGCTGCCGCCCGCCGACACATCGGATCTGAAGCAACGTTATGAGTTCGCCGGTCTGAGTTTCACCGCCAGCAACAGCACGCTGATACGTCTCGACGGCTCGGCTGTGAGGCTCAGCACAGTAGAAAGCCGGCTGCTGCAGGTACTGCTCGCCAACCCCAATATCATTCTGAGCCGCCAGCGCCTGATCGATCTGACAGCCCGCCCCGGCACTGAAGTGTTCGACCGCGCCATCGACCGGCAGATCAGCCGCCTGCGCCGCAAACTCGATGACAACCCGCTGGAGCCGGACTTGCTGCGCACCATCTGGGGCGACGGCTACATGCTGGTCGCCACTGTCACCTTGCCCGACGCATGAAGCTGCTGCGACGTTTATGGCCCAGGCGCATGGCCCATCAACTGGGCGTCTTGCTGCTGCTCGCGCTGCTGGCTTCCAATGCCATCGCCATGCTTTATCTGCAACGTACCGGCGCCCTGATTCACCCGTTGTCACGCACACTGGCCATTGAACGGCTGATCACCGCCTATCATGCGGCACAGGGTTTATCCGCCGAAGATGCGTCGCGCCTGCTGACTTCAATGCAGACACCTGACTCGCACTTCTGGGTCGCCAGCAGCGCCATCGCCGATGCCAGTGATATGCGCCCGGAAGAACATCGCATGGTCAGCGACCTGAAGAAACGCCTGACCCTGCCCGCCGATGCTCTCATCGGCATGCAACTGGAACGCATCAGCGGAGGCCCGGCACGCGAGCATGTTTTCGTGGCAGCCGGTTGGGCACCGCTGAGGTTGCGTACCAGCATCGGGCTGCCTGAAGGCAAGCAGTTGAACGCCATCCAGCATCCGGCCGGGGGTTACGAATGGGGCCGCATGCTGGCCTATACCTTGCCGGTCACCACCATTCCAGTGTTGTTGATCGTGATCTTTTTCATGCGGCGCGTGGTGCAGCCGGTCAAGACACTGGCGCAGGCGACCGAGCGGGTCAGTCGCGGAGAATGGATATCACCCTTGCCGCTTTCAGGCCCGCAAGAGGCTCGCGACCTGACAAAAGCTTTCAATGTGATGCAGGAACGCATCGCCCGGCATGTCGAAGGCAGGACGCGAATGCTCGCCGCCATCAGTCATGACCTCAATACGCCCATCACCGAACTGCGCCTGCAAATGGAGTTGCTGGAAGACAGCCCCGAGCGCGACGACATGCTCGAAAGCCTCGATGAACTACGCGCCATGGTGCGCGAAACGTTGAACTTCGTGCGCGGTGATGCGGTGCAGGAAGCGACAGTCAGAATATCGCTGACCGCCCTGCTCGACGACCTCGCCCGCCGCTACCAGAGCATGGGCCAGCCAATAGGCTGGGAACGCGGGCAAGAAGTCTATTGCCACTGCCGCCCACTGGCGCTCAAACGAGCACTGACCAACCTGATAGACAATGCCTTGCGCCATGCGGGGGATGCCACTGTGAGCCTTACTGTCGACGAGTCGGAAATCCGCCTGGAAATCCTCGACCACGGGCCGGGGATCGAACAGGACTGGCTGACCCAGGTGTTCGAGCCCTTCGTGCAATTGAGCCAGAGCGGCGCGGATAACACCCAGGGCGGGCTGGGCCTTGGCCTGGCCATCGCACGCTCCTGCATCCAGGCCCATGGCGGCGAACTCACCCTGGAAAACCGCCCGCCTGCGGGGTTGTGTGCGGTTGTAAGGTTGCCCTCTGTTCGCGAATAAATTCGCTCCTACCCCGCTCGCCGTGGGAGCGAATTCATTCGCGAAAAGCTCAATCAGAACCGCACTGTCGTACTCGCCCACAACGTACGGCCATAGTTGACGGTGCCATAGGTTTCGTCATCCAGACGTCGGTCGGTCACGTTATACAGCGCGCCATTGAGCGAGACATTTTTGGTCAGTTCATAAGACCCGCCAAAGTCAGCCGTGGTGTAAGCCGGTGACGCTTCGTCGGTGATGGTGTTGCCGTATTCCTTGCCGTAGTAATTGGTCGCCGCCCACAGTTGGGTGCGGTCGTTCAATTGCCATTCGGCACGCAGGTTGGCTTTGCGCTCCGGCGTCAGGGCCAGTGGCGCACCGGCGTTGGCGCCGCTCTTCTGCTCGGAGTCGGTATAGGTGAAGTTACCCTTGATCGCGACGGCCGATGTCACATCCCAGCGACCATTCAGCTCGACGCCCTGGATGACCGCTTTATCGACGTTGACCCGGTCCATTACGGTGAAACCGTTCCAGACCTCTGTGGTGGTCACAGTCGACAGTTTGTCCTGGAAGTCGTTGTAGAAAACGGTCGCACCAGCCGACAGGTTATTGCGGTTGGACCACAGCGCCGACAGTTCGTAGTTGGTGCTGGTTTCCGGCTTGAGGTCCGGGTTGCCGAACATCACGAAACGGTTGCGTCGCAGGTAGGAGTATCCCGGAACCACGGCACGCACTTCAGGTGCCTTGAAGCCACGGGCGACACCGCCCTTGAATGTCCAGTCATCCGTCGCACGCCACACACCATAGACCCGCGGGCTGAAATGCACGCCGTACTGTTCGTGGTCGTCCATGCGCAGGCCGGTGGTCAAAGAGAACGTATCGGTCATCGACCATTCGTTTTCGGCGAACAGCGCCCTCTGCACAACGGAGAACTCGTAGTTCCTGCGATCACCCAGCCCCTGGTTCCAGTCGGTGACCGTGGTGTCGTTCCACTGCATGCCAACCGTGGTGATGTTGTGCTCGGTCGGCATCACCAGCTTGGCGTCGAATACGGTGTTCTCGACCTCAGGCTTGCGGCCCAGCACATCGGTCTGGGTCGAGTCGGCCAGACCTTCACGGCTGGATTTCTCGTAGGCCAGCGACACATCGGAAGTCGCCCAGCCCCAGCGGCCCTGGTGGGAAATAGACCAGTGATCGCGGTTGTTTTCCTGCTCGCGGGTCGCCCAGTTCGCACTCAGGCCATCGCCGTTTTTCAGGCGGGTCGCACCGGCTTCCAGCAGGATCTCGTGGTCGGCGTTCGGGGTAATCGCCAGGCGCGCCGTGAGGTCACGGTGGTCTGCCTTGCTGAAGCCGTTGGTTTGTTCGATATCGTCGTCAGCCTGACGATCCAGATAACGTCCCCAGACCTGCAAGCCCAGCAGGTCTTCCTTGATCGGGCCGCTGAGGTAGAACTGGGTCTGGCGAGCATTGCCCTGATCGCTGTGCTGACGAGCCGAGTAATCGTAGGTGATCGAACCGCCCCACTCCGGCGTCACCTTGCGGGTGATGATATTGATGACGCCACCGATGGCATCGGAGCCGTACAGCGAAGACATCGGGCCGCGTACCACTTCGATTCGCTCGATGGCTTCGGCAGGCGGAATGAAACTCTGTTCGTAGCCGCTGTTGCCGTTGACCCGGGATTCGCGAGCGCTCTGGCGCTTGCCGTCCACCAGGATCAGCGTGTAATCGGCAGGCATGCCACGAATGGAAATATCCGTCTCGTTGGCCCCACCGTTGACCGTGACACCTTCGACATCACGCACCGCATCGGTCAGATCACGAAAGGATTTCTTGCGCAGATCGTCACCGGAAATGACGGTCATCGAGGCGGGTGCATCCTCCAGGTTCTGCTCATAACCGGCAGCCGTTACCACCACGTCTGCAATCGACAGCACATTGGCCGACTCTTCGGTTGTGGCCTGCTCTTGTGCATGCACCTGACCCGAAGCCAGACACGCCAGCGCAAGTTTGATCATTACAGCTGAAGGCCGTAGACGGAGAGGAGAATGCATGGAACGTCCTTACGATTCAAAGAAGTAAAAGAGAATCGTATGCATCTACATTCACAAAGGTTGGACAAGATGTGACAAATGAAGAGAACCACTCTCTGCTTGCCAGAGATTCCCTGTCTCGCTGGCGGGATGGCTCTTCCTCTGCTGAGTGAAGTTTCCGAGAAGGTCACGCCCTATTGCGCCCCGGAATCGGCCTCTCTAGGCTCTTGCGACCTGCTTCATTCACCTTCGAGTTGCCCATGCCCGACATAAAACCGTTCATCGTCAACGAAGCCCTCAGCCAGCAGGATGTACTCAACCTCGCTTCCGATCTGCTGCGTTGCATCATTGCCACCGCCAATGAAGCCAGTGAAAGTCATAACCATGACCTGACAATCTCGATCCTGCATCTGGCGCAAATGGCCAAGGCCATGGTCGACCGCTCACTGGATTCGATGGTGGCTTGAGCCCTGCGGGCTGCGCTTTACTCCTTCCTCAGATACCCCTCGACTATCGCTGAAAAATCCTTGTTGCCATCACCCCGCAGACTCATCGCCTGATAAAGCTGCTGGGCAAGGGCACCAAGGATCACCGGCTGATGCGCTGCCTTGGCCGCTTCGGTTGCCAGGCCCAGGTCCTTGAGCATCAGCTCTGCGCCAAAACCGCCGGTGTACCCTCGCGAAGCCGGTGCGGTTTCCACGATCCCGGGCCAGGGGTTATAGAACTCTGAACTCCAGCAACGCCCGGTCGAACTGTTGATGATCCCGGCAAGCACCTGAGTATCGATCCCCAGCGAATTGCCCAGTGCCATGGCTTCGGAAATTCCGATCATGGAAATGGCCAACAGCATGTTGTTGCAGATCTTGGCGATCTGTCCGGTACCGACATCCCCGCAATGCACGATGTTGCGGCCCATCTGCGACAGCACCGGCTTGAGCACGGCAAAGTGTGCGGCAGTCCCGCCGACCATGAACGTCAGCGTCCCGGCCTGAGCGCCAGCGGTTCCACCGGAAACCGGCGCATCGCCCACCACCACGCCTTGCTTGCCTGCAATGCTGGAGATTTCACGTATGGTCTGTGGATCGATGGTGCTGCAATCAACAGCCGGCACACCGGCAGCAATACCCGCCAGCACGCCATCTTCCCCCAGATAAACGCTGCGCACGTGGACTGCGGCGGGCAGCATGGTGATGACCAGTTCGCTGCCCTGAGCGGCATGTTTCGGGGTTTCACGAATACTTGCGCCCAGGGCGGCAAGCTCGGCCAGTACGGTCTTGTTCAGGTCACACACATGCAACTGATGACCGGCCTGAATCAGGTTGCGCGCCATGGGTGCTCCCATGTTGCCCAGGCCGATAAATGCGATTTTCATTGTTGTTCTCCTTGGCAGGTCGTCAGCTCGAAATACATCGAGTATAGAAGAGGCCTGCCAGGGGATTAACGCGCTCACATTGCAGACGGTTTCGATCCGTTACTGGCGCAACAAATCCGGGTTTTCGCCAAGGTCCCAGAACAATCCGGCAGCAGCCTTGAGGCCTTGTTCGACGATGCTTTCGAGCAAGTGCTCATCGGGCGCGTGCTGTTTGCAGGAAGGATAGGAATGCGGCAGCCAGACCGTCGGCAGCCCCAATACATCGGCAAAGCAATGGTTGGGAATGGTCCCCCCGAGGTTCGGCAAAATGCTCACCGGCTCACCCAGGCTCTTGCTGACCGATTGCTGCACAAAGCCCACCCACGGGTGACGCGGGTCCAGGCGGGTCGCGGCATAGCCGCCGTCGATCTGCACCTGAACATCCTGAAAGCCAAGGCTATCCAGATGCTGACGCAGGTTGCCCGCCAGCGATTGCCAGTCGGTCCCTTCGACAAAACGTAATTGGCAGACCGCTTCAGCCCGCCCCGGAATCGCGCCGATCACCTTGACCGTGTTGCCCGATGACAGACCGACCACTTCCAGCGCATTGCAGCCGAACAGTTTCTCGCCGGTTGTCAGTCCCGGTTCGCCCCACTCAGGGTTAAGCGTCGGGTCGAAACTTTCCCCGCCCACCGGCAAGTCGCGAATCAACGCAGAGACATGCTCGGGCATCGGCGCAGGTCGCAGAAAGTCGACCTGCAACTGCCCTTTGGCGGACACCAGACTGGCCAGCGCATGCCCCAGCACAATCGCCGGGTTGGTGATGATGCCGCCCCAATTGCCAGAGTGTCGGCTGCCATTGCCGGTATCCAGGCTCAGCCGGAACTGGCATACACCCCGAGAGCCGAGAAACAGTGTCGGCAGGTCATGGCGTACCCGCGGCCCATCGGAAGCCAGAAACAGGTCGGCGCTCAATTCTTCGGCGTTTTCGCGGCAAGCCTGTTCAAGACCGGGAGAGCCCACCTCTTCGCTCATCTCGAAAATGATTTTCAGGTTGAAACCCAAGCGTCCATTGCGCGCTTTCAGGACCGCTTCCAGCGCCGCCAGGTTGATGCTGTGCTGACCTTTGTTATCGGCAGTGCCACGGCCATAGATGCGCCCGTCCTTGACGCTGATTTGCCAAGGCGCGGTGCCTTCCTGCCAAAGTTCGTCCTGGCCGCTGGTGACGTCGCCATGCCCGTAGGTCAGCAGCGTGAGCAAGGCCGGGTCTTCGATACGTCGGGCGAACAGCAGCGGCGGCTTGCCGGGTTGAGGATTCTCGACAAGACGGCAGGCGAACCCCAGTTCGGTCAGCAGCGGTTGCACCTCGCCAAGCAGGTAATCGCGCAATTGCGCAGCACATTCAGGGTTCTGGCTTTCGGTGCGCCGGGCGACCCGGCGGTTCAGATCTTCAAGAAAGACACCGCTGCTCAGGTTCTGGGCGGCAAGGGCGATGGCGTGTGCTCGGGTATTCAAATCGGGGCTAGGCATTGAGGTTCCTTTGACCAGGCATTCGGCGTCGGGAGTCGAAAAAGGGCGCTCGACCGACGATGAAATGCAGGGTAACGTTGCCACCTGAGTTGCAACAATTATCAAGTTCTCAAAGCATCATTGCTTTCAGGACAAACCAGACCTGCACATTACTGAGGCAGAAACGGAGCCCCGCATGCACGATCTGCCCTTGCGCTACTTCCATAGCGTGGCCAAGACCGGTTCGCTTTCCGCAGCCGCTGAAGAACTGCATGTTGCGGTCTCGGCGGTCAGTCGGCAGATCAGCAATCTGGAAGACACGCTGGGGCTGCAACTGTTCGAGCGTAAACCCAGAGGCATGCAGTTGACGGAGCCCGGCGAACTGCTGCTCGCTTATGCCACCCGCAATGTGCTGGAAGTCAAAAACGTGATCGCTGAAATGCGCGGCGTGAACACCTTGCAGCAACACAAGATCGCGCTGGCATGCCCGGAAGGTATGGCGTGGGAGTTTCTGCCCAGAGTGACGGCGGAGTTTCGCAACTTTCATCCGGGTGCAAGCTTTGACATGCAGGTCGTGGACTCTGCGCGTGCCTCGCAACTGGTCAAGGACGGCGCAGTGGATATCGCCCTGACCTTCAGCCTGACCCCCACCATGGGCGTCGAAATCGCCCTGAGCTGTGAATCGCCGATCAGCGCCCTGATGCCCGCCAGCCATCCACTGGCCACGCGCGAATCATTGACCGTGCAGGACCTGCGCGAGTATCCGCTGGCCCTGTCCCAGCCCGGTTCGACCATTCGCTATCTGTTCGACATCGCCTGCAATCTGCATGGGATCAATGTGGTTCCGACTTATACCAGCCAGTCGCTGGGGGCGATCTATACGATTGTCCGTTACTCGCGAGATGTCATTGCGCTGTGCGGCACGGCAACGGTCAGTGGCGCGACAGGCCGTGACAATCTGGTACTGATCCCCATGAGCGACCCACAGTTGCGTCAGCGCAGCCTGCAGGTCCAGATCATGGCCGGCCGCAAGCTGCCGGTGCTGCAGCGTTACTTCCTCAGTTTTCTGGAAGAGCAGTTGCTGACTGTGAGCAAGCCAGCGGCTACCAGAGGCTGACGGTGTAAGTCAGGATCAAACGGTTCTCTTCGTACTGTGAAGTATCACGCACGTTCACGCCGATGTTCATCCAGGTAGCGCCGAACCCTTTGAGCGGGCCGTCCTGCTGCACGTAGCTGAGGATGGAAGTTCGCTCTGTTTCATGGCTCTGCTGACCGAGGTTGATGTCATTGCCCTCCATCCAGCGGGCCATCCATTTCAAGCCTGGAACACCCACTCCCGCAAAGTCATAGTCGTAGCGCACTTGCCAGGAACGCTCGCCCGGTTTGACGAAACCCAGCGCCGACCAGTTGATCAGGTAAGGCGCGGGCGCATAGCTGTTGAAGGTCGGGAACGTGTCCTGCCCGAGCATGCGTTGATAACCTGCGCCGAACGTGTGATTGCCCTTGAGCAGGCTGAACATCAGGCCATAAGTCCGGTTATCGACTCTCCCGGAAAGCGCCTGGCCTTCTTCTTCGGTGTTGTAATAACGGACATCGGTCTTCAACGCGAAGCCCGCGCCCAAAGGCATCTTGTGCGCGACACCGAGGTAGTGCTGACGATAGATATCTTCGAGCAGGGCGTAGAAATAGGTACCCGACAGGCTCGGCGTAAAGGCATAACTCACACCCGCGAAGTTCAGCCCGTCGCTGGACTGGGTCGGTGAATCACCCCATAGATAAAGGTCTTCGCGGTTTGAGGACTCACGACCGGTGATGCTCCAGAAGCGTCCGGCTGTGAGGGTCAGGTCCTTGACCTCACGGGACTCCAGCATCGCGCCTTCGTAGCTGGTCACCAACTGGCGTGTCGGATCATACGAAGCAATCGGCAGGTTCGGGCGCTGATTGCCGATGCGCAATTCGGTTTTCGAGTAACGAACCCTGGCGGTTGCGTTGGCTCGACTGTAGTCATGCACCGGGCTGCCATCGGTTTGCACAGGTAACGCACCATCGGGCGCCCGCGCCCTCTCACCGTCAAGGCGATAGGCAAAGTCGCTGCCCAGGTCCAGACCGAATTGCAGCGGCCCCTCGGTGTAGCCGGATTTGAATTGCAGATCGAAACCCTGCGACCAACTGCCGGTGCGGGACTTGGGAGCATTCTCCTGCTTGAAATCACGATCCACATAAAAGTTGCGCAAGCCCAGTGTCAGGTGGCTGTCGTCGAAGAAATCAGCCTGGGCCGTGCCTGTTGCGCACACACCTACGGTTGCCGCCACTGCGCACTTGAATCGCAAATCGAACATAACCCACTCCAGAAACGTCTTGTTTGGCGGTCGTCAGGACCTGTCTGGGCAGTCAAGGGATCTGGCAGCGTCAAGCACCAGATCGTCGGAGCAAGTGCGCCGAACGAACATGTCGAGCATGTTTCTAGGAAGAGGAAATAAAGAGGCGGTCGAGCCTTGAAGCATCGACCGCTCGCCCGGTCAGGGCTTTTTCATCTGTCGACGGATAGCCAGCAGGGTCACGAGGCTGAGCATGCCTGTCATCAGCAGGTAGAAGCTCGGTGCAAGCTTGTTGCCACTGGCGCCAATCAGCCAGGCCACGATGAATGGCGTGAAGCTGCCGAAAATCGTTGTACCAATGTTGTAACTCAAGGCCATGCCGGTGGCGCGAACCTGGGTCGGGAACAACTCAGCCATGAGTGCAGGCAGGCCACCGAAGTAGATCGCCTTGAGCACACTCATCCAGAACAGCACCGCCAGCAGAGCCATCAGGGTCGGCTGAGCCGCCAGCCAGGAAAACGCCGGGTAGATGCTGAGAATGAAGATGACCGAGGCACCCAGCATGATCCGGGTACGCCCGAAAATGTCTGACAGATGACCGATGAAAGGCGTGAGCAACGTCAGCACCACACCACTGAGCAAGGTCCCGGCGAAACCGATGGAAGCAGTCAGGCCCAGCTGTTTCACTGCGTAGGTCGGCATGTAGATGATGACGTAGCTGACCGAGGTAGACAGCACCAGCGCACCCACTGCCAGCAGCATGCGGTACTTGTGAGCCTTGAACAGTTCGCCGACAGGCGCATGGCTGCGCTCGCTTTCCTTGAACTCGCCCGCCTCGTCGATATGACGACGGATGTACAAGCCGATAGGACCGATCAACAGACCGAACAGGAACGGAATCCGCCAGCCCCACGACTCCAGTTGCTCGATCGTCAGCGTCGAGGTCAGCAGCAGGCCAAACCCCGAAGCCAGCAATGCGCTAAGCCCCTGGCTGGCAAACATGAAACTGGACATCAGGCCTTTGCGCTTGGGGGCATGCTCCACAAGCAGGGCCGTGGCGCTACCGAACTCGCCACCCGCAGAGAAACCCTGAATCAGCCGGGCCAGGAAAATACCGATGGGTGCCCAGATACCGATGCTTGCGTAGGTCGGCATGATGGCGATCAGCAAGGTGCCAAGCATCATCAGCCAGATCGAAGCCAGCATTGCAGACTTGCGCCCCACACGGTCTGCATAAGAGCCCAACACCGCCGCACCGAGAGGGCGAATCAGATAGGACACCGCAAAAGTCCCCAGCGCCATCAGCAAGGAAACGGTTTCATCGGCACTAGGGAAAAACAGTTTGGAAATGGTCATGGCAAAGAAGCCGTAGACGATCAGGTCGAACCATTCCAGAGCGTTGCCAATGGAGGACGCAATGACCAGCTTGTATAACTTGCCTTTGGACATCGACCGGACCGGTGCGGACTCCGAAGTCATATGCGCTGTTGTCATTCAAGGATCTCCGACAGATAAAAGGATGGGTCTACTGCCCGGCCTTGAATGGCGGTGTGTCGACCTTGAAGTGATGGTATGAGCGCCCGACCTTTCCCACAATTATGCATTTCAGAACATTTCCTTGCTCTGAAGAGAAAGCAGCGCTGCAACATTTTGTGCCTTTTGGGCATTAATGGTGCTGATGCACATGACGGCCTGCCCGCTGGCCAGTAGCGGGCAATCCCGCTACACAAATCGCTAAAGCCCCAGCATCAACCCGCTCAAGCGCTTGACCTTGCGACGCAGCGCCTCTTCAAACACGCCCTGGCGCGGTTCGATCAGGCTGAACCAGTGTTTGGCGCGGGTGATGCCGGTGTAGATGAGCTCTTTGGTCAGCACCGGATTCAAGGCTTCGGGCAGGATCAAGGCGGTGTGTGCGAACTCCGAGCCTTGGGATTTGTGGACGGTCATGGCATAGACGGTTTCTACATCGTTCAGCCGACTGGGCAGCACGAAGCGCACACCATCGCTGCCGTCGTTGCGCGGGAAGGCGACGCGCAAGACTTTCTTCCCTGAGCCGTCACGTTCAGGCAGGTACAAGGTAATGCCAATGTCGCCGTTCATGAGGCCCAGACCATAGTCGTTGTGGGTCATCAGAACCGGGCGGCCTTCGTACCATTGCTGGTCCTTTTCGATCAGGCCCGCACTGGACAGGGCTTGGGTGATGCGCTGGTTCAAACCCTCGACACCCCAAGGCCCCTTGCGTACGGCACACAGCAACTGGAACGCATCGAAGGCCTGCAAGACCGCACGCGCCCAGCGCGTCCAGCATTCGTCCTCCAGCGCCGAGCCATCGGCAGGACGCTGCTCGGCCAGCACGCCCAGATAATGGCGATACCCCTGCGGCCCGTCACCATGGCCATCGAGCAGCAGGCGCTCAAGCCGCTGATCCTGCTCGCCCTTGAGGGCCAGGCTGAACAAATCCTTGTGACTGCGAGCAGCCAGCAACGCACGGGCCTCGTGGTCCTGTTGCTGGTTGACCAGTCGCGATAACTGGCCAATACCGCTGCCCTGTCCGAAGCGCCGCGAGTGACGCAACATCACCACTTGCTGCGCGAGAGGATGCTGCCGGGCGTCGCCTTGTTGCAACGCACTCTTGCTCAAGTCTTCGCCGCTGATCGACTCCAGCCAGGCTTGGGTCTGCGGGCTGTAGAAACCGTTTTCAGCGTCACGACACAGATCCCCAAGCACCGCGCCCGCCTCGACAGACGCCAATTGATCCTTGTCGCCCAGCAGCACCATGCGCGCATCGGGTGGCAGTGCGTCCAGGAGGTTGGCCATCATTTCCAGGTCGATCATCGAAGCTTCATCGACCACCAGAACATCCAGCGGCAGTGGATTACCTGCGTGATGCCGGAAGTGCCGCGTCCCCGGACGACTGCCCAGCAGACGATGCACCGTTGTGACTTCGCTGGGGATCTTTTGCCGCACGTCAGCGCTGACGTCCAGGCTTTGCACCTGCTGGCTGATGGACTCGGTCAAACGGGCCGCCGCCTTGCCGGTGGGCGCAGCCAGACGAATACGCAGTGGCTGACCGCTTTGCACAGCAGGCGCTTGCAGCAAAGCCAATAACCGCACGACGGTCGTGGTCTTGCCGGTGCCCGGCCCGCCGGTGATGATGCTGAAACCACGACGAGTGGCCAGAGCGCAGGCCAGTTTCTGCCAGTCGATCACCGCGTCCGGTGCAGTGCTGGCCGGGCCGAACAGAACGTCCAGACGCTGGGCCAGATCCTGTGGCGCGCTTTCCGGTTCGGCCAGTCGTTGACGCAATGCCGCTGCGATGCGGCGCTCATAGGTCCAGTAACGACGCAGATACAGACGTCGATCAGACAACACCAGCGGTTTTTGCCGAGCCTCCGGGCTCGCGTCTTCGGCCAATGCGACCAAGGGACTGTCGGCCAGCGCTCGACACCATGTCGCACCATCCAGGCCGACCAACAGTTGCGACGGCAACAGCACGGGCACGATTTGGATATCGCCTTCCGGTGGCAGCGACAGGGCGAAGTCAGGTTCCTTGAGGGTTTCATACAGATCCAGGCACACATGCCCGTGACCCAGTTGATGACTGCTCAAGGCCGCCGCCAGCAACACCCGTGAATCGGCTTGCGGATCAAGCTCACCGAGAAAGGCCACAAAGGCTCGGTCCAGAGCACGCAACCAGCCTCGCTCCACCCAGCGCTCAAGCAATAGCAGCAGATCGTCGACACGGGTCAGCGGGCTCAGACTGGCCAGGCTATTTTCATCCAGTGGCGTAGGTAACAGTTCGACAAACGAACGGCTCATGCGAACGCTCCTGGCTGGGCGGTTGGGAGGAGTTTGCCCTGGAACAGCAGGTCCAGGCTCTCGATCAGTTCACGCGGCGGTCGGGTGAAGTACACGCCCTGGGTGGATGAGCGGCTGCCACGCAGGAACAGGTACACCGCGCCGCCCATGTGCAGGTCGTAATCGTAGTCAGCCAGCCGCGCCTTGAGTTGGCGATGCAAGGCCAGCAGGTAGAGAACGTATTGCAGGTCGTAGCGGTTTTCGAGAATGGCCGCTTCCATGGACTGCTCGGTGTAGAACGTCTCGTCACCACCCAGCCAGTTGGATTTGTAATCGGCCACGTAATAGCGCCCTTCATGCTCGAACGTCAGGTCGATAAAGCCTTTGAACATGCCATTGAGCGAGGTGGTCTGAGCGACCAGGCGCGGCGCATTACCATGGGTGTAACGGCGCACGAGGTCATCCATCTGCGCCACATTGACCTGACTGCTGGCGAACCAGAACTCCATTTCAACCCGGTACTGGTTGGGTTGGTCCAATTCCCCCAGAGCGACCGGAGTCACATCATTGCCCAGAGGCAAAGGCATGTTGAGCAGGTGTGTCAGCCATCCCGTCAGGGTGTTGATCCATCCTTCCCAGCCACGTCGGTTGCAGCGACGGGCAATCGCATCGCTCAACAGCTCTGAATCATGGGCCGCCGCAGCAAAACCTTCGTTACCCGCCCACTCCAGCAGACCATGCAGAAAGGTGCCGGGGTTGGGGCCACGAGGGAAACGGTGGATATCGTCGCCAGCGGCCAGTACCTCACGAGGAGCCTGTGGGTCGAGGCGTTCGTCGTCGAACAGCTTCTGCGCCTGCGGACTGTCAGGCGACGCATCGCCGCTCGTGGTCACGGTGTCACCAATGCGCAGCGCACTGTATGACGCAATCCACCAGTTCTCGGTTGCACGGCGTTTGGGCACCAGTGCCTTGACGAGGCTGGCTTCGTTGCGTGGCAGGCTGAAGATATCGGCGTCGGGTTCGGGAACAGGTTGCAAGGCGATGCTTTCACAGCCTTTGCTCAGGTCCCGCAACCACAGTTGCAGGTCGGCCGACTCGCCCAACGCCACACCGCCGCCCAGCAAGTAACCCAGCGCCGAGCGATGCAGCATGGAGCTGTTGAGGTTGCCGCGCTTGAGGTCTGCGACACCCAGCCAGCAAGCGTGTTCGGAACGGGTCAGGGCGACATAAAGCAAGCGCAGGTCTTCGGCCAGACGCTCGTTGTCAGACAGTTCGATCAGTTCGTCTGTGGGTTGCAGGCTGATCTGGGCATTGCCCTCGGCATCGTGAAACTGCAAGGGCAAGCGGCTGCCATCCACCGGTTTGGTTGAGCAAATGAACGGCAGAAACACCAGCGGATACTGCAAGCCCTTGGACTTGTGGATCGTCACGACCTTGACCAGTTGCTCATCGCTTTCCAGTCGCAGAATCTGCTCTTCGGCAGCCTGACCGGACAGCGCCAGTTGCTCGCTCAGATGCCGGATCAGGGCTTGCTCGCCATCCAGCTCGGCGGCGGCCTGTTGCAGCAGCTCGGACAGGTGCAGCAGGTTGGTCAGTACCCGCTCGCCATCGTTGCGGGCGATCAGTGTCTGGGGCAAGGCAAAGTCGTGCAGCAGACGACGCAGCATCGGCAGCACGCCCTGATGACGCCACAGGTTGCGATAGCCGCGGAACTGCATGACGCGCTGCTCCCATGCCAGTTCGTCCTGGTTCAAGCGTTCCAGTTCAGCCAGCGGCAGGTTGAGCGTGATGCAGGCCAGAGCGGCACGCAGGATGCGTTCGGCGTCGGGTTCGGCACAGGCCTTGAGCCAGGCCAACAAATCATGGGCTTCCTGTGCGGCGAACACCGAATCCTTATCGGAGAGATAGACGCTACGCACGCCTCGGGCAGACAGCTCATTGCGCACGGCCTGAGCTTCCTTGCCATCACGCACCAGAATCGCGATGTCGGCGGGCAGCAATCCGCGCAGTTCCTTGTCGGGAGCTGCAAAACCGGTATGGCCTTGTTGCCCGCCCTTGAGCAGACGCACGATTTCACTGGCGCAACTGGCAGCCAGTTGCTGACGATAAACAGTGCCAGACACCGGCTGATCGCTTTGCAGATGCCAGACCGTCAATGCCGCAAGCGGCGCGCCATCGACGTGCAATGTTTCCTTGCGGCCCTGGGCAAGCGCCTTGGTAAACGGGACCGGGTTATTGTCGCCATCGCGAAACAGAAACGCGCCCCGCCCTTCGGCACGCTGCTCGGCCTGGTCGAATATGTGGTTGACAGATTCGACCATCGCATGACTGGAGCGGTAGTTGGTGTCCAGTGTGTGCCAGCGCCCCGCCGTAGCAGTACGGGCGCGCAGGTAGGTGTAGATATCCGCGCCACGGAAGGCGTAGATCGCCTGTTTGGGGTCACCGATCAGGAACAGGCCGGTTTGTTCATCGTTATCTTCAAGGCGATAAATGCTCTCGAAGATCCGGTACTGCACCGGGTCGGTGTCCTGGAACTCATCGATGAGCGCGACGGGGAACTGTTCACGAATCAGGCTCGCCAAGCGCTCGCCAGCGGCGCCATGCAAGGCGGCATCGAGCCTGAGCAGCATGTCGTCGAAACCCATTTCGGCGCGGCGACGCTTCTCTTCTTCAAAGCGGGCACTGACCCATTGCGCGGCATGTTGCAGCACCATGGCATCGGGTGTGGGAAGAGTATCGAGGGCCGCTTTCAGTTCGAGCATGGCCTCCAGGGCCGGGTGCGACGGCGGGTCGCTCTTCCAGGCTTCGGCCATGCCATCCGGGGTCAGGCGGGTGAAACCGGTGCCCAGTTCCAGCGTTTCCTGGGTTTCGTCTGCGGCCCACGCCTTGAGCTTTTCAAACCAGGGCGCAAAGTAACGCTCCTGCATTTTGCGGCCATCGACGACTTTGCGTTTGACGCCGTCCTGACAAATCGCATGCAGCTCGTTGGCCCACTCGGTCCAGGGCGCTTTCAGCGTTTGCAGTGCTTCGCGGCGCTGTTGCAGGGAAGCCTGGATCAGCTCGGCAGGCTCTTGGGTCACCTGGCTGCGTTCACGACCGAACAAACCCCGGATGCGCGGCAGCAAGGCAGCCGGGCCACCCCATTTATCCCGCACCCAGTCCAGAGTATCGCCAGTCATGGGGTAGCAGAAACGTCGCCAGTAATCGCGCAGCACTTCACCCAGCAGATCGCTGTGATCGGTTTCCAGGCTCTGAGTGAACAGGCTGCCACTGTCGAAAGCGTGCTCGCGCAACATGCGCTGACACCAACTGTGAATGGTCGAAACCGCCGCCTCATCCATCCACTGCGCCGCGATATCGAGACGGTTGGCGCAGCCTGGCCATTGTTCTGTACTGAACTGGGCACGCAAGTCGGCGATCAGGTCGTCGGGCGCGGCGATTTCGTCACGAAAGAAACGGGCCGCTTCGGCCAGACGGGTACGAATCCGGTCGCGCAGTTCCTTGGTCGCGGCATCGGTAAAGGTCACTACCAGAATCTGCGGTGGCAATAGCTCGCGGCCAAAACCTGAGGTTTCATCTCCGTGGCCAAGCACAAGACGCAGGTACAGCGCCGAGATGGTGAAAGTCTTGCCGGTACCGGCACTGGCTTCGATCAACTGGCTGCCGCGCAGTGGAAAACGCAGGGCCAGGGGAACAGCGTGTTCTTGCAAGGTACTCATGCGCTGGCCTCCCCGCCGGACAGAGACTGCCAGGGTGCTTCGTAAATGGGTTTATAGAGCGCTTCGCACCAGCCGACAAACTCCTCGCTTTCCATCAGTGCATTGAAGTCCGGGAACTGTCGGGCCAGCGCAGTGCTTTCGCCGAGTTCGCCGTTACTCGTCACCCCATCGCCTTCATAGGCCTTGCGTGCAGCGGCTTCGGCCTTGTCCAGAGGCTGCCCCAGCCAGGCGAAAGCGGTCTTGACCGCGACCGGCAGAGGTTGCTGCATGCCGCAGACCCAGGCTGTCAGCAGATCGTTCAGCGTTGCACTGGCTGCGTCCTTTTCCAGCGGGGCCAGCAGCAGTGTTTCATCGGTGGCCACCAACGCTGTATTGAGCGGCAAGCCACATGCGCTGGCGACCAGATGCGTGACCCACGGACGAATCAGCCGGTGCCATTTGCGGGTTCTTTTCGAGCCAATGCCATTGGGGATGACCGTAACGGTCAGCAACTGGTTTTGCCCATTACTGTGCAGACCGCCCAGCCAGCCTTCGAGGCTCACATCGTTATGGGCAAAGCTCACCGGCAAGGCGCTGCTCAAAGGCTCAGGCCATAGGGTCAGCAACGCCTGATAGCGCTCGAGCACATCCGGCAATGGTTCTATCAATTCAGCCTGAAGGCGAGTGCCGAACCCGGCCATGGGCAGCAGGCCGCTACTTTGCAGTTTGATTGCCTGAGCCTGCAAGGCCGAGTCGATATCGCCCAGGTTGGCCATGGCGGCGGCCAGCAGGCTTTCACTCAGGCTGTAACGCTCAAGGGCGTTGAGCACAAAAGGTTCTTCGTCGGGCACCGGCGCTTCGGCCGTCTCGAAGTAGATCTTCAGACGCTGACTGAAGAAGTGCTTTACCGGGTTTCTCAGGAAGTCCTGCAACTGCGCAATCGTCAGAGGCTCATCCTGCTCGTGAGGCGGCAACGCAGCAGCGCTGATCCGTGCCGGTTTATCTTCATGCAACAGCCGCCATTCCTGAGCAAAACTGAAATAGCCGGTACCGGCATGGAAATAGCTGGCACTGAAAGGCTGTAGCGGGTGATGCAGGGTCAAGGCATCGAGCAGGCGTTCGCCGGGGTCTTGCTTACTGTCAGGTTCAGCGTCAGAGGCGAGTTTCCAGCCGCTGGCCAGATGATCACGCAACTGACCGATCAACACCGAAGCCGGGCGGTCGCTGTTGTCGCGAATACTGCGGCCGACCCAACTGATATAGAGCTGATCGCGGGCCGAGAGCACGGCTTCAAGCAGCAGGTAGCGATCATCTTCACGCCGGGAACGGTCGCCGGGGCGGTAATCGCTGCCCATCAGATCGAAATCCAGTGGCGGCTGAGCACGAGGGTAATCGCCATCGTTCATGCCCAACAGGCAGACAATCTTGAAAGGAATCGCCCGCATGGGCATCAGGGTGCAGAAGTTGACCGAGCCTGCCAGAAAGCGTTGGGACAGGCGGCCTTGGTCCAGACCGGCCAACCAGGCTTCGCGCACGACGGTCAGCGGCAGCTCATCGAGCAAATCGACCGTCTCACAGGTTTTCAGCCAGGTTTCGCGCAGAGTCTCAAGCTGGCCCAGCAAGTAATCGTCATGCTCACTATCGGCCTGGAAGAACACCTGCAAGAGCGTCTGCAAACGTGCTCCCCACTCCAGGGGTGTCGCAGGCAGGGACAATTCGGCATGGGTAACCTGCAATGCATCGATCAAGGCGACCAGAGGGCCGATCAGTGCCGCATCCAGGCCACCAATCTCGTCATAAGGTTCGATGCCTTCATAAGCTTCACCTGCCCCGACGGCATAGCCCAACAGCATTCGACGCAGCCCGAAGTACCAACTGTTCTGTTCAAGCTCGTCGGGCAAACCCAACCCGGCACGCTGGCGTGCATTCAAGCCCCAGCGCACTCCTGCACCTTCGATCCAGCGATGCAGGGTCGGCAAGTCGTGCTCCTGAATCTTGAAGCGTGCCCGCAAGGCCGGAACGTCGAGCAGATCGAGGATTTCACTGACCGGGAAGCGGCTGTCGGGGAGCTTCAACAGATGCTCGACCGCAATCAGCAAGGGCTCGCGACCACGTTGCCCCTGATCGGCCAGGGTGAAAGGGATGAAGCGCTGGTCATGGGAGTCTATCTGCCCGAATACCGCCCGGATATGCGGGGCATAGCTGTCGATGTCCGGAACCATGACGATCACATCCCGCGGCCGCAAGGCCGGGTCCCGGCTGAAACGCGCCAGTAGCTGATCGTGCAGCACTTCCACTTCCCGCTGAGCGCTATGCGCGACATGGAAGCGAATGGAGCGATCCTTCAAGGCGTCGATTGCCGGCCAGTGTTCGCGAGTCTCATCGAGAGGGCGCAGTTCGAGGATGTCATCCTGCAATTGATTGAGGATGGTTGTTGGCTCGCTCTCACTGAACAGATCGATACGCTCATCCTTGAAAGAAGAGCGGTAGCTATTGGGTTCGTCATGGGTGTCGAGCAGATTGATGTAGTCACGCCCTTGCTTGCCCCAGGCAGCGAGCAAAGGATGTGCGTGCTGGTGCAGAGTCTGCGGATCAAGAGCCACGGGCATGCCGCTCTTGCGCGCCTGACGTTTGTATTGATGGCGGAGCAGGTCCTTGTCGGCGACGATATCGGCCCAGTGATGGCGGCAAGGGTTATGCACACAGAGCAGCACCTGGCTGAATTTCGATAACCCGGCCAAGGCTTCCAACGCCTGTGCGGGCAGGGACGATATCCCAAAGACAATAACTCGCGCAGGCAGGCCTTGCGGTGCTTCATCGAGGGTGCCGATGCGCTTCAGAAAACGTTGGTGAACACCTGCGCGGCTCTGTGCCATGCCTTCGGTTCCGACATCCTCAAGTAAAGCGCGCCACAATTCGGCTTGCCAGCAATTGGCGGCACTCAGCGGCTTGGCTTCCCCTCGGACATTGCGCAACTGATGACGACCTGCTGCCCAGTCTTCCAGCCAGTCAGCCCGATACACCTGATATTGGTCGAACAGGTCAGCCAGCCGTTCAGATAGTTGATAGCGCTTGCGCAGATCAGTATCGGCGGTAAGGAAACGCTGCAACGGCTCGAAATGGGGCTGGTTGATCAACTGTGGCAGGAGGCGCATCAGACGCCATGTCAGCGGTGCCTTATCGAGCAGCGAGATTTCCGGAATTTCGTTGCGGCCCAATACAGAGCGATACAACTGCCACATGAAACTGCCGGGGAGTTGAACATCTATCGCGGCCGCGATACCGCAGCCACCTTGATCTTCATCCTGGGCGTCTTCGGCCAGGGCCAGCTTGAGCCACTGGGCAATGCCGTTGCTTTGCACCAGGGCAATCTCGTTCTCCAGAGGTGCCAGGGGATAGCGTCGCATCCAGGAGACAACCAGACTGCGCAGTTCATCCGGGCGGTTGCCATGAACCACCATGAAGCCGGCGCTCAGAGAGGTTGTGACGGACATGTATGCTTCCTTGACTCGAACGAGTAAAACCTGAGGCCAAACCATAAGGGCAAGCGACCGGGATTGCCATAAGCAATCCACCACATTTGATGTGGCAAGCCAGCAGACAAAGGGTTGGGACCAGAAAGACAAAACCCCCACCTGCTTTCGCAGACGGGGGTTCTGAATTTTAATCTTGACGATGACCTACTCTCACATGGGGAAACCCCACACTACCATCGGCGATGCATCGTTTCACTACTGAGTTCGGGATGGGATCAGGTGGTTCCAATGCTCTATGGTCGTCAAGAAATTCGGT